>JACWDK010000009.1 GCA_014654165.1 Pelagibacterales bacterium SAG-MED13 | reverse complement strand
ATTAATATAAATTTTTTCATGCTTTTCTGCTTTTTTTGATGCTTCAGTACCAATTGATTTCCATTCTTCATTTAATTTTTTTGGAATTTCAAAAGCGCCATAATTCCAATTTAATTTTTTTCTAACTAACTTTATTTCCTCATCACCTAATGGACTTCCATGTGATGAGGCCTTGCCACCTTTATTTGGAGATCCATAACCGATTGTTGTTTTACAAGAAATTGCTATAGGTTTTTTTGATTTTTGTGCTTTTTTAAGAGCTTTTGATATTTCTTTAAAGTTATGACCGTTTATCTTTAGATAATCCCATCCATAGCTTTTAAATCTTTTTTCATGATCATCTGAAACTGCCAAGCTAGTGGGGCCATCAATTGAAATAGAATTATTGTCAAAAAGTAAAATAAGATTTTTTAACTTCAGGTGTCCTGCAAGACTCAAGGACTCATGACTAATCCCTTCCATCAAACATCCATCGCCAGCTAAGACATATGTTTTATGATCAATTATTTTTTTTCCAACTTGTTTTTTTAAAATTTCTTCTGAAATGGCAAAACCAACAGCATTTGATATCCCTTGCCCCAAAGGTCCAGTGGTTGTTTCTATTCCAGTATTTGGATGATATTCAGGATGTCCAGCACAAATTGAGTCGAGCTGTCTGAAATTTTTTATGTCATTTAAGGAAACACTTTTATAACCTGTTAGATACAAAAGTGAGTAAAGTAACATCGATCCGTGACCGGCAGAAAGTACAAATCGGTCTCGGTTAATCCAATTTGGATTTTTTGGATTAAAGTTTAGAAAATCTTTAAATAGAACAGTTGCCACATCAGCCATTCCCATAGGCATTCCAGGGTGTCCCGAGTTTGCTTTTTGAACAGCATCTATAGACAAAAACCTAATACAATTGGCTAATTCTTTGTATTGTTTATTCAAATTTATCCTGTCTAGACTAAGAAGATTCTATTTAATAATATGTTTATATATATATGAATTCTGAAATCGAAAAAGAAAAAAAGTTAATTATAGCGTTAACAAAATTAAAAAATTTAAATATTCAAAACCCTAATGTAAAAAAAAATATAGAAAATTTAAATACACAAAAAAATCAATTAGAAATTGAAAAACAAGAGATAGAGGAAAAATATAAAAATTTGGTAATTGAACACAATAATCTTAGCAAAAAACTTGATGAATTACAAAAAAATGAGGAGAGAAAAAAAATTGAGTTTTCAGAAAAAATTGATGAATTAAATCAAGAAACAGATACTTTAATAGATGAAATAGAAAAATGGGAAACGTAAGTATTAAATTTAATGGAAAAGAGTTCTTACTATCATGTGAAGATGGTCAAGAAGAGCATCTTGAGGAATTATTAATTCAAATTAATCAAAAGTTTAATGAGTTAAAGAATAATTTAGGAAATCTTGGTGAAAATAAGCTTTTATTAATTACAGCTATAAAAGTTATGGATGAATATCATGAAACAAAAAAAAAAGTTGAGCAAAAAAAAAATGAATTGAGAGATTTATCAAATAAATTTAAAGAATTAAAATCGTTAGTCTATGAATATAAAGATAAAAAGGAACAAGAAATTTATAAATTAAATGAAAATCATTATGATCTAAAAAATTCAATTGAAATTAATCAGAAGCATTATGAAAAGTTAATTGAAGATGCTACAGATGAAATTACAAGCTTTGTTGATAAAGCAAATTTAGAAAAAATTTCATAATAATCATTTGTGAATAAATCAGAAATTAGACAAAAAATATTAATTTTAAGGAAAAGTAAAATATACAAAAATTTTTCTATAAATTTTAAAAGAGTCTTAAATATTTTAAAAAAAAAAAAAATTAAATCTAAAGTAGTGGGTGGCTATTATCCATATAACTATGAAATCGATGGAGTACAAATTTTAAAAAAATTTGAAAAAAAAAATTATCAGATTTGTTTACCAAAAATAAAAAAAAATAATAAAATGGATTTTTTTAATTGGTCTAGTAAAGATCCCCTTAATATAAACAAATATGGAATTCCAGAGCCAGTTTCAAATGAATTAAAATATCCAGATATATTACTAGTTCCTCTTGTAGCTTATGATAAAGATTTTAATAGAATTGGTTATGGTGGTGGTTTTTATGATAGATATATTCAGAAAATTAAAAAAAGAAAAAAAGTAATTACTATTGGGTTAGCTTTTTCGTACCAAAGAGTAAAAAAAATACCAACTAATAAATATGATATTAAGCTAGATTATATAATTACAGAGGAATAGATTAAAAATGAGAATATTATTTTTAGGAGATGTTGTTGGAATATCGGGCTGCTCTCAAATAATGAATAGTCTTTTAGATCAAATAAAAAAAAATAAAATTGATTTTGTAATTTTAAATGGAGAAAATGCGGATGAGTCTGGAGTTGGTTTAACAAAAGAAATTTGTTATGATTTTTTTAACTGTGGTGTAAATGTTATTACTACAGGAAATCATATTTGGGATCAAAAAGATATAATGAATTTTATTGATCAAGATAATAGATTGTTAAGACCAAAAAATTTGTTTGAACCATCACCTGGTAGAGGATTTGAAATATACCCAACAAAACATAACATAAAAATAGGTGTACTTAATTTAATGGGAAATGTTTTTATGAAAAAATGTGATGATGTTTTCAAAATCTCAGAAAAATTTTTGCAGTCATTTAAATTGAAGAAGGATTATGATTTTTTAATTGTTGACTTCCATGGAGAGATCACTAGTGAAAAAAATGCTATAGGTCATTATTTTGATGGTGAAGCTACTCTGGTAATTGGAACTCACACACATATCCCCACTAATGATGCTAGAATTCTAAAAAAAGGAACTGCTTATCAGACAGATGCAGGCATGTGTGGAGATTATGACTCTGTGATAGGTATGAATAAAGATAATTCCTTGAATAGGTTTATGAAAAAAAACTCAGTCAAACATTATCCCGCTAAAGGAGAAGCGACTTTATGTGGGGTAATTGTAGATTGTAATGTAGAAACTGGATTGGCTGATAAAGTTGAAAGTTATATCTTTGGAGGTCAATTAAATAATAATAGATAATTAATTTATGGCAGGACATTCTCATTGGGCAGGAATAAAACATAAAAAAGGTAAAGCAGATAAGCAAAGGTCTAAAATTTTTTCAAAAATATCTAAAGAAATTACTATTGCGGCAAAATTAGGTGATAAAGATCCTGCAATGAATCCAAGACTTCGTTCAGCTATTCAAGCCGCAAGATCTGCTAATATGCCTAAAGATAATATCGAACGAGCTATCAATAAATCTTCTATTAGTACAGAGTCAAATTTTGAAAATTTAAGGTACGAAGGTTTTGGACCTGAAAAAGTCGCAATAATTGTAGAAGCTTTAACTGATAACAAAAATAGGACAGCATCTAATATAAGAACTATTTTTCAAAAAGCAGGAGGTAGTCTGGGCACACAAGGCTCAGCATCTCATAATTTTTCTCAATTAGGATTAATCAAAATCGATAAAAATGAAATTTCAGAAGAAGATATTTTTGCATTAGCTATAGAAGCAGGTGCAGAGGAGTGTAAATCTAATGAAGATTTTCATGAAGTTCAATGTCAAATGAATGAGATTTATAATGTTAAAAAAGAGTTAGAAAAATCAATTACTAATTTTATATCTACAGAGATTGAGTGGATTCCACTTACTAGCGTTCAGATACCTAATGAAAAAAAAGTGGATTTGATTAATTTTTTTGAAACATTAGAAGAAGATGATGATATACAGAATATTTATTCAAATGTTAAGTTTTCAAATTAATATATGTTAATTATTGGTATAGACCCAGGTATATCCGGATCAATTTGTTTTTTAGATGATGGTAAAATTATTGATGTTATTGAGATGCCCACAATGACTGAAGGAAAAAAGAACAAAAGACAGGTGAATGGTTCACAAATTTATAATGAAATTTTAAAAAGAATTCATAAAAGTGAAAAAAAAAATATAAAAGTTATAATAGAACAAGTTTCAGCAATGCCAGGTCAGGGTGTTACAAGTATGTTTAATTTTGGACAATCTTTTGGGATTTTAAAAGGTATTTGTTCCGCAATGCAATTATCCATGTATTTTGTCAGACCAGCTAAATGGAAAAAATACTTCAACTTAATAAATTCAGAAAAAGATGCTAGTAGAACAAGAGCTATTGAAATATTTCCTTATTTTTCATCTCAATTATCAAAAAAAAAAGATTCGAATAAAGCTGATGCTATTTTAATTGCGAGTTTTTATTACGAAACTTACAAAATTGAGCAATAAATCTAATTTATTAAGACAAAATCATGACACATTTAAGTGTGAGAAGACTTTATGGAAGCTGACATTTCATCTCAAGCTATAGGCCTTGCATCTAGTGCAGATTTTTCTTTAATAAATTTATTTTTTAGAGCAGATATTATAGTTAAAACGGTAATTGTTCTTTTAATAGCGTGCTCTATTTATTCGTGGGCAGTAATAATTGAAAAATACAGATTGTTCAAAAAGATTAATGAAACTTCAGAGGAATTTGAAACAAAGTTTTGGAACTCGAAATCTGCAGAGTCATTTTATAATAATTTACCAACTAATATTAATGATCCGATGGCTCTTGTATTTAAAGATGCAATGCAAAATTTACTAAAGAGAAAATCTAAAACAGATTTACATAATAAAATGACTACAATGTTGGAAACAGGGATTGAAAAACAAATGAATAAAATTAGTAAAGGTTTTACATTTCTAGCTACAGTTGGTTCTACTGCACCATTCATAGGATTATTTGGAACTGTTTGGGGTATTATGAATTCTTTTCAATCTATTGCAATTTCTCGAAACACAAGTCTAGCAATTGTTGCACCAGGAATTGCTGAGGCATTATTTGCAACTGCTTTAGGCTTACTAGCAGCAATACCAGCTGTTATAGCTTATAATAAATTTAACAACGACTCTATTAAATATTCTCAAAAATTAGAAAATTTTTCAAAAAGATTTTTAACAATTATTTAAAATGGCTTTTAAATTTAATCGTTCATCTAAAGAACCTATGAGCGAAATTAATGTTACACCGTTTGTTGATGTAATGTTAGTATTATTAATTATTTTTATGGTTACTGCTCCTCTGTTAACCGTTGGAGTTCAAGTTGATTTACCAGAAAGTTCAGCAGACTCTTTACCAGAAGAGCAAGAACCTTTGACCTTGACGATAAACTCTAAAGGTGAGATTTTTATTCAAGAGTCAAAAGTTGAATATGAAAAAATTATTGCAAAAGTTTTAGCAGTTTCAAAAAATAGAACAGATACTAGAATATATGTAAGGGGAGATAAAACAATTAATTATGGAAGAGTTTTAGAAATTATGGGTTTACTATCTGGATCAGGCTTTACAAAGGTGGCACTTATATCTGAGCCTTATAAGGAAAGGTAAACTTAAAGTGAATAGAAGTATAATTATCTCTTCTGTTTTGCATTTGGTATTAATTATGATTACAGCTATGAGTTTACCATTTTTGTCTAAAAAACCTATAGATCTTCCTCCCATAGTATCTGTAGAATTGATACAAATTACTGATAAAACAAACATCCCTTTTGCACCAAAAGCAAAAAAAACTATTGAAAAGATAAAAGAAAAAGAAAAAAAACTTGTATCTGAACAGGCACCACCTAAAAAAGTTAAAAAGGTTAAGCCAGACTCAGTTCCTATGCCTGAAGATAAAGTTAAAAAAGTTGAAAAAATAAAAGAAGATAAACAAAATCCAGAAAAAATAGATAACGAAGTAAAACAAGTTTCTGAGTTTGAAAAAAAAGAATTATTTGATCCAAATAATATAGCAGCCTTAATTGACAAGTCTAAGATTGAAAATGCGGAAACAATAAATAAAACAGACAAGGTTACCCAAGATCAACAAAAAAATCTTGAAAATACTGGTTTATCTTTAAGTGAAGAAGATGCTTTAAAAGCACAGATATTTGGATGCTGGAGCATTCCTTTAGGTTTACCTTACAATGAAAATCTATTAGTGAGAATTAAATTGCAACTAAAACCTGATGGTTCAGTAATTAAATCAGAAATTTTAGATCATGCTAGAATGAATAAACCTGGTCAAGGTTTCTATAAAGTTTTAGCGGAAAGTGCTCTTAGAGCAGTTAAATTATGCCAACCATTAAGAGTTCCTAGTACTGGATATGACAGATGGAAAGAATTACAATTAAATTTTGATGCAAGGGAAATGTTAGAGGGATAAAACATAATGATGAAAAAATTTTTATTTATTAATATATTACTATTATTTATACCTTTTAAATCTTTCGCTTTAATTGAAGTTGATATTACAAGAGGTAATCTAAATCCATTACCAATAGCTGTATCACCTTTGTCTATTGATGAAAATTCAAGAAAAAATTTTGAAAAAATTTTACAAAAAGACAATCTAGGTTCAGAAATATCAATCATAGTAGAAAATAACTTAAAAACCTCAGGTTTATTTAACCCTCTAGATAAGAATGCTTTTTTACAAGCTCCTGATATTGCAAACTTAAAACCTCGTTTTGAAGATTGGAATTTGATTAAAGCTCAAGCACTTATTACAGGGAAGGTAACTTTTAAAGATGAAAAATTAAGAGTAGAATTTAGATTATGGGATATTCTAGCAGGAAAAGAAATGATGGCATTAGCATTTACAACGGTACCAAATAACTGGCGGAGAGTTGGCCATATTATCACTGACAAAGTTTACGAAAGATTGACAGGCGAAAAGGGTTATTTTGATACAAGAATTATTTATGTTGCTGAAGAAGGTCCAAAAACTAAAAGAATTAAGAAATTAGCAATAATGGATCAAGATGGTGCAAATAATAAATTTTTAACTTTAGGTAATGAACTAGTACTAACTCCTAGATTCAATCCAACAAGTCAAATGGTAACATACCTTTCGTATTTTAGAAATTTACCAAGAGTTTATCTTTTAGATATAGAAACAGGCACGCAAGAAGTTGTGGGAGACTTTCCTGGAATGACTTTTGCACCAAGATTTTCTCCAGATGGAAAAAAAATAATTATGAGTTTTGCAAAAGATGGTAATTCTGAAATATATACGATGGATCTTGAAAATAGAATAGTAGAAAAAATTACTAATCATCCCTCAATTGATACTTCACCTTCTTACTCACCAGATGGAAAATTTATTTCGTTTAATTCTGATAGAAGTGGCTATCAACAAATTTATATCATGAATAGTGATGGTAGCAATGTTAAAAGAATTTCTTTTGGAAAAGGAATATACGGAACTCCAAATTGGTCACCAAGAGGAGACTTAATTGCTTTTACAAAACTACATAAAGGCAAATTTTATATTGGAGTTATGAGAACTGATGGAAGTGGAGAGAGATTATTGACAGAAAATTTTTATCAAGAAGCTCCCTCTTGGTCTCCTAATGGGAGGGTTTTAATATTTTATAGAGAAACTAAAACAGATGCAAATGGAGATGGTTTTTCAGCTAAATTGTGGTCTATTGACTTAACAGGCTACAATGAGAGATTAGTTAAAACACCAACTGATGGATCAGACCCATCATGGTCATCATTATTAAGTAATTAACCATATATTAACTTGATTTTTAGACTTGAAACATCTATCTAGTTGTGAAAAACTAAGATTTTGAACTATTGAGCGAAGGAGCAATAATGAAATTAGACAAAATTCTAAAAAATGTCTTACTAGCATTGGCAGCATGTTTAGTGCTTAGTGCGTGTGCTACACAGAAAGTATCTACTGGGCAAATGCAAGGAGATGTTTACACTGGAACTGATACAATAGAATATTTAGCATCTGGAGTTCCAGATAGAGTATTTTTCGCAACTAATGAGTCTGTATTAACTACAGCTTCAAGAGAAACTTTACGTAAACAAGCTGCGTGGCTAAGAAAAAATTCTAATATAACAGTTGTTTTAGAAGGACATGCAGATGAAAGGGGTACTAGAGAATATAACTTAGCATTAGGTGAAAGAAGAGCAAATGCTGCAAAAGATTACTTAATGACGTATGGAATTTCTTCAGATAGAATTTCAGTTTTAAGTTATGGTAAAGAAAGACCTGTAGACTCTGGATCTAATCCTCTAGCTTGGT
This sequence comes from Pelagibacterales bacterium SAG-MED13, assembly GCA_014654165.1. GTDB lineage: Bacteria > Pseudomonadota > Alphaproteobacteria > Pelagibacterales > Pelagibacteraceae > Pelagibacter. The sequence goes on along the minus strand of JACWDK010000009.1, from coordinate 39,823 downwards.
CGAAAAACAGAAGATCTGTTACAGTCAAAGCTAATTAATATTTTTAAATTATTAAGACCTCTTAAGCGCAATGTTTAAGAGGTCTTTTTTTTGCCACTATTTTAAAGATAACCTAGGCATATGAACATTTTAAAATATGTAACTATTTTAAAGATAATTATTTTTTTTAACTTTTTATTCAGTGTTACCTCATTTGCAGATAATCATAATATCTATGATACTCTAGAAAACATTCAAAAAGATTTAAAAACACTTGAAAAAGCAGTTTACTCAGATTCTGTTGATATAAATAATAATCCAACCTCCTCAAGCATTGACAATAATTCAGAAGATGTATTAACAAGACATTTGTTAAAACTTTCAGAAATAGAAAATCAATTTCAAGAACTTACCAATAAGTTTGAAGAAATTAATTTTAAATTAGACAAACTTTCAAATAGATTATCAAAAGTTCAAGCAGATAATCAGTTAAGATTTAAAGATCTTGAAAACATTATTTCATTTGATGAAAGTACAAAGAGAATAACAAAAAATGATTCTGAGATAAACAAAGATCTCCTACCCGGTTCATCTGAACCTCAAGACTTAGGTTCAATATCTTATAAAGATACTGAGACAAGTGAAACTACTCAAAGAATTGAGTCTGTAGAAACTACCGCTTCTATAGTAACTGAAACTTTTCAAGCAGAAGAAAAAATATTACCTGATGTATCTGCTACTAAACAGTATGAGTTTGCAACAAGCTTTTTAAAAGTCGGGGATTATCCTACTGCAGAAAGAGCATTCAGAGAATTTGTGATAACAAATCCTGATCACGAATTAGCAGGTAATGCTCAATATTGGTACGCTGAAACATTCAGAATAAGACAATTATATACAGATGCTGCGTCAGCATACTTAGAAGGTTATCAAAAATATCCTGAAGGTGAAAAAGCACCAATCAATTTATTAAAACTTGGAGTATCTATGATACAAATAGGAGAAAAAGATCAAGGATGTAAAATGATAAGTGGAGTGGAAAAACAATATCCCAAAGCTAATCAATCTGTAATTCAAAAAGCAAAATATGAGTCTCAAAAATTTGAGTGTAGTAAACAAAATTCCTAAGCAATTTAAAGATAAACTTTTAAACAGAAGAATTAATCAAATATTTAGAAGGTTTGAAAATTCTTTCAATCCAAATACCAATTTTATAGTAGCAGTATCTGGTGGACCAGATAGTTTAGCGTTAGCGTTTTTAACTAAGATATATTCATTAAAATATAACTTGCATCCAAAATATTATATCGTAGATCATAAATTAAGAGACGAGTCGACCTTAGAGGCAATAATGGTTAAGAAAATTCTTAAAAAGAATAAAATAGATTCACAGGTATTGACTATTAGAGGAAAAAAACCGCTAGGTAATATCCAGTCATTTGCGAGAAGAAAAAGATACGACTTATTGTTTTCAAAATGTAAGAAATTGAAGATTAAAGATCTAGTGCTTGGTCATCACATTGATGACATGATAGAAAATTTCTTTTTAAGAATGATGCGAGGAAGTGGTTTAAGAGGTCTTGTTTCTTTAGATGAAAGAACAAAGATTAACAAAATTAATTTACTCAGACCTTTACTGGGATTTAATAAAAAAGATTTAATATTTATTTCTAAAAATATTTTCAATTTTTATGTAGATGATCCATCTAATTATAATACTGAGTTTCGTAGAACTAAAATAAGAAATTTTATCAAAGAGCTTCAAAAAAATGGGTTAGATAATAAAAAGTTTTTATTAACTTTAGAAAATTTAAAACATTCAGATAAAGCTTTGAAGTTTTACGTAGAAAAAAATAAAGATAAAAACTCATTTTTCAATTTAGAAAAAAAAGAATTGATACTAAAAGAGGACTTTTTTAATAATTCTTACGAGGTAATATTTAGATCTTTATCTGATCTGATTAAGTTGGTTGGAATGAAATATAATCTAGCTAGAGGGAAAAAAATTGATAAAGTTTTAAACAAAATAATTAATAACACTCTAATTAAAGAAACTTTAGGAGGATGCGTCATTAAGAAGGTAAATCACACAGTGATTATGACAAAAGAACACTAATTTGACACTTGTTTAATTTAGAATAATTCTTATCTTATACGAATGAATCTTAAAAATTTAGCAATGTGGGCAATTATTGTATTTTTGACTATAGGTCTATACAATATGTTTAAAAGCCCTCAATCAAATCTAAAAAGTGGAAATCAAATTATATTTTCAGATTTTTTAACATCAGTAGAGAATGGAGAGGTTTTAAAAGTAGATATACAGGGCAATAATATAAAAGGTGTATATTCAAATGGTAATAGCTTTTCAACTTACTCACCTAATGATCCGAACTTGATTGAAAAACTTTCTGAAAAAGGTGTAAGTATATCTGCTGCACCAATTGATGAAAAAATGCCTTCGTTATTTGGAGTGTTATTATCTTGGTTTCCAATGTTACTGTTAATTGCCGTTTGGATTTTCTTTATGAGGCAAATGCAAGGTGGCAAAGGGGGTGCAATGGGCTTTGGTAGATCAAAAGCAAAAATGATGAACGAGCTTAAAGGAAAAGTGACTTTTAATGATGTTGCTGGAGTTGAAGAAGCAAAAGAGGAAGTTGAAGAAATTGTAGAATTTTTAAAAGATCCAAAAAAATTTAGTAGACTTGGGGGTAAAATTCCAAGAGGAGCCTTATTAGTTGGACCTCCTGGTACTGGAAAAACTTTACTTGCAAGAGCCATAGCAGGTGAAGCTGGTGTTCCATTTTTTACAATTTCAGGATCAGATTTTGTAGAAATGTTTGTAGGGGTTGGAGCTTCGAGAGTAAGAGATATGTTTGAACAAGGAAAAAAAAATTCTCCTTGTATTATTTTTATAGATGAAATTGATGCTGTTGGAAGAAGCAGAGGCGCAGGTTTAGGAGGTGGTAATGATGAAAGAGAACAAACGTTAAATCAGCTTCTTGTTGAAATGGATGGTTTTGAGACAAATGAAGGTGTAATCATAATTGCTGCAACTAATAGACCTGATGTTTTAGATCCAGCTTTGTTAAGACCAGGTAGGTTTGATAGACAAGTTGTGGTTTCAAACCCAGACATCATTGGAAGAGAAAAAATTTTAAAAGTTCATGTTAAAAAAATTAAAATGGCGCCGGATGTAAATTTGAGAACTATTGCAAGAGGGACTCCAGGATTTTCAGGAGCGGATTTAGCAAATTTAGTTAATGAGTCTGCCCTTTTAGCTGCAAGAAAAAACAAAAGGATAGTCACTTTGAGCGAATTTGAAGATGCAAAAGATAAGGTAATGATGGGAGCCGAGAGGCGATCTATGGTTATGACTGAAGATGAAAAAAAATTAACAGCATATCATGAGGGGGGTCATGCTTTAGTATCTTTTAATATGCCTAGTTATGATCCAATTCATAAAGCAACAATTATTCCAAGAGGAAGAGCATTAGGTATGGTTATGAACTTACCAGAGAGAGATCAACATGGGCATTCTATTAAATATCTTAAAGCTAGATTAGCTGTGTGTTTTGGAGGAAGAGTTGCAGAGGAAGTAATATTTGGAAAAGATAATATATCGACAGGAGCAGGCGGAGGTAGTGGATCAGACATAAATCAAGCAACACAACTCGCTAGAGCGATGGTGACAAAATATGGAATGAGTGAAGAAATGGGACCTGTTGAATATGGAGAAAATCAAGAAGAAGTTTTTTTAGGTAGATCTGTTACTCAAACACAGTCAGTTTCAGAGGAAGTTGCTCAAAAAATAGATAAGGAAATTAGAAAACTTGTAGATGAAGGTTATAATAAAGCAAAACAGATTTTAACAGATAAAGTAGATGATTTACATAAAATTGCTAAAGCTCTTATAACATACGAAACATTAACTGGTGAAGAGATTGAGAATATAATTAATAAGAATATATATCCTGCAGATAAACAAGATCTAAAAGTCGAAGATGATAAAAGTTCCGCAATGGGTGCAATGGGACTTAAACCTAAAATTGTTCACTAAAATTAATGCCTAGATATTACACAAAAGTGTGTAATTTCTATTATGGTTATCAATCAAGGCTCTTAATTGAAGAAAAAAAAACATTACCGTTGAATGGTAGTAAAGAAATTTCTTTTGATGAGATTGAAATAATTTCAAGAAATTCAAAAAAAAGAATATCAATAAAAAAAATAAATAAATTACCTTATAGTATAAAAAAAATCGTAAAAAATGACATTAAGATTATAACAAGTAAAAAAAAAAAATTTCAGAATTTAAGTTTTGAAAACATTCCAAATATTATGGGTGTTTTGAATACTACACCAGATAGTTTTTCTGATGGAGGAAAATATAATAAAATTAAATTAGCAAAAAAAAGACTAGATTACCTTTTTAAATGTGGAGCTGATTTAGTTGATATTGGAGGAGAGTCTACTAGGCCTGGCTCAAAAACTTTAAGCTCAAAAATTGAATGGAATAGACTTAAAGATATTCTAAAAAAAATTGATAAAAAAAAAGTAATTTCTCTAGATACTAGAAAGTCAGATATCATGGAAAAAGGAATTAATTTAGGAATTAGTTTGATTAATGATGTTTCAGGATTAAATTATGACAACAATTCAATTAATATTTTAAAGAAATACAAGATACCATTTGTACTCCAGCATTCGCTTGGAAATCCAGATAAAATGCAAAATAACCCAAAATATAAAAATGTTTTATTAGATATTTACGATTTTTTTGAGGAAAAAATTAAGTTTTTAAGAAAGGTTGGTATAAAACATAATAATATTATTCTAGATCCAGGTATTGGTTTTGGAAAAAATTTGAAACATAATATTACAATAATTAGAAATATATCGATTTACCACTCCTTAGGATTGCCTATACTACTGGGAATATCCAGAAAAAGATTTATTAAAGAATTATCTGGTATCAACGATAGCTACTTCAGAATAGGTGGAACAATAAGCTCGGGTATTTATGCAATGAAGCAAGGAGTCCAAATATTAAGAGTCCATGATGTTAATGAAATTAATCAAAGTATTAAAGTTTTCAAAGAGTTAATCAAATAAGATGAAATATTTTGGTACAGACGGAATTAGAGGGCATGTTAATAGCAAAAATATTAATGGTGACATGTTTTTTAAATTTGGTTTAGCCGTAGGTAAATATTTTACAAATTTAAAAAAAAAAAAACAAATAGCTATAATAGCAAAAGATACTAGACTTTCAGGTTATGCACTTGAGCCAGCTCTTGTTTCAGGTTTAGCTTCATCAGGAATGCATGTTTATACCTTGGGACCTTTACCGACTAATGGATTAGCAATGTTAACAAAATCAATGAATGCCAATTTAGGTATAATGATTACTGCCTCACATAATTTATTTTACGATAATGGGCTAAAATTATTTGGTCCAGATGGGTTAAAATTATCTGATAAAATTCAAAAAAAAATTGAAAACTTAATTGATAGAAATGTAGAAAAACATTTTTCTAAACCTAAACTTCTTGGTCGCGTTAAAAGATTAGAAACTGGAACAAATGATTATGTTAAGATTCTAAAAAAAAAAATTCCTAGAAATTTTAAATTAAGGAATATGAAAATAGTTCTAGATTGTGCTAACGGTGCTGGATATAAAGCAGCCCCTAAAATGATTAAATCTTTGGGAGCCAAATTAATAGTCATTGGGGGAAAACCTAATGGTTTTAATATTAACAAAAATTGTGGCTCAACTTTTCCTAACAAGCTTCAAAAAAATGTTAAAAAATATAAAGCAAATTTAGGCATCTCACTAGACGGAGATGCTGATAGAATAATAATGTGTGATGAAAAAGGTTCTATAATTGATGGAGATCAAATTATTGCTGCGTTAGCAATTCAATGGAAAAAGAAAAAAATTTTGAAAGGAGGCGTTGTAGGAACTTTAATGACTAATTATGGACTAGAAAAATTTTTTAAAAAGGAAAAGATAAAATTTATTAGAGCGAATGTTGGAGATAGATATGTAAAGGAAATAATGCAAAAGAAAAAATTTAATTTAGGAGGAGAGCAATCTGGACATATAATTTTAGGAAAATTTGCTACAACAGGTGATGGTCTTTTAGTTGCATTAGAAGTAATTCAAGCTTTAAATAATAAGGCAAAAGCTAGTAATTTTTTTAATGTGTTTGAGAAAACACCACAAATATTAAAAAATATTAAAATTAAAGACGACAATATACTAAAGACAAAAAAAGTTAAAAATTCAATTAAAGTTGCAAATAGATTAATAAAAGGTCAAGGTAGAATTCTTGTAAGAAAATCTGGAACAGAACCAAAAATTAGAATAATGAGTGAAAGTAACAATATAACTTTATTAAAGAAATGTATTAAGATTATTACTAAAACTATTAATTGAATTGAAACCAAAATCTAAAATTTTAATTATTGCTGGATCAGATTCTTCTGGTGGAGCTGGTATTCAAGCAGATATAAAAACTGTAACCAGTTTAGGATCATACGCAATGACTGCTATCACAGCTATTACAGTTCAAAATACCAAAGGTGTTAAATCTGTAACACCACTACTCCCTGAAGAAATAAGAGATCAAATAATTTATACTTCAAATGATATAAAACCTGATGCTATAAAAATTGGAATGCTTCATTCATCAGAAGTAATTAAAAAAGTTGTAGGTTCTCTTAAAAAAATTAAAGTAAATAAAATAATACTAGACCCGGTAATGATTGCAAAAGGGGGTGCCAAATTAATTAATAATGAAGCAATTCAAACTTTAAAAGAAAAACTACTTAAACAAGTTACTTTAGTTACACCCAATATCCCAGAGGCAGAAATTTTGACAAAAACAAAAATCAAAAATAAAGAAGATATGATTTTTGCTGCAAACATATTAATAAATTTAGGAGCTAAAAATGTTTTAATTAAAGGTGGACATTTAAATTCAAAAAAAGTGAAAGATATTTTTTTGAATAAATCAGAACTTTGTGTTTTTGAAAGCTTTAGACACAACACAAAAAACACTCATGGAACAGGATGTACTTTATCTAGTGCAGTAACAACTTTTTATTCATGTGGAAAAAGTATTAAGAAAGCTTGTGAGCTAGGAATTAAATATGTAAATTCTGCTATATTAACTAATCCAAAATATGGAAAGGGTCACGGTCCAATTAATCATCTAAATTCAATGGAATTAAAAAAGAAATTTAAATAATGAAAAATATTGTTGTTGTTGGTTCTCAATGGGGGGACGAGGGAAAGGGAAAAATAGTTGATTGGCTATCTGAGCAAGCAGATGTTGTAATTAGATTTCAAGGAGGACATAATGCGGGACATACTTTGGTAATAGATGGCGTTGTATATAAACTTAGATTGTTGCCCTCTGGAATAGTTAGAAAAAACAAAATTTCTATAATTGGTAATGGTGTTGTAGTCGATCCTTGGTCATTATTAGAAGAGATTGATGAAATTAAATCAAAAGGAGTTGATGTTAATGTTGAAAACTTTATCATTTCAGAGTCTGCAAATTTAATTTTGCCATTCCATAAAGAAATGGATGAAATTAGGGAGGACTCTGCTGGTAAAGATAAAATAGGAACAACAAGAAGAGGAATAGGTCCTGCATATGAAGATAAAGTTGGACGAAGGTCTATAAGAGTAATGGACCTAAGATCAGAAAAAAATTTAGATCAAAGATTAGAGTCAGTTTTAACACATCACAATGCAATTCGAAAAGGATTAGGGAAAAAAATTTTCGAAAAAAAACAATTAAAAAAAGATTTACTAGAAATTGCTCCTAAAATTCTTAAATTTTCACAACCTGTATGGTTAAAAATTGATGAATATAAAAAAAAGAAAAAAAAAATATTATTTGAAGGGGCTCAGGGTATCTTACTAGATGTAGACCATGGAACTTACCCTTTCGTTACATCATCTAACACAGTAGCTTCTAGTGCAGCTACCGGTACAGGTTGTGGACCTAACTCAATTAATTATGTATTAGGTATTACAAAAGCCTATACTACAAGAGTAGGCGAAGGACCATTCCCAACAGAACTTGTTGATGATATTGGAAAATTATTAGGAACTCGAGGGAAAGAATTTGGAACTGTTACTAGCCGTAAAAGAAGATGTGGTTGGTTTGATGGTGTTTTAGTTAGACAGACTATTAAAATTTCAGGCATTGATGGAATTGCTTTAACAAAATTAGACGTACTAGATGAATTAAGTGAGATAAAAATGTGTGTTGAATATGATTTAAATGGAAAAAAATTAGATTACTTACCAGCAGCTGTTGAAGATCAATTAAAGATCAAACCCATTTATAGAACTTTTCCAGGCTGGAAAACCTCAACGAGTGGAATTAAGAATATTGATGAATTGCCAGCCAATGCTAAGAACTATATATATGCTTTAGAAGACTTTATAGGTACTAATATATCAAGTATCTCAACAAGCCCCGAACGAGAGGATACTATATTAATTGAAAATCCTTTTGATATTTAATTTACAGGTAGTAAATTTTTTGATTTTGCTAATAGCAACATATGTTTTTGCAATTTTTCAAAAGCTTTATTTTCAATCTGTCTAACTCTTTCTCTACTAATTTTATATTTCTTACTTAAATCTTCAAGGGTGGTTGGATTATCATTAAGCCTTCTTGAATATAGAATCTGTCTTTCTCTATCATTTAATACTTTAATAGAATTTTTTAATAAATCTTTTCTCTGCTCCATTTCTTCTTGATGAGCAAATTTAAGATCATGATCTAATTCTTTATCCACTAACCAATCTTGCCACTCGTCTCCGTCTTCTCCCACAGGAGCATTGAGAGAAAATTCTTTTCCTGATAATCTTCGATTCATCGAAACCACTTCTTCTTTACTTACATCTAGTTTATTAGCAATTTCATTTACATGTTCATTTCTAAGATCTCCCTCAGACTGAGGTGCTATTTGATTTTTTAGTTTTTTGAGATTGAAAAATAATTTTTTTTGTGCAGTTGTAGTTCCTATTTTAACTAAGCTCCAAGATCTTAAAATATATTCCTGAATAGATGCTTTTATCCACCACATTGCATATGTAGCCAATCTAAAACCTTTTTCTGGTTCAAATTTTTTTACCGCTTGCATGAGCCCAACATTTCCCTCTGATATCATCTCATTAACTGGCAAACCATAACCTTTATATCCCATTGCAATTTTAGCAACTAATCTAAGATGGCTTGTTACAAGTTTTTCTGCTGATTTAATATTTCCAGTTGTTTTCCAATTTTTAGCAAGCATATATTCTTCCTCTGCTTCTAACATTGGAAATTTCTTAATTTGGTCTAAGTATGCTGACAATCCTCCTTCGTTACTTAATGTTGGAAGATTATTCTTAATTGCCGTATTCATAATTAAGTTTATCTAGTTAATTTTTTAATTTTTTCAATATTTTATTTACCAGTATTTCTTAGCATTTTTAAGATTATTTTTAGATCAGGAGGCAAAATTGAGTTAAATATCATTTTTTGATTTTTTCTTGGATGAATAAAACCTATAGTTTTTGCATGAAGAAATTGTCTGTCAAGATTTAAAAGATTTTTTTCTAATAATGGGTCGATGTTTTTAATTTTTTTAAATTTTTTTTTATATTTATCATCTCCTACAATACTATTACCTTTATAGTTCATGTGAACTCTAATTTGATGAGTTCTACCAGTTTCTAATTTACATTCTAATAAGCTTAAAGTTGGAGTATTTTTATTTTCAAAAGTTTCAATTGTTTCATAATTCGTAATTGCATTTTTACCTTTTGAATTACTAACTTCCATCATTTGTCTATTTTTTGAACTTCTAGTTATTAAAGTTTCAATTTTCCCTTTAGAAGGTCTTATCTTGCCCCAAATTAATAGTTGATAAATTCTTGAAATTGTATGTTTACTGAACTGATTTGATAAATGTTCATGAGTTTCATTATTTTTTGCGATCACAACTAAGCCAGAGGTATTTTTATCAATTCTATGAACTATTCCTGGCCTAAGCTCATCACCAATATTTGATAAAGAATTCTTATCGTAGTTTATCAATGCATTAACTATAGTGTTGTCATAATTTCCTGCACCAGGGTGCATGACAATTCCAGCTGGTTTATTTAAAACAATTAAATCATCATCTTCGTATATTATATTTAAGTTATATTTGTAAGGTTTTAATGAAGCTTTTTTAGGTATAGGGATAGTCAAATTTAAAGTATCTCCAAACGAAATTTTTTTTGAGGGATCATTTATTATTTCATTATTTATTTCTAAATGTTTTTCTAAAATTAAATTTTTAATCCTAGTTCTACTGATGTTGTTTTCTCTTTTATTAATAAAAACGTCTACTCTTAGGTTTTTTTCATTGTCTTTTACAATCAAATTTATTTTTTTTTTCATAAAATGTTATATTAATATCATATGCGCTTGTAGCTCAATTGGATAGAGCGCCTGACTTCGGATCAGGAGGTTCTGGGTTCAACTCCTAGCAGGCGCACCAATTATTCTCCAATATTGATTAGAGTACCTTTATCTCTAGCTTTATCAAAAGAATAATAGAATACTGATATTGCTATCACAAGATATAATACATTCAAATATAATGCCTGCATAATATTTTCATAATTTACAAATTGATTAACTAATATATTTCTAGTCTCTTCAAAAATGTAAACTAATGGAAGAGCATAAGCTATAGTTTGAAAGATTTCGGGTAAAATTTCTACTGGATAATAAATACATCCAAAAGGAGCAAGCAAAAACATGGTGGACCACGCAATGTTTTCAAAAGAAGGACCAAACCTTAATAGGCCTGCTGAAACAAAAATACCAAGGGTAATTCCAAAAATGTATAGGCTTAGAAATAGAAAAGCTAAAGGTATCCCTAAATCTAATAAAGAAATACCGAACAAAGGAGACGTTAGTAATATAGCTGGTACAAGGCCTATCAATGCTCTAATTAGTGCTGTAAAAACTAAGGAAACTATAATCTCACTAATTTTCATAGGTGCTATAAAAAGATTTGTAAAATTTCTACTCCATATTTCTTCCAAAAATAACATATTAAAGCCAATACTAGTTCGAAATAAAAAATCATATAGAATTGCACAAGAGAGTATTACCCCTACTGCACCACTATAATAAGTGCTATGAGTTGAAAAAAAATTTGAGATAAAGCCCCAAAGAGTAATTTGAATTGATGGCCAATAAATCAAATCTAATATTCTTGGAAAAGATCTAGTTATAAGAAAAAAATGTCTTAAAAAAAGACCATAGATTCTAGTTAAACTCATTTTTATTCCTTATCAATTCTAAAAAAACTTCTTCCAGATTTTTTCTACCATGTTTTGCAATCAGATTATTTGGACTGCCTTTATCTATAATTATACCATCTTTCATCATTAAAATAGAGTCACACAATCTTTTAACTTCATCCATATTATGAGAGGCCAATAATACAGATATTTTTTTCTCTTTTTTGTAATTTTCTAAGAATGTTCTCACGAAATCTCCTGTTTCAGGATCTAAAGAAGCAGTAGGCTCATCCAGCAAAAGTACAACGGGATCATTAATCAAAGCTTTTGCCAAGCTAACCCTGTTTTTTTGTCCTGATGAAAGTTCACCTGTTACTTTATTTAGCAAATCATTTAATCTTAATTCATTTGAAAGATAGTCAATTCGATCATTCAAATTTTTAATATTATATAATTTTCCATAAACTATTAAATTTTGTTTAACTTTAAGTTTTTTTGGCAATTCAATATATGGTGATATAAAATTTATTTTGTGCAAGAGATCAATCTTATTTTTTTCAATATTCAATCCATTGATTAAGACTTTTCCACTAGTCGGTTTTAATAAACCAAGTATCATTCCAATAGTAGTCGTTTTCCCACATCCATTTGGTCCTAGTAGACCAATTATTTCATTTTCATTAACTTTAAAATTTATATTATTAACAGCAATTTTATTTTTATAAGTTTTTGATAAGCTGATTACTTCAATTGAGTTTTTCATTTAATATTTTGATGCCCTTAACAATCTATCATTGATTGTTTTACCCAAACCCTTATTAGGAATTTTTTGAACTGCTATTGATTTATATTTTGCTTTTTTTATTTTTCTTAAAGTACTATATAAATTTCTTGCAGCCTCTTTTAAATCTCCTTTTTTGGATAGAAAATAATAATTAGGTTTAACTTTATTAGTATTTTTTATAAGCAAATAAGCTTCATCATTTTTAATTTTTTCAACATTTAGTCTAACCGGAATACCTGGGGAATAATGTAATTTCGATTGCCCAGGTGCAGAAATTTTTTTAGGATTATCATTAATTATAATTTTTTTTTTTAATACTTTTTCGATACTGGCTATTTCTATACCACCCAATCTTAATATTGTTGGTTTATTTTTCAAATCTATAATTGTTGACTCTACTCCTATAGAAGATTTTCCACCTTCAAGTATATATTTTATCTTTTTACCAAAATCTTCTTTAACATCTGCCGAGCTGACAGCACTTACCTTGGAAGATATATTAGCACTAGGTGCGGCCAGAGGATATTCAATTTGTTTAAGCAAGTTTCTTATAATTGGATGTTTAGGAAATCTAATTGCTAAATTCCCCTTTTTGTTAGTTGCAACTTTGGAAATCTTTGAATTCTTTTTTAACTTTAAAATAAATGTAATTGGGCCAGGGCAAAATTGATCGTATAATTTTAAAAAGACACTATTTAATTTACAATCGTTCATTAATTTTTTGATATTAAAATAATGAACAATTAGTGGATTATTTTTAGGTCTTTTTTTTAATTTGAATATTTTTTTACATGCTTGGTCAGAATAAGCATTTCCAGCCAATCCATAAACTGTTTCTGTTGGAACAGCCACACATTCTCTCTTATCTAAGAGTTTTTTAGCCTTTTTAATATTTGCAAGATTAATTTTCATGTATTATCTGAGAGTATTATATGAAAGATAAAAATTTACCAAATAATTATGATTTATTATCACTAGAGGAACTTACTCTAGAGGCGAATAAGATGATTGAAGATTTGGAAAATCAAAAAGATCTGCAAAATTCAATAGAAAATTATCAAAAATTATTGAAACTAAATAATATTATAGAAAAGAAATTTCAAGCAAATACCAAAAATATTGGTCAAAAAACTAAAGAAAAAATTCAAGCAATTACCCTAAAAAAATGAAAAGAAAACTAATTAAAATTGCCAAAGATACAAATTTATTTTTAAAAAAATTTATAAAAAAACAGAATAAATCTGATTTAATTATTCCAATGCAATATGGTTTATTTTCTGGAGGAAAAAAAATAAGATCAAAAGTATTAATTGATATTGGTTCAATTTTTAAGATAGGTTATAAAAAATTACTCATAATTGGTTCAGCAGTTGAATGTATTCACGCTTACTCTTTAATTCATGATGATTTACCCTGTATGGACAATGATTTAATTAGGAGAGGAAAACCTTCCACCCACATTAAATATGGAGAGTCAACAGCAGTGCTTGCAGGAAATTCTCTTTTAACAATGGCTTTTGAAATTTTAAGTCATAAAGATTTAGATTTAAGTCCAAAGATTAAAATCGATTTAATTAATAAAATTTCAGAATGCTCAGGTCACTTAGGAATTGCAGGAGGTCAATATTTAGATTTAAGTTTTGAGCATAAAAAAGTTTCAAAAAAAAGAATAATAGAAATGGAAATTAAAAAAACTGGTAAACTATTTAGTTTTTGCTGTGTAGCTCCTTTAATCTTAAAAGGTAAAAATAAAAATGAAATTAAGAAATTTGAAAGTATAGGTGCAGATATTGGATTATTATTTCAGGTTGCTGATGATTTGATTGACCATAAAGGAAATTCGTTTACTGCAGGTAAAAAAACAGGAAAAGACAAAAAGAGAGGCAAAGCAACTCTTATTAGTTTACTAGGACATGAAAATACTATTAAATATGCTAGTGAATTAATTTTTAGGATAAATACTAAATTAGAAAAATATGGCTCAAGATCAAAAAATTTATCTGAAACATTAAATTATATTTTGTATAGAAACAAATGAAAAAAGAATACGAATTTTTAAATCAAATAAACTTTCCATCAGATTTAAAAAAAATATCTGAATCAAAATTACAAAAAGTAGCTGATGAATTGAGAGAGGAAATGATTGATGTAGTTTCAGTTACTGGTGGTCACTTAGGTGCTAGTCTAGGGGTTGTCGAATTAAGTGTTGCGATCCATTATATTTTTAATACTCCTAATGATAAATTAATTTGGGATGTAGGACATCAATGTTATCCACATAAAATTTTAACAGGAAGAAAAGATAAAATTAGAACTTTAAGACAAGGAGGAGGTCTTTCAGGTTTCACAAAAAGAGTTGAAAGTGAATATGATACTTTTGGAGCAGCTCATAGCTCAACATCAATTTCTTCAGCTCTGGGTATTGCGGAAGCTAATAAACTTTCAAATAAATCTGATAATGTAATTGCGGTTATTGGTGATGGAGCAATTAGTGCTGGTATGGCTTATGAGGCAATGAATAATGCGGGAGCCTCAAAAACAAAAATGATTGTCATTTTAAATGATAATGACATGTCAATTGCTAGACCTGTAGGAGCAATGGGAACATACCTAGCTAAAATTTTTTCTGGTAAAATTTATTTTAGTTTAAGAGAAACTATTAAACTTATAACGTCGGCATTTTCTAAAAGATTTAGTGTAAAAGCAGGAAAAGCTGAGGATTTACTCAGGTCAGCAGTAACAGGGGGAACCTTGTTTAGTTCATTAGGATTTTATTACATAGGCCCAATCGATGGACATGATTTAAATTCTTTAATTCCAATTTTAAAAAATGCAAGAGATTCTAAATATGCGGGGCCAATTTTAATTCACATAAAAACAAAAAAGGGCAAAGGATATTCTTTTGCGGAGAAAGCAAAGGATAATTACCATGGTGTATCTAAATTTAACGTTAAGACAGGTGAACAATCAAAAAGTTCTAATAAATTACCATCATACACTAAAGTGTTCGCAAATACTTTAGTTCATCATGCAAAAAAAGATAGCAAGATAGTTGCTATAACTGCCGCAATGCCAGATGGAACAGGTCTGGACATTTTTCGAAAAGAATTTCCAGAAAGAACTTTTGATGTTGGTATCGCAGAGCAACATGCTGTTACATTTGCTGCAGGTCTTGCGACCGAAAATTTTAAACCTTATGCAGCAATTTATTCAACGTTTTTACAAAGAGCATACGATCAAGTAGTTCATGATGTGGCAATTCAAAGTTTACCTGTAAGGTTTGCAATAGATAGAGCAGGATTAGTTGGTGCGGATGGGCCCACACATGCTGGAAGTTTTGATACTACTTATTTATCAACATTACCAAATTTTGTTGTAATGGCTGCTAGTGATGAAGCTGAGCTAGTAAGAATGATTAATACATCAACAGAAATTAACGATAAACCTTGTGCATTTAGATATCCCAGAGGCACTGGAACTGGTTCTCTTTTACCATCGATTAATGAAAAATTAGAGATAGGAAAATCTAAAATCATTAAAGAAGGAAATAAATTAGTTATATTAAATTTTGGAGCAAGATTAAATGAAACATTAAAAGCAGCAGAAAATTTAAAAAAAAAGGGAGTGAATATAACAATAGTAGATGCAAGATTTGCTAAACCATTAGATGAAAATCTAATTTGGCAATTAGCTACTACGCATGAAGCAATAATTACAATTGAAGAGGGGTCTATAGGAGGTTTTGGTTCTCATGTGGTTGATTTCTTATCAAAAAAGGGTCTGATAGACTCTAAACTTAAATTTAGATCTATGACACTTCCAGATACTTTCATAGATCAAGATACACCTGAAAATATGTATAAAAAAGCAAATTTAGATAGTAGTTCAATTGAAGAAAAAGTTTTGGATGTTTTAAATTCAAATATTATTTTACAAAAACAAAAATAATTTTATTAATTACACTGCGCTTTATGCATTAGGTAATGATCTAATAAAACACATGAAAGCATAGCTTCACCTACTGGAACAGCTCTTATCCCAACACAAGGATCATGTCTACCTTTTACAGAAATAGTAGTATTCCCCCCAAATTTATTGACAGTCTTTCTGCTTTTCAAAATTGAAGAAGTAGGTTTTACAGCAAAAGATACAATTATTTCTTGTCCAGAAGATATACCCCCAAGTATTCCCCCAGCATTATTTGTATTAAATCTTAATTTTTTTTTGTTTTGCGAAATTTCATCTGAATTTTCTTCACCAGAAAGTTGAGCTGAATTCATTCCTGAGCCAATATTAACTCCTTTGACTGCATTAATACTCATCATTGCTGAAGCAATATCCGAGTCTAATTTTGAATAAATTGGGGCACCTAAACCTGCTGGAATTCCATTTGCTCTTACTTCAATTATAGCTCCACAGGAAGACCCAGCTTTTCTAATACTTAAAAGATAATTTTCCCATATTTTTAACATTGATTTATCGGGGCAAAAAAAAGGATTTTTATAAATTATCTTATCATTCCATTTTTTAGTATCACAACCTAAAATACCTAATTGTGTTACAGCTGCTGAAATTTTAAATTTTTTACCTAACTTTTTTTCCAAAACTTTTTTAGCAATTGCACCTGCAGCAACTCTTGAAGCCGTCTCTCTTGCAGAAGATCTTCCTCCTCCTCTGTAATCTCTAATTCCATATTTTTTAAAATATGTAAAATCTGCATGACCAGGCCTGAATTTATCCTTAATATCATTGTAATCCTTTGATCTCATATCCTCATTGTAAATTATTAAAGATATAGGTGTCCCAGTCGTTTTTCCTTCGAACACTCCAGAAAGTATTTGGACTTTATCACTTTCCTTTCTTTGAGTAGTAAATTTAGATTGACCTGGCTTTCTTTTGTCTAATTCTTTTTGAATATCTTGTTCTTTTAGTTGAATTAGAGGGGGACAACCATCAATTATACACCCAATAGCAGGGCCATGAGACTCACCCCAGGTAGTGAAACGAAAAACCTTTCCAAAAGTATTAAATGACATTATTTATATTATATAGATTATTTTGTTTAAATTATGAATCAAAAAAACTCATTAGGGCTCAATAAATGCTTTTTAGATCTGGATGATCCATTTGAATTATTTGAAAAATGGTTCGAAGAGGCAAAAAATAAAGAAATAAATGATCCCAATGCTTTAGCCTTAGGAACTGCAAATAAAAATGGTATTCCTTCAGTAAGAATGGTTCTACTTAAAGGTTTTGATGCAAATGGATTTATTTTTTACACCAATTTGAATAGTCAAAAAGGAAATGAAATAAAAGAAAACCCTAAAGCCTCAATGTGTTTTCATTGGAAAAGTTTGTTAAGACAAATAAGAATTGTTGGAACTTTAAAACAAGTGAGTGATAAAATTGCAGATGATTATTACGACACTCGAGCCTATGAAAGTCGAATAGGAGCTTGGGCATCTAAACAAAGCAGCATCTTAAAAAATAGAGATCAACTTTTAAATTCAATAGAGGATTATAAAAAAAAATATAATGACGTCAACAATGTACCTCGTCCTAGTAATTGGTCTGGCTGGAATTTGAAACCCACAAGTATTGAATTTTGGTTAGATGGTGAAAATCGAATACATGAAAGATTAAAATATTCTTTAGAAAAGAAAAAATGGGTTAAAAATCTTTTAAGCCCTTAAAAATTTCTAGACAAACTAAAAGAAGTTAAATTTTCAAGAATATTCTTTTCTTCTGAATTACTGAATACAGATAAAGAATTAGATGCTAAATTTATGTAATGTTGTGCCTTTTGGTAACAAGCCTTAATAATGTTGTAATTTTTAATTAATGAAAGCGTATAATTTAATTCATCCTCAGTTTTTTTTTCTTTTACAAATATATTTTTAAGTTTTTCTTTTTCTTTTTCCTCGGCTTGTTGAAACAGTAAAATTATTGGTAAAGTAATTTTTCCCTCATAAAAATCTTGACCAATTTTTTTACCAAATATTTTTAATTCAGAATTATAATCAAGCGTATCATCAGCTATTTGAAATGTTAAACCAAGATTTCTTCCATAAAATTCTAGAGCTTCCTTTTCTTTATTTTTTACATTAGATAAAATTGCTCCTACTTTTGTTGCAGCAGCAAAAAGCTCAGCTGTTTTTGCAGAAATAATTTTGAGATAAGTTTCTTCTAGCATATCAACCTCACCTTGATGTTGAAGTTGCAGTATTTCACCCTGAGCAATTTTTGAAGAAGTTGAAGAAAGTAATTTTAAAACTTCTATATTTCCATCTTCCACCATCATCTCAAAACATCTACTAAGTAAATAGTCACCAACTAAAACTGAAGAGTGGTTATCCCAAATTTTATTTAATGTTTTTTTACCTCTTCTCACGGAACCATTATCAATCACATCATCATGCATTAATGTAGCAGCATGGATTAATTCCACGCAGGCTGCTAAATTTATATCTCTAGTTCCTTTTGAATACCCACACAATTTTGCAGACCCCAAAGTCAGTAAAGCTCTTAGTCTTTTACCCCCAGTTTCTAAGTGATAATCAGTCATTTTCTGGACCAGGTCAACATCGCTTGTTAATTTTGATTTAATTTTTTCTTCAACTAATAACAACTTATCTTCAACTGAGTCTTTAAGTTGAAAATATGAATTATTAATTTGGTTTTTTAATTGAACTACAGTTCCCATTTATGTGAACAAACTAGTATAATAAGATTATATTTATTACTTATCAATTGACGCACCCGAATCTTCAATTATAAGGTGTCTTTATATTCTATTAAAAATTCTATAAAGGTTAAAAATGTTCTCTTTTTTAAAAAAGAAAAAAATTATCCCTCATATTAAATTAAGTGGAGTAATTGGAAATGTTGGAAAATTTAAGCAAGGTATAGATTTTTCTGGTCAAGAAGAGATTATTTTAAAGGCCTTTTCTGTTAAAAAAGCTCCATGTATAGCAATCACTATTAATTCTCCAGGAGGTTCTCCAGTTCAGTCACATCTTATTTACAATTTTATAAGACAACAGGCAAAAAAAAATAAAAAAAAAGTAATAGTCTTTGCTGAAGATGTTGCTGCTTCAGGAGGTTATTTAATTGCATGTGCTGGTGATGAGATATACGCAAATTCAAGTTCTATTATTGGTTCAATAGGAGTTATCTATTCTTCTTTTGGTTTTACAGAATTAATAAAAAAAATTGGAGTTGAAAGAAGGGTTCACACAGCCGGAAAAAATAAAAGTACTCTAGACCCCTTTCTTGCTGAAAAAAAAGAAGACATAGAAAGATTAAAAAATATTCAATTAGATTTGCATAAAGATTTTATAGGAGTAGTTGAAAAAAGTAGAGCTACTAAACTTAAAAAAACTGAAGTTGAATTATTCTCTGGAGAATTTTGGTCTGGCAGTAAAGCTAAGGACTTAGGTTTGATAGACGAAATTGGTGATGCTAATCAAATACTAAGAGAAAAATATGGGGAAGATGTAATAATTAAAAAATTTGAAAAATCAAAAGGATGGTTAAGTAAAAAATTATCGTCTTCAAACGATCATGTAGACCAGCTTGCAAATATATTAGATGAAAAATCAGTCTGGCAAAGATATGGCCTCTAAAAAAATAAAAAAAAAATTAAAATTTCAAACTTTTCAGGATACAATTTTTAATCTTCAAAAGTATTGGAGTAAACATGGGTGCATAATTTTACAACCTTATGATATGGAAGTCGGAGCTGGAACTTTTCATCCCGCAACTACCCTGCGATCTCTCGGACCTAAATCATGGAAGGCTGCTTATGTACAACCCTCAAGAAGACCAACAGATGGAAGATATGGAGATAATCCAAATAGACTTCAACATTATTATCAGTTTCAAGTTATAATAAAACCCTCTCCTTCTAATATAAAAAAACTTTATTTAAATAGTTTGTCTGTAATTGGAATTGATCATAAAAATCATGACATTAGATTTGTAGAAGATGATTGGGAAAGCCCAACTTTGGGAGCTGCTGGACTTGGTTGGGAGGTATGGTGTGATGGTATGGAAATAACTCAATTTACATATTTTCAACAAATGGCTGGGTTTGAATGCAAACCTGTATCTGTGGAAATTACTTATGGTTTAGAAAGAATTTGTATGTTTACCCAACAAAAAAAAAATGTTTATGACTTAATTTGGAATAATGAAGAAGTTAAGTATCAAGAAGTTTTCCACCAAGCTGAAAAAGAATTTTCTTCATACAATTTTGATTATGCCAATGCAGAAAATCTTTTCAAAATGTTTGATATGTTTGAAAATGAAGCAAAATCTTTAATTGAAAAGAAAGTATCCTTACCAGCTTATGATCAATGTTTAAAGGCCAGTCATGTCTTCAATATTTTAGATGCTCGGGGTGCAATTAGTGTTGCTCAAAGAGCAGAGTATATTGGAAGAATAAGAGAAATTACAAAGTTAGTTGCAGCAATCTGGATTGATACCCAAATTTAAGATGGCAGAATTTTTTTTAGAGTTATTTAGTGAAGAAATTCCTGCAAGCCTTCAAAGAAATTTACGAGAAAAACTTTTGGATGAATTTCAAGAATTTTTCTTAAAAAAAACTATTAAATCAAAAAAAAGTTTTTCTCTCTCTACACCTAATAGGTTAGTCATAGTCTTTCAAGGTTTAGAAAAAGAAATAAAAACTCTTTCTACAGAAATAAGAGGGCCTAAAACTGGCTCACCAGAGCAAGCAATTGAAGGGTTTATACGTTCAAATAGGATAGAAAAAAAAGATTTATTTAAGAAAACTATTGAAAAAGGTGAATTTTATTTCTTTAAAACAAAATCTGAATCATTAAAAACTCATGACTTATTAGTTGAGTTTATTCCTAAATTACTTGAAAGCTATCAATGGAAAAAGTCAATGAAATGGGGAGAATACAATCTAAATTGGGGAAGACCATTGAAGTCGATTTTATCAGTATTTGATAAAAAAATGATTGATTTCAAATTTCACCATTTAACATCCTCAAACTCAACTTTCATAGATAAAGACTATGAAGATAAAAAAAAGATATTTAAAGATTTTAAATCATATGAAAAATTTCTAAAAAAAATTGGAACAATTATAGATCAAAATAAAAGACGGAAAAAGATAAACCAAGAATTTTTAAAAATATTAGATAAAAAAAAGTTGCGAATTAGTGACAATTTAAAACTATTAGATGAAGTAGTAAATTTAGTAGATAATCCAAATATTCTATTATGCAGTTTTGACAAAAAGTTTTTATCTATCCCGAAAGAAATACTAATTTTAACTATGCAGTCACATCAGAAATATTTTCCAACTTTTAATATTAAAAATGAAATTACAAATGAGTTTTTGATTGTTGCAAATAAAAAAGATCAGAAAGGATTAATCAAAATAGGAAATGAGAGAGTAGTGGGTGCTAGACTGAGTGATGCTGAGTTTTTTTGGAATAAAGATAAATCTCAAAATTTAGTTAAGAAAGTATCAGAATTAAAGTTGATGAACTTTTTCAATGGATTGGGTACTTATTTTGATAAAGTTCAAAGAATGAGAAAATTAGCGGGAATAGTTTCTGATGAATTATTAATAAGTAAAGAAAAAGTCGAATTATCAGCATCAATTTCTAAAACAGACCTGACCTCTGACCTAGTAGGAGAATTTCCAGAACTTCAGGGTGTTATGGGTGGTTATTTTGCTGCACATCAAGGCTTTGATAAAGATATATCATTAGCAATATCAGAACAGTACTTACCTATAGGATTAGAGTCTAAAACTCCTAAAAAACCATATAGTGTAGCTTTATCAGCTTCAGATAAAATTGATACATTGGTAGTTTTTTTTGGAGTAGATGAAAAACCTTCTAGCTCTAAAGATCCATTTGCTCTTAGAAGACTTGCTCTTGGTATAATTAGAATAGCTATTGAAAATAAAAAAGATTTAAAGGTAAATGATTTATTAATTTATTCCTCAAATTTATATCAAGGTCAAGGTTATAGTTTTACAAATAAAAATTTACAAAAAGAATTAAATAATTTTTTAAAAGATAGATTTAGGTATTATTTAAAAGAAAAACAAATTCGATTTGACATAATTGATGCATTACTTTCATCTTTCTCTCTTAATAATTTATTTTCATCTTTTGAAAAGGCAAAAAGTTTGAATAAAATTATCAATACTCAAATGGGTATGGATATTTATTCAATATTTAAAAGAGCTGCAAATATACTTGATAGTGAAGTGAAAAATTATGAAATTGAAATATCCAATACAACTGATCCTGGTATTTTTAAAACTGACTATGAGCTTAGTTTATTTAAAAAAATTGGCGAAATTAAAAAATATTATTCAAGTATAAATAATGATGAAAATTTTGAACAAACTTTATCAATTCTAGCGGGAGCTAAAAAAGAAGTTTTTGAGTTTTTTGATAATGTTCAAGTAAATGAAGATAATGAAACCTTAAGAAAAAACAGATTGGAACTTATCAATATGTTATGTAAAACCTTTCAAAATTTTATAAACTTTCAATTATTAAAAAGTGAATAATGAATAAATTAATCTTAAATTTTAAATCAAAAGTATCGAAAAAAATTAAAAATCCTAAAAATTTTTTAGGTGGAAAGGGAGCAAATTTATCTGAAATGGGTAGAATAGGTCTTCCTGTGCCACCAGGATTTACTATTTCAACACAAGTTTGCGATATTTTTTATAAAAATAAACAGAAATTAAATTTAAAATTGATTAATCAAATTAAGAAGGAATTAAAAATTATTGAAAGAAGTGTATCTAAAAAATTTGGCGATTTAAAGAACCCTTTATTATTATCTGTTAGATCTGGTGCAAGGGTTTCTATGCCTGGTATGATGGATACAATTTTAAATCTTGGATTAAATGATAGAACTGTAGTTGCTTTAGCCAATAAAACTTCAAATGGTAGATTTGCAAAAGATAGTTATAGAAGATTTATTCAAATGTATGGGAATGTTGTAATGGGTGTTGAGGGCTATCATTTTGAAGAGTTAATCGAAAATTACAAATTAACAAAAGGTGTTTTACTGGATACTGATCTAGATGAAGACGATTGGGATGGATTAATTAATGATTTTAAAAATACTGTCAAAGAAAAATCAAATAAAAATTTTCCTCAAGATGTTTATGAGCAATTACTAGGTGCGATTAGCGCTGTATTTCTATCTTGGGAAAGCAATCGTGCAAAAGTTTATAGAAAATTAAATCAAATACCTGCAGAATGGGGTACTGCAGTCAATGTCCAATCTATGGTATTTGGAAATATGGGAAATGATTGTGCTACAGGGGTAGTTTTTACAAGAAATCCATCAGATGGTTCAAATGAAATTTATGGTGAATATTTAATTAATGCTCAAGGAGAGGACGTTGTTGCTGGAACCAGAACACCACAATACATAACAAAAAAAGCAAAAAAGGAGGCAAAGGTTAAAGAGTTATCGATGGAAGAGTCTATGCCCAAAGTTTATAAAGAATTATATAAAATCCTAAAAAAATTAGAAAAACATTACAAGGATATGCAGGATGTTGAGTTTACAGTTGAAAATAATAAACTTTGGATATTGCAAACCCGCTCAGGTAAAAGAACTTCAAAATCTGCTGTGAAGATTGCAGTTAATATGGTCAAAGAAAAATTGATTTCAAAAAATGATGCAGTTTTGAGAGTTGATCCGAATTCTTTAGATACTTTGTTGCATCCGACTTTAGACGAAAAAAGTTCAATAGAAGTAATTGCAAATGGTTTACCCGCTTCACCTGGTGCAGCAAGTGGAAAAGTTGTTTTTACTTCTGAAGAGGCTGAAAGATTAAATGATATGATGCAAGATACTATCTTAGTAAGAGTAGAGACTTCTCCAGAAGATATTCAAGGGATGCATGCTGCGAAAGGAATTTTAACCGCAAGAGGAGGTATGACTAGTCATGCTGCCGTCGTTGCAAGAGGAATGGGAAGACCTTGTGTTTCAGGTTCTAGTGAAATTGATATCAATTACGAAAAAAAAATTTTCAAGACTATCTCTGGAGAAGTTAAAGAGGGAGATATAATTACTATTGATGGTTCAACAGGAAGAATTATTTTAGGAAATGTTCCAACTGTAAAACCTGAAATTTCTGGTGATTTCTCAAAATTAATGGGTTGGGCTGATAGTATTAGAAAATTGAAAGTTAGAACAAATTCAGAAACGCCTCTTGATACTAAAACTGCAAGAGATTTTGGAGCAGAAGGGATTGGTCTTTGCAGAACTGAACATATGTTTTTTGATGAAGAGAGAATTTTATCTGTTAGAGAAATGATTTTATCAAAAACTCAAGAGGATAGAGCTAAAGCTTTAAAAAAGCTTTTACCACATCAAAAAAAAGATTTTGTAGAAATATTTAAGATTATGCAGGGCCTACCTGTAACTGTGAGATTATTAGATCCACCTTTACATGAATTTTTACCTAAATCTGACAAAGAAATTTCTGAAGTTGCAAAAGTTGTTGGTGCTGACAAAAAAGAGGTGGAGACTCGAATTGATGAACTTCATGAGCAGAATCCAATGTTAGGTCACAGGGGTTGTAGATTGGGGATTTCTTTTCCTGAAATTTATGAAATGCAGTGCCGAGCAATCTTTGAAGCTCTATCGGATCTCAAAAGGAATAAACAAAAATCAGCTTTGCCAGAAATTATGATACCTTTAGTCTCTACTGAAACTGAGATCAAAATTATGAAGGAGTTGGTAATTAATACTGCCAAAAAAGTTCAAAAAGAAAGTAAAATAAAAATTGATTTTTTGGTTGGAACTATGATTGAATTACCAAGGGCAGCAATTAAAGCAAATGATATTGCAAAACACGCTGAGTTTTTTAGTTTTGGCACTAATGACTTAACCCAAACTACTTTTGGAATTAGCAGAGACGATAGTGGTAAATTTTTAAATGATTATATTGATAATAAAATTTTTACTATAGATCCTTTTGTATCTATAGATGACGGTGTTAAAGATTTAGTAGAAATAGCTGTAGAGAAAGGAAAAAGACAAAATAAAAATATTAAATTAGGAATTTGTGGTGAGCACGGAGGTGATCCTAAAAGCATATTTTTTTGCTCAAAAGCTGGATTAAATTATGTATCTTGTTCTCCTTACAGAGTTCCAATCGCAAGATTAGCTGCAGCTCAAGCAGAATTAATAAAAAAAAATAAAAATTAATCTACTTAAATATTTAAAATTCTAATTTAAAATCTATGCCAGGAGCACTATGAGTGATGCTGCCAACAGAAATTCTGTCCACACCAGTCGCCGCTACTAATTTTACTGTTTTTAAATTAATATTTCCAGATGCCTCTGTTTCATAATGCTTTCTAGCAATTTTAACACCTGTTGTTAAATTTTTAACATTCATATTGTCAAATAAAACTGTATTGAATTTTAAACCAATTATTTCTTTAAGTTGATTCAAATTATCTATCTCAACAGTAATCTTTTTACCTTTTTTATTTTTAATAGCCAATAAAACTAATTCTTTTATATTTGAACTAGCGACGTGATTATCTTTAATCAAATATTCATCACTTAAATTAAATCTATGATTTGTGCCACCACCTAATTTAACTGCATATTTTTGAATTACTCTTAAGTTAGGAATTGTTTTGCGTGTACAACAAATCTTACATTTTTTACCAGCTAATTTTACAAATTGATTTGTCTTGGTAGCAATTCCAGAGATATGAGATAAAAAATTTAAAGCTACTCTTTCAGCTATAAGAATATTCTTTGCTTTACCTTCTATAATGGCTATCAGAGATCCTTTTTTAACTTTGGAACCATCTTTATTTTTAATAATAATTTTTATTTTTTTATCAATTAATCTAAAAGCATGTTTCACAAATAATAGTCCACCAATAATTGCGTTTTGATTTGATATTAATTTTGTTTTGATATTTGTATCATTCCGGACTAAATCTGAAGTTATGTCTCCAGAAGGGTAAAGATCTTCATTAAGAGCAAGCTTAACTGTATTTTTTATAAAATTTTCGCTTAGTTTAATTTTTGACACAAAAGATTATCTACCGATAGCAACCATTTTTTCTACTGACAATCTTGCTTTGTTGATTATTTCCTGATCCATAATAATTTCACCAGTTTCATTCTCCAAGCATTCTAATATTTTTGGTAAAGTTATTTTTTTCATATGTGGGCACATATTGCATGGTCTTATAAATTCAACGTTTGGATTTTCTACTTGAATATTATCACTCATTGAGCACTCTGTAACCATCATAACTTTTTTTGGCTGATTATTCTTTACATAATTAATCATTCCAGAAGTTGAGCCAGCAAAGTCACTTGCTTTAATGACTTCAGGCGGACATTCTGGGTGAGCAATTATTTTAATTCCAGGATTATTTTTTCTAATATTACGTATTTCATTTTCATTAAATTGGTCATGAACAATACAAATTCCTTTCCATGAAATAATCTCAACATCAGTTTGTGAGGCAACATATTTTGCTAGATAATCATCTGGTAAAAAAATTACTTTTTTTACACCTAAGGATTTAACTATTTTTACGGCATTTGCTGAAGTGCAACATACATCTGTTTCAGCTTTAACATCTGCAGATGTATTTACATAAGAAACAACTGGAACACCTGGATATTTTTCCTTTAATAATCTTACATCTTTACCAGTAATCGAAGAAGATAAGGAACAGCCTGCTTTCATGTCTGGTAATAAAACCTTTTTATTTGGACTCATTAATTTTGCAGTTTCAGCCATAAAGTGAACCCCAGCCATTACAATTATATCAGCTGAAGTTTTTGATGCTTCTACTGCAAGCGCTAAAGAGTCAGCGGAAAAATCTGCAATGCCGTGATAAATTTCTGGAGTTTGATAATTATGCGCAAGAATTACAGCATTTTTTTCTTTTTTCAATTTATTAATTTTATGTATATAGGGAGCATGTACAGACCATTCTATTTCAGGCATCACTTTTGATATCTTCTGATAAATAGAGTCAGTGGCTTTTTTTACCTCTTGATTAAATTCCATATCAAAATTTATCAATTTGAAACCTTCTTGTCATTGATTTAATATGGGGCATATTTGCGGCCATGCTGAAATTGGTAGACAGGCACGGTTGAGGGCCGTGTGGACCTAGTCCATGAGAGTTCGATTCTCTCTGGCCGCACCAAAAACTTAGATTTTAAGCCATTGAGGTATAAAAATTTTAAAAGAACCATTTTTACTTTTAAAAATTTGATCTTTATCAAAATGTTTATCTTGATATTTAATTAGTCCAAAAGGGTAATCATCAGTTATTATAATTTTTCCTATCTCGACATCATTGTTATAAATTTTTTCGTTTTCAGTTAGATTTCCCTCGATTATGTTTATTGGTAGTAATCTTTTTGAAAGTTTGTTTTTTAATTTAATTCTTGCAGTATTTTCTTGACCAACATAACACCCTTTCTTAAAGTCAATGCCATTAAGTTCCTCATAATTACACTCAATACCAAATAATTTGTTTTGTAGTTGATTTAAGTTTTTTGGCACAATTCCAAGTTTATGACTTTTAATATAATAATTTTCTACTTTATCATCCTTTAAATTTAGTTTTTTTAGTGATAAATATAGTTTTTCCAAGTTAATAATTAACCTTGCACCTAAATTTTTGTTTCTTGGATCTAAAATAATTGGATCCTCTCTATACTTAAAGGTAAAACCTAAAATATCTTTTGACCCCTCAATTGATAAGTATTTTTCATATCCGAAACTTGCAACAACAAATTCATTGCTCAAATTTAAAATTTCTACTTTTGATCTAATTTTATAAAGATTTAATTGCCTAAATATTTCTTCAGATTGAGCTTTTTCACAATCAATAAAGAATCCTGATTTATGTTTTACTATTATAAATTCGAATAAAAATTTACCTTGAGGAGTCAGTAAAGATGCAAAGCAACTTGAATTATTAGTTACTTTATTAATGTCATTACTTATAAGATTTTGTAAAAAATCCTCACAATCTGGTCCATTAATATAGATTATGGATCTATCCTGAAGTATAAAAACCTTATTATTCATATTTGCATCATTTGTATTTTTAATATAATTACTTTTTTTAAAAATGTTAGATCTTATAATCAAAAATGGCCAATGCTATATCGATGGGGAGCTTAAAGATGTAGATGTTTCGGTCAAAGATGGAAAAATTAAGAGCATAGGTCAAATTACAGAAAAAGCCCAAGGTACTATAGATGCCAAAGGCCTGACAGTTCTGCCAGGGTGCATAGATACTCAAACACATTTTAGAGAACCAGGATCAACTGATACAGAAGATCTTAATTCTGGGAGTAGAGCAGCAATTGCAGGAGGGATTACCGCAGTATTTGAAATGCCGAATACAAATCCTCCAACTTCAACAAAAAAAGAATTTCAAAGAAAATTAGATTTAGCTAAAAATAGAATGTATTGCAATTACGCTTTTTATTTTGGTGCGACTGCTGATAATGCTGAAGAATTAGCTGATTTACAAAATTTAGAGGGTTGTTGTGGTATAAAACTTTTTGCAGGGTCTTCTACTGGAAATCTTTTAGTTGCTGAAGAAAATGATATAGACAAAGTATTTAAAAATAGTTCTAAAGTTGTAGCTGTTCATTCTGAGGATGAGGCTATTCTTAATGTAAATAAGAAATTAATAAAAAAAGGTGACGTTCATTCTCATCCTATTTGGAGAAGTGATGAATGTGCAATTTCTTCTACAAGAAGAATTGTCAAAATTGCTGAGCGCTATAATAAAAAAGCTCACGTATTACATATAACAACAAAACAAGAAATTGATTTCTTATCTCAACACAAAGGAAATATTACTTTTGAGATTACTCCTCAACATCTAACAATTTACGCACCAGGTTGTTACGATAAACTTGGTACATTCGCCCAGATGAATCCTCCTATTAGAGACAAATCTCATTATGACAGATTATGGTATGCAGTTAAAAATAATTTTAATGACACTATAGGTTCAGACCACGCACCTCATTTAAAAATAAATAAAGAAAAAGAATATCCAAATTCACCTTCTGGTATGCCAGGAGTCCAAACTCTTATGCCAGTTATGTTGAATCATATAAATGATGGGAAATTATCTCTTAATCAATTGATAAATTTTGTTTGTGAAAATCCAGTTAAAATTTTTGGAATTAAAAACAAAGGCTTTATTAAAGAGGGTTTTGATGCAGATTTTACAATTGTGGATATGAATAAAAAAATTGTTATAAAAAATGAAAATATAGAGAGTAAGTGTGGCTGGTCTCCTTTTAATGGGTTTGAATTTAAAGGAAATCCAGTTTTAACTATAATTGCTGGAAAAATAAAAATGCAAGATGGTAAGATTATAGGAGATCCAGAAGGTACTCCTTTAAAATTCAGCTAATTCTTAAAAGTTTTTAAGATATTATTTTTAATCAGATCTTCTTTAATCTCATCTAAAATTGCTGGATCATCTATTGTTGGAGGCATTTTAAATTCTTCTTTGTCAGCAATTTTTCTTATAGTTCCTCTTAATATTTTACCTGATCTAGTTTTGGGAAGTCTTTTAATTACTATAGCTACTTTAAAAGCTGCGACTGGTCCTATTTTGTCTCTAACCATTTTAATACATTCCTTAGAAATTGTATCATTATCTTTTTCAACACCTGCTTTTAGAACTAATAAACCTATTGGTAGTTGACCTTTCAATTTATCCGCTATACCAAGAACCGCACATTCAGCAACTGATTGATGTTCAGATAAGACTTCTTCTATTGCTCCAGTAGATAATCTATGACCTGCAACATTAATAATATCGTCTGTCCTAGACATTATCCATATATAGCCATCATCATCTATGTGGCCTGCATCATAAGTTTGATAATACCCCTCGTAGTTACTCATATAATTTTTTGCATATCTTTCATCAGCATTCCAAAGAGTTGGAAAAGTACCAGGGGGCAATGGAAGCTTTACAACTATATCACCCATCTCGTTTGGTTTAGCTAAAGTTTTATCTGATTTTATAATTTTTACATCATAACCAGGAACTGCTTTACATGCTGAACCATATTTAGTTTTCATCATTTCAATTCCAGTACAATTAGAACTAATCGCCCAACTAGTCTCTGTTTGCCACCAATGATCGATCACTGGTACTTTTAATAAATTTTCAGCCCATTTAATCGTATCAGGGTCTGCTCTTTCACCTGCAAGAAAAAGACTTTCAAATTTTGAAAGATCGTATTTAGAAAAAAATTTGCCTTCAGGGTCTTCTTTCTTAATTGCTCTAAAAGCTGTAGGAGCTGTAAATAAAGATTTTACTTTATAATCAGATATTATTTTCCAAAAAGCTCCAGCATCAGGGGTGCCAACAGGCTTACCTTCAAACAATACTGTTGTACATCCTTTAAACAAAGGCGCGTAAACAATATAAGAATGACCAACAATCCAACCAATATCACTAGCAGACCACCAAATATCACCTTCATCCATGTTGTAAATATTTTTCATAGTCCATTTTAAAGCTACAATATGGCCACCTACATCTCTCACAATCCCTTTTGGAGTTCCAGTTGTTCCGGATGTATAAAGAATATAAGCAAATTCATTTGAACTCATTTCAACACAATCCACTTCTTTTGCATTTGAAGTAATTTCTTCCCAATCAACTTCCATTGGAGAATTTAATTTTACGTCATGTCCTATTCGTTGAAACAAAATCATCTTGTCAATTTTATGACTGGCTAATTTTACTGCTTCATCTACTAGTGGCTTATATTCAACTGTTCTTCCAGGCTCAAATCCACAAGAAGCAGTTACCAATATTTTTGCTTTACTGTCATCTATCCTACTTGCTAACTCACTTGAGGCAAAACCACCAAACACAACAGAATGAATTGCTCCTATTCTGGCACACGCTAGCATTGCTATCACTGCCTCTCGTATCATAGGCATGTAAATTATTATTCTATCACCCTTATTGGCACCCTGCTCTTTAAGAGCTCCAGCAAATTTTGCAACCTTCGATCTCAATTCCTCGTAAGTCAATTTACTTTTGTTTCCGGTGATTGGACTATCGTAAATTAAAGCAGTTCTTTTGCCATTACCATTATCGATGTGAATATCTAAGGCGTTGTAGCATGTATTTGTTACACCATCTTCAAACCATTTATAAAAAGGTGGATTAATTTTATTTAAAATTTTTGTAGGCTTTTTAAACCAAAAGATATCATTTGAGGCTTCTTGCCAAAATTTTTCTGGATTATTTATAGACTCTTCGTATATTTTTTTAAATTTGTCAGACATTTAATATTCGATTCGATATTGGTCTTTTTTTGATTTTTAACTTTAAAATTGTATTTAATTTTAAAAAACCAATAAAATCAATGCTTATTAATGTCAATTTAGTCTTCTAATAAGTCGTTTAATTTGGTATTTAACCGAAATCTTTGCTTAGGACGAGAAGCTTAAGCTTAGTTTATATAAACTAACAAGTAAAAACTAACTAAAGAGGGAGTTTTTTATGAAAAAACTTAAACTGTTTGCTCTTACAGTTGTATCACTATTAGGTGTTACAGGTGTTGCAAACGCAGAGACCGCTATGTTAGCACAAGATGACTTTGTTGGAATTTCCTTTTGGGTAATTTCAATGGGTATGTTGGCTGCAACAGCGTTCTTCTTCATGGAAAGAAGTACTGTTAATCCAGCATGGAAAACATCTGTAACAGTAGCAGGTCTTGTAACTGGTATTGCTTTTATCCACTACATGTACATGAGAGATGTATGGGTAAGTACTGGCGATTCACCAACAGTATACAGATATATTGATTGGTTAATTACTGTGCCACTACAGATGATAGAATTTTATTTAATTCTAGTAGCTGTAAGAAAAGCAAACTCTGGAATTTTCTGGAGATTGTTAATCGGTTCATTAGTAATGTTAATTGGAGGATATCTAGGGGAAGCTGGATACATCAACGCTACGCTTGGTTTCATTATCGGTATGGCAGGTTGGGTATACATTCTTTATGAAATATTCTCAGGTGAAGCTGGAAAAGCTGCTTCAAAAAGTGGAAACAAAGCTCTTGTTACCGCGTTTGGTGCAATGAGAATGATTGTTACAGTAGGTTGGGCAATTTACCCATTAGGTTACGTATTTGGTTACCTAACTGGTGGTGTAGATGCTAACTCACTTAACGTTGTTTACAACTTAGCTGACTTTATAAACAAAATTGCATTCGGTCTAGTAATCTGGGCTGCTGCAGTTAGTTCAGGAGCTGGCGCAAGAAGCAGATAATAACTGTTTAAATTAAATTTATAGGGCGAGTATGTTTTTGCATACTTGCCCTATTTTTTTTTAAGCTTATATATATATCCCATGCCTAAAATTACTTACATTACTCATGATAATAATAAACACACCATAGATGTTGATAATGGTTTAACTGTTATGGAAGGTGCAGTTCAAAATGATATCCCTGGAATAGATGCAGATTGTGGAGGTGGAATGGCATGTGCTACTTGCCATGTTTATGTCAAAGAAGACTGGTTAAATAAACTTCCAAAAAAAGAGGATGGTGAAGAAGATATGTTAGACATGGCATTTGAACCAAAATCAAATAGCAGACTAAGTTGTCAACTTTTAGTCTCAGATGATTTAGATGGTCTAATAGTAAACATTCCATCGAAGCAAGGATAAATGAATAAAACAGATGCTATTATAATTGGAGCTGGCCCAACAGGATTATTTACAGCTCATCAATTAAATTTAATTGGACTTAATTGTGAAATAATTGATAATTTAAATAAAATAGGCGGTCAATGTATTGAGCTTTATCCTGACAAGCCAATTTATGATATACCTGCAGTACCTGAATGCACTGGTAAAGAATTAACTAACAACTTAATTAATCAACTTAAACCCTTTGATATTAAATTTCATTTAAATCAAAGAGTTGATGAAGTTAAAAAAGATAATGATAATTGGTTTGTTAAAACAAATAATGGTAAAACTTTTTTAACCCCCAATGTTATAATAGCTGGTGGGGTAGGCTCTTTTGAGCCCAGAAGATTTTCTCCTAAGGAGTGTGAAAAATATGAAAACAAGTCTTTATTTTATGCTATTAAAGACAAAAAAATATTTGAAGGTAAAATAGTTACAATATTTGGTGGTGGGGATAGTGCTTTAGATTGGGCAATTGAATTATCAAAAAATTCTAGGGTAACCTTAATACACAGAAGGGACGAGTTTAGAGGTGCAAAATCTACCGTTAATAAAATGAATGAATTGGTAAAATCTGGTAAAATAAGTCTATTAACAAAATATCAATTAACTAATGTTATGGGTTCTGATCAAATACAAAACATTGAAATAAAGCATGATGATGGGAAAACAAAAAATATAAAGACCGATTATATTTTAGGTTTTTTTGGATTAATTATGCAACTTGGTCCTATTGCAGATTGGGGACTTAATATTGATAAAAAAACTATTACTGTTGATACTGAAAAATTTGAAACTAACCAAAAAGGTATTTATGCAGTTGGGGATATTTGTTCTTATCCTGGAAAATTAAAACTTATTTTATCAGGATTCCATGAAGGAGCCTTAGCAGCTAGAGCGTGCTTTAAACTTGCACGACCTAATGAAAAATATAGATTTGAATTTACTACAACCTCATCAAATTTACTCAAAAGACTTGGTAAAAAAGAGTGATAGAACTTTTTTCTGCAAATACACCAAACGGAAAAAAAATTAGTATAATGCTAGAAGAAATTGGATACGAATATAAAGTCACAAAAATAGATCTTGATAAGGGTGAACAATTCAAACCAAATTTTAAAAAAATTAGCCCATTAAGCAAAATCCCAGTAATTATCGATCATAAGAATAATAAAACTATTTTTGAGTCTGGAGCAATTTTAATCTACTTAGCTGAACAAAGTGGTAAGTTTTATGACCTGAAAGAAAGATTAGAAATCAATCAATGGTTAATGGCCCAAATGGGTTATGTAGGTCCGATGTTAGGACAACATCATCAATTTCATCATTATCATCCTGGTAAAAGTTCATTTGGTGAAGAAAGATACTTTAAAATATCCAAAAGAATTTATGAAGAGCTAGATGAGAGACTATCATCTTCAAAATTTTTATCAGGTGACAATTATAATATTTCAGATATTGGAACTTTTCCGTGGATTGCTCGACATGAATGGCATGATATTGGTTTGATTAATTATAAAAATTTAACTAGATGGTACAATGAAGTTGCTGAAAGAGAGGCAGTGATAAAAGGTTTTGCTTTTATGGATCAAAAAGAATTCCCACCCAAACCTTAGCTTTAATTGATTGAGTTAAGTAGTCTAAACAAAGAAGCAAATATACCATGACCAGAAAACTCTATTGCCAAAATTATTATAATAATGAAAATAAATTTTTTATTCATCTAGTAAATACAAATAATAACAATAGTATCCAAAAAAAAGCATAGTAAAAATAAATATATTTTTTTGTGAAATTGTAAGTGATTGGGTTATGAGGAGATTTATTTTTTCTCTTTTTTTTATTCATCAGCGTATACTTTCTCATTTTTTTCATGTTTTTCTTGTGCTGCAATAGTAAATTTTGCAACAGGTCTAGCCATTAGTCTTTTTAATCCAATAGGTTCAGCCGTGTCTAAACAGTAACCATAAGTATCATCTTTAATTCTAATCAAAGCTTTATCAATTTCTGAGATTAATTTTATTTGTCTATTAATTGCTTTCATTTCAACATTCTTGTCAGTGTATGAACTTGCTTGATCAACTATATCTGCAGAAATACTATTATCGTCCATACTGCCATTATATAGAGCTTCATTGTTTGCTCTGACTAATTCTTTCTTCCATTCCTGTAACTTAACTCTAAAAAATACTTTATGTTTCTCACACATATATTTTTCTGTATCTTTCGGTGTATAGTTCTTAGAGATTTTAATTGGACCTTTTGATAATACTTTTGGTTTAGTAGCTAATTTTGATTTTGGCTTTATTACAGTTTTATTTTTAACTTTAGAAATCTTTTTTTTTACTTTGGTGGTTTTAGGCATAATTTCAAACTGAATTCGTGGGAGTATATTCAGCAAATTAAGGGTGTCAAGCAACCTTAATTATTGTAAATATTTACTTATGAATGTCCTTAACAGAAATATAAATAATATTTTTTTTATTTTTGTACTGTCCCATTTAATTACCTGGACAATTGTTCCTTATTTAACAAATCATAATTTACCTTTAGATACCATCGAGGCTCTTGCCTGGGGTAGTAATCTAGAATGGGGATTCAATAAGCATCCTCCAGTAAGTGCTTTTTTTCCTGAGGTATTTTATCAAATATTTGGTGCTCAAGATTGGGCCTATTATCTATTAAGCCAAATATTTGTAGTAGTAGCCTTTTTTGTTGTTTTTAAATTTGCGGAAAATTTATTCAAAAATAAAATATTATGCCTAATTTCAGTCCTTTTATTAGAAGGTATATATTTTTATAATTTTACATCACCAGAATTTAACGTGAATGTTTGCCAATTACCCTTTTGGGCATTATGTGTTTATTATTCTTGGAAGTTATTTGATAATCAACAAATAGCTTTTAAAGATTGTTTTTGGCTAGGAGTGTTTGCTGCTTTAGGTTTTTTATCTAAATACCTTTTTATTTATCTTTTAATAGCAATAGATTTGTTATTTTTTTATGCAATTTTTATAAAAAAATATAAAAAATTTGATTTTAAATATTTGATATCCTTAGAGGTTTTTGTTGTTTTATTAGTCCCCCATTTAATTTGGTTAACAAATAATGATTACATAACTATCACTTATGGATTAGCTAGAACTGGATTAGAAAATTCAAGTTTTCTAGATCACATAGTTTATCCGTTAATATTTTTAGGTAAACAAGCAGGAATATTAATTCCATTTTTTATTATGTCATTTTTTTTGATTAAAAAATTTAAGTTAAAAATATCTTTTAAGGATAAAAAATTACTATTTTTGATATTTGTTAATTTAGCACCAATAGCTTTAATGTTTTTAACCTCAATGCTTACAGGATCAAAAATAAGAACAATGTGGATGACGCCATTTTATTTGTTTTTTGGTGTATTGGTTGTTTATATCTTTCAAGCAAAAATAAATTTAAAAAAGTTGAATGGATTTATTTCAGCTTTTATAATTTTATTTATCCTTTCACCTTTTACTTATGCTTATATCTCAATTACAAAAACTGATAAAAGAACAGATTATCTTGGAGCTAATATTGCAAGTATAGTTGAGTCAGAATGGAAAAAATACACAGACACAGAACTGGTATCTATAGTTGGTGATGAGTGGATAGGGGGAAATTTAGTATATCATTTAAAATCAAGACCAAGGTTGTATGATTATTCAAAAGATACATTAAATTTAAAAGGTGGATTTATTTTAGTAAATCATCCAAAGGTTAAATGTGATGTTTCTTTTGAGCCAATTTTTAAATCAATAAAATTTGTTGCTTTCAATACTAAGCACTGTTTTGTAATGTATAGAAATTATTGAAAATCATGAGTAAGATTAAAATATTGATACCTGTATATAATGACTGGCAATCAGTTTCTAAGCTCGTAGATGAAATTAATAATTTATCGATAGATCCAGAATTTCAACTTTCTATTATAATTGTTAATGATGGATCAAACCATGATCGCCCTGTAGAGGAAAAGAGTCTGGAAAATCTTAATTCTGTAAAAATATTAAATATGAAAATAAATCAAGGCCACACAAGATGTATTGCTACAGGACTTAAATATATTTATGAAAAAGAGGATTTTGATTATGTAATCCCTATGGATGGTGATGGAGAAGATAGGCCTGAAGAAATAAAAGAGTTTTTAAAGCAAATTGAAAATTCAAATGGCATGCCTATTGTAGGTGAAAGAATAAAAAGATCAGAGGATTTATTATTCAAAAGTTGCTATCAAATTCATAAGCTAATTACGCTTACTTTTACTGGCAAGTCTATCAAATATGGAAATTTTACTTGCTTACCAAAGACTACAGTAGAAAAAATGATTAATGAAAAAGCTACCTGGAATAGTTTTTCTGGTTCATTAAAAAAATTGAAAAAGATTTATTTTTAATACCTTCCATTAGAGGAAATAGATATCATGGACCTTCTCAAATGAACTTTTCAAGTTTATTAAAACACTCACTTTCTATTATTAGTGTATTTAAGCGGCCAGTCTTGTTCCGTTCAGCATTGTTTATAGTTGTTTATATTTTACTGATTAAAAGTAATGCCTCAGTAATAACTGCTATTCCATTAATATTATTATTAGTAATGATTTATTTAATTTCAAATTTAGCACTGAGGGAGAATATGGAAGAATTTAATAACTCCTTGAAGAATATTTTAGATATTACAAAAATTAAATAGCTTTTATTTTAGGCAGGCAATAAAAATCAGCAGTATCTATTTTAGAAGAGTATTGCCTTCTCATATTCCATTTTTTTTGCACACCTGCACTAGCAAGACTTAAAGTTGATCTTCCGTATCTATAATTAGTATTATCAATTGATCTCATTAAATTATTTATCTTTTCATCTTTTTCAGATGAAAATAAATTTTTTCTACCATCATCATTATGTAATCCTGTAAGCATGACACCTGCTTTTTGATATTGGTAACCATTTTTAAAAATCTTTTCTAAAATATTAATTGCAGTCTTAACAATTTCAATGCTATTGTTTGTTGCTATTGGGAAGTCGATTGTTTCTGCATTTGAATAATAACTAAAGTTTCTTTGAAAAGGGCTAGTTCTAACAAATACGGTAATAGCTTTTGTAACTAAAGACTCTGACCTAATTTTTTCAGACGCGTTTAAACAATAATTTGCAACTGCTTCTTTTAATTCTTGAAATTTTTCAATTCTTTTCCCAAAAGATCTTGAAACAACGCAACTTTTTCTTTTTGTTTGTGTAGTTTCTAAATTGATACATGGTATACCTCTTAATTCCATTGCAGTTCTTGAACCCAAAACATTAGAAGATTTTTTGATCCACGTATTAGATTTATTTTTAAGTTGTTTAGCATTATAAATTCCATTCTTTTGATAAAACTTTGTAAGCTGTCTACCAACACCCCATACGTCATTAATTTCAATTTTTTCGAGAATAGGATCTAAATTTTCTATACCAATTAAACTAGTAACACCTGATTGTTTCTTTTTTGCAATATGATTTGCAATTTTGCTCAAAGTTTTTGTTTTAGCAATACCAATACTAGTCGGAATACCGGTCCACTGTAAAATAGTTCCTCTAATTTCTTTTCCAACTTTTTCTACTTCACTATCAGCAAAATTCGATAAATCTAAAAAAGCCTCATCAATTGAATAAACCTCTATTTCTGAGTTAAACCTTTTAAGTGTTCTCATTACTCTTCTAGATAAGTCTCCATATAAAGAATAATTTGAAGAAAAGACCTCAACTTTATTTTTAACAATGATATCTTTAGCTTTAAAATAAGGTTCACCCATTTTAATTCCCAAAGCTTTTGCTTCATTTGATCTTGATATAATACAACCATCATTATTGGATAATACAACAACAGGCTTTCTTCTTATTTTAGGATTGAATAATCTCTCACAAGAAACATAAAAAGAATTACAATCAACCAAAGCTAATTTTCTAGTATGTTGAATGGATGACATAAGTCACAACCCCCCAAATAAAGATATCTTGTTCATCGTTAATTAAAATTCTATTAGAAAACTCTTTAGAACCTGAGGTTAGAAATTTTTTATCTCTTTCTTGAACTAAGGTTTTAACCACAAGTTCATCATGAACATTTGCAATAACAGTTGAAAAATTTTTTGGTTTTAAACTTTTATCGACAACTAATAAATCTCCATCATTGATCCCGACATCTACCATTGATTTACCCTGAACTCTAATAATGAAGGTGGCAGGGACATTTCTGATTAAATGCATGTTTAGATCGATATCTTCTTCGATATAATCAGTTGCAGGTGAAGGAAAACCAGCACCAGCTTTATGCAGATAATATGGTATAGTTAGTTTCATGTTCTTGTTTTGTTCTAATTTATAGCCCATTTATAGAATACACGCAAGAGGTTGTATTTTGAGTCTGTAATTGAATCAAAAGTGAATCAAAACGTGAACATCAAAACTATATTTTGTATACTTGTGGATAACTTGAACCAGAGATAGTTTAAAATTCTAATTTAATTATAAAAGGAGAAAAATATGAACTCAATTGAAGTCAAAACTTTTGATAATCCAGATGAAAGTAACACGAGTTTTAAAAATGCCAAAATAGATATTGTAAAAGTAGGCGATCAAAGAGTAATGAGATTAGTTTTACAGCCAGGTTGGAAATGGTCACAAGACATTAAACCAACGGTAGGCACTGATAGCTGCAAAGCAAAACATCTTGGAGTAATAGTTTCTGGAGCAGTTTGTGCCAAACATGATGATGGAACAGAACTAACTTATAAAGCTGGTGATGCATACTCAATAGATCCAGGTCATGATGGCTGGGTAGTAGGCAATGAACCAGCAGTAGTTTATGAGTTTCATGGAAAATGGGGAGAATAACGAAAAAATTAACATGTCATTGTGGAGAAGTAGAAATTCAAGTTAATTTAAAAAAAAATAT
>JACWDK010000008.1 GCA_014654165.1 Pelagibacterales bacterium SAG-MED13 | reverse complement strand
AATTGGAGATAAATTTGTTAAAATTGATGTTTTAGGTTTTACCATTTTAATAAAAGAAAGAGATTTCTCGAGATTAAAGTGTGAAGGATGATGTTTATACCACAAACAATCAATTATTAAATACTTTAAGTTTAAAAAGTACTTTAAATCCTTTGAATATATTTTACTTACATCGCTAATATAAGCTAATCTTTTATCAACTATATAACAAATAGATTTAACTTTACCATGTTCTACAGTTACTGGTTTAATATTAAAAATTTTTTTCTTATCATTAATAAATAAACTTTTCTTAATCTTATTTAGTTTAAGAATAGCTGGATATTCATTTGATTCACTTTTAAAGATATATGAGAAGGTTTTCATCAAGTAATTGGATGTTGCATTATTTGCAAAAACATCAATTGTTTTTTTATTATGCATATAAAAAACTCTTAGATCATTAATACCATGACTTTGATCACCATGCATATGAGAATAAAAAACTTTACTTATAGTTTTTATTTTATGTCTAAGTAGTTGAGAACGAAGATCGGGCGACGTATCAATTAAAATATTTTCATTATCAGTTTTAATTAATGCAGAACATCTAGTTCTATAATTTTTTTTATTATTCGGGTCACAATTTCCAAAATGTCCATCAGGTCTTGGTACACCCATTGAACTACCACATCCAAGAATAATAAATTTCATAATTAAATTAATTAAAAAAAAGTTTATTAAAGTTATTTGTAGTAGTTTTAATTAATTCTTCTTTAGAAATCTTTTTAATTTCAGCCATTTTTGCTGCAGTAAAATCAATAAATGATGGTTCATTTTTTTTACCTCTATTAGGAACTGGTGCTAGATATGGACTATCTGTTTCTATTAAAATTTTATCTAATGGCAAGTGACTGAAGGTTTTTTGTAGTTCGATTGAATTTTTAAAGGTAATTATTCCACTAGCTGAAAAGTATGCATTTAAGTTCATTAATTTGTCTGCAAGATTTTTTGAACCAGTAAAGCAATGCATTAATATTTTTAGATTACTGCTTTTAAAATCATTTAAGATGTTAAAAGTCTCATTCTCTGCTGCTCTGGAGTGAATTATTAAAGGCGAATCAGTTTTAATGGAAGCCTCTATATGCTCAATAAAGCTACTTATTTGTTTATCTTTATCGCTATGATTATAATAAAAATCCAAACCTGTTTCGCCTATACCAATAATTTTAGGATGTGCATTGAAATTATTTATAATAAATTCTGCATCTATCTGATCTTTGTTAGCTTCGTGAGGATGAATACCAATAGTACCATAAATCATTTCATCTCTTGTTATGATTTCCTTAATTTTAGTAAAACTTTCTAAAGTAGTAGAAATAGTTAATAATTTTTCAATACCTATATTTTTGGATCTATGTATTATATTTGATAAATCACTGAATAGAGGTTCGTGATCTAAGTGACAATGAGAATCAATCATTTTTTTTTTCCATTTTTTTGAATAATATATCGATTTTATTTATCTTTTCACCTTTTGTTAATAATTCATTTTCAGCAATTGATGAAAAAACTACATCCTTTTCTTCTAAGTTGAAAATTTTCAAAGCTTTTAATGATGAGTCTGGAATTATCGGATATAATAAAAAACTAATTTTTCTAACTATTTCAAAAGTTGTGTAAACTATTGTATTTAATCTTACCAAATCATCTTTTTTACTCCAGGGTTCCTCATCATTAAAATATTTATTAGCCTCAAATAAAGATTTAATTATGTAATCAATATAAAAATTTACATTTTGTTCATCCACTTTTGATCTAATAATATCTAAATTATTTTTATATTTATCTAAAATCACTAAATCATTTTTTTCAAACTTAATTTTTTCAGGAATTTTACTTGAACAATTTTTTATAGCAAAAGCAGTAACTCTTTGACACAGATTTCCAAAATTATTAGCTAAATCACTATTAATGCATTCTTCTAGCTTCTCACGTGATATATTTCCATCGTTGCCAAAAGACACCTCTTTTATCAAATAATATCTTAAAGCATCCAAACCATACTTGTTTATAATTTCTATAGGATCTAAAATATTTCCTTTTGATTTTGACATTTTCTCATCGCCTGAAAGTATCCATCCGTGACCATATATCTTTAAAGGTAAATCAATTTTTGCAGCCATTAAAAATGCTGGCCAATACACAGCATGAAATCGAAGTATATCTTTTCCGATAATATGAATAGAGGCTGGCCAAAAATCTTTATATAGTTGATCTTTAAGGTTAGGATAGTTTAATGCACTGATATAATTTGTCAGAGCATCAAGCCAAACGTAAATGATATGCTCACTATTATTCGGTACTTTAATTCCCCACGAAAAACTTTTTCTACTAATAGATAGGTCCTTTAAACCCTCTTTAACAAAACTAATAACTTCATTTTTCCTAGTCTTTGGAGAAATAAAATTGGGGTTAGATTTATAGAAATCTAAGAGAGGTTTTTGCCACTTTGATAAACGAAAAAAAAAGGATTCTTCTTCTATCCATTCCACAGAAGATTTAGAAGATTTA
Source organism: Pelagibacterales bacterium SAG-MED13 (assembly GCA_014654165.1). Lineage (GTDB taxonomy): Bacteria > Pseudomonadota > Alphaproteobacteria > Pelagibacterales > Pelagibacteraceae > Pelagibacter. Next base: position 45,561 of record JACWDK010000008.1, on the reverse strand, counting down.
GCAACTTTTTTCCCCTCTATATCTTCAATTTCATCATTACCATAAAAAGCTTCGTCAGATACAGAATACCAACCCGAGTACTTAGATAAATAAATTTCATCATTTTTAATAAGCTCATTCCACAAATGTTGAACAGATTTTTTATGTCTATCTTCTGTGGTTCTTATAAAGTCCGTATTAGATAAATTTAAAGTTTTAGTCAAATCTTTAAAAGTTTGACTAATCTTATTACAAAATTGATATGGTTCTATATTTTGTTTTTCAGCAGATCTTTGAATCTTTAAACCATGTTCATCTGTACCAGTTAAAAAATAAACTTTATAACCATCGATTTTTTTAAATCTTGCAAAAAAATCTGCCACAATACTAGAATAAGCGTGCCCCATGTGAGGATTCGCGGATGGATAGTAAATTGGTGTAGTTATATAAAAATTTTTATTCATTTAGTAAATTATATTCAAATTCTATTAATATTGACTCAACGTCTAAATTAAATGTCTTAATATCTGAAATTCTTTTTATATAATAGCTATATTGTTCATTTAATATAGATGACGTTTTAAAACAATTTTTTCTCAAATAAAGCTCAATAAATTCGAATACTATATTTTTAATAAAAATATCTTTTTTATAAACGTTTTCTTTAAATATAAACTTTAAAAAATCTAAAAGGTCATATTGCGTTAAATCGTACTTATATGCATTAGCAAATTTAACTAGATCATAAACTTTCCCTGGGGTAAAATAATAAGTTAATAGTTCATTATTAATATATTTACTAATATCATTTTGTAACAATTTATTTGTGACATCAATAATTTTTTCATTTGGTAAAAAGATTTTAAAATTTACACATCTTGATTTTAAAGTATCTAAAATTTTTTTATTATTATTAATTAAAATAAAATAAATATTTTGAGAGGGTTCCTCTAAAATTTTGAGTAGAGCATTAACAGAATTAGTATTCATAAGATCAACATTATCTATAAGTACAAATCTTGGTTTATTGTTAAAAGACGATTTATTCAAATTTGAAATTAAATTTCTTATTTGTTCAATATCGATATTTTTTTTTTCATCTATTAAATCTACTAAAAAAAAATTAGGATTGGCTTTATTTAATGTTTGTTTAAAATAAGTATTATTTGGATTTATTTTAAAGTTGATCTTATCATAAGAATTTTCCTCGTTATTTGACAAAATGTAATTTATTAAATGATATGATAAAGTTGATTTTCCAAGACCCTTTTCACCACTTAGTAAAATTTTGTTAGGTAGTTTTTTAATTTCATATAGATTAATAAAATCAAGAAGATATTTTTCAAGACCATATAAATTTAATTGATTAATGGGATTTAAATTCATTTAATTAAATCTTTAAATTTATTGATAATCAAAGTTTCATTATTTTTGATATCTAAGTTACTGTTTATAATCAAATATTTAGCCTTATTTTTTTTTGATATTTTTAAAAAACCACTTTGTACTTTTTTATAAAAATTTTTTTTAAAATTGTCGTATCTATTAAGAGATTTTCTTTTTTTTAATCTTTTTTGCATATTTTTAAGATTCACAATATTCAAAAAAGTAAATCTAACTTTAAAGTTTTTTAATAAGAAATTATTTATGCTCTTAATCAGATTTAGATTTATACCAAAGCCAAAATGTTGATAAGCATAAGTGGAGTCTATAAATCTATCTATCAAAATAATTCTTTTCTTGTAATATTTCTTTAATTGACCAATATTTTCACTTCTAGAGGCTAAGTAAAGAAGCAAATCTGTATTCTTGTTGAAGCTGGTTTTTTTATTGAGAATTAGTTTTCTTATTATCTCAGAATTTGGGTTGCCACCTGGTTCTCTAATTTTAATAAATTTTATTTTTTTTTTTGTAAGATATTTACAAATTACATTAATGTGGTGTGACTTACCACTTCCCTCAATTCCTTCAAAAACTATTACTGGTTTTTTAGACATCGCCCCAGATCAAGTAATTAATAGATCTAATTAATCTTGAAAAGATATTAATTTTTTCAACATCATTTGAAGCTAATAAATTATATTCGCCAATAATTTCCTGATCATATAATACTCTAAGTTTTCCAATTATCTGATCTTTTTTAATTGGAGCTTCTATTGGGCCTTCATATTTCATTGAAACTTTTAATAATTTTTTTTTTGCTTTTTTTATAGTCTTGTAAATATTTGTATCTACATGAACTTTGACAGATTTTTGTTTACCTAACCAAACGTCAACTTTATCTATTGGTTCATTTGATTTAATAATTTCTACTAAATCAAAATTGGTCAATCCAAAAGTTAATAATTTTGAACTTTCTCTTGATCTTAAGTTTTTTGTTTCGAATCCGCTTCCAACTGCAATTAATCTTCTGCCATTTCTATCTATTGATGAAGCCAGCGAATATTTTTCTAATGCTAAATATCCAGTCTTAATACCGTCTGCACCGATATTTTTATACAAAAGTGGGTTTCTATTGCCTTGAGTTATAGGATCCCCTCCTGTTCTATCCCAAGTAAATTCTTTTAGTGCAAACCACTCATAATATTTTGGGTGTTCTTTAATTAAGTAATTTGACATTTTTAATATATCTCTGACAGTTGAATAATTATCGGGATCATTTATTCCTGAAGAATTAGCAAAATTTGTATTTTCCATACCCAATTCTTTAGCTTTAGAGGTCATCATAATCGCAAATTCTTCCTCAGTTCCAGCTATTCCTTCTGCAAGTGCTATACAAGCATCATTTCCTGATGCAACAATTATACCCAATAATAAATTTTCAACAGAAACTTCATCCCCTACCATTATAAACATGGATGAATAACCTGCTGTTGATAATCTCCAAGCTTTCTCAGAAATAATAAATTTATCCTGAAGTGTAATATCACCTGATTTGATCAAGTCGAAAGCTACTATAGCAGTCATTATTTTTGTCATAGATGCAGGATAAATTGATATATCAGGATCTTTTTCATAAAGAATTTCACCAGATAAAAAGTCCTGTAAAATAGCGGTTCGAGCTTTAATGTCAACATTTGCTTTACAAAACGAAATAAAAGAGAAGTTAATTAAAAAAAAAATTAATAATTTTTTAAACATTTTTTAAAATTTCTAAGTTTTCAAAATATAATGAGTTCATTATTTCATATGAATCTTTTAATGTTTTTATATCATTAAAAGGACCTATTAATACCCTATAATTAGTTTTAGATAATTGAATTATGATTAAATTTTTTAATTTTGTCTCATCTTTTATCCTATCAATCATCGACTCAGCAGTATCTTTGTAATAAAAATCAGCAACCTTAATAGAGTATGAAAATTTTTTATTAGTCGTAATGTTAATTTTGCTTTTGTTTTTTATATTTAAATTACTTATCTGAATACCATCTATAGGAGCCTTTTCAGCTACATTTTTTTCTTCCTCATAAGTCTTTGTTTTTTTTGCTATAAATGTTGAGTTTTTAGATATTAGAACTATATCGATATAGGGTTCTTCTAAACTCAAATCAAGGTTTTCAGCAATTCTTTTAGTTATTACTGAATTATAAAAAGGTGAATAACTAACCTTATTTGAAATAACTTCAGCAATTAAAGACTTCCCGTTCGTCGGATTTGTTAGTTTCACAAATGATTTTTTTTTAAGATTTTTATGAAAAATATTTAGTGATCTTTGATCTAATTTTTTTTTCAAATTTTCATTGTATAATAGAGCAAAACCACTATTTTTATATTTTTTTTCAATAGTTTTAATTTTTACTGAAGATTCATTAATTCCATATTGATTGCAACTTAATAACAATAAAGATAATAAAAAAATAATTATAGTATTATATTTCATTTTTAAATTTATTTTTTAAAGTACAGACTGCTAAAGCAAATCTTAATGACCTATTCCATTTTAGTATTATTTCATAATTTTCAAAAACAATATACGCTGGACTTAAAGTTTCTGCATCTGGAATTATATCTTTATCAGGAGTTACAATTGCTACTTTTTGGTTTTCATTCAAAACATTTAATTGATTAAAATTTTTTATATATTTCTTAAAAAACTTTAATTTTTTTTTTGAATGTATCTTTTTGGCAGAAACATTCAAAAATATACTGGGTATATCTTCACTTAAATCTATCTTGTAAAAACAGGGTGCTTTTTGTCTCCAACCAATTTTTTTTAAATAATTTGCTGCTGATGCATAAGAATCATAAGAATTTTTTAAGTCTATATGATCATCGCTATTAAAATCAATTGCATAATTCTTGATTGTTGATGGCATGAATTGAAAAAAACCAAAAGCTCCTGCCCAAGAACCATATAAAGTTTTATAATCAATATACTTTGACTCTACTAATTTAAGCAATATTAGAAGTTCGTTTGTGAAAAATTCTGATCTTCTTTTATCAAAACTTAGTGTAGCTAAGGATGACAAGATATCCATTTTTCCAACATAAGTTCCAAAATTTGTTTCTATTCCCATCAAAGCTAGCAACAATTCTTTTTCAATTTGAAATTTTCTCTCAATTTTTTCAATTAACACAATATTTTGATTATAATACTTAAGACCTTTATTTACCTTATTTTCAGATGTTCTTTTTAAAATATATGTTTTTGTATCTTCATAAAATTCAGGTTGGAATCGATCATACTCAATTACTTTTGGTAGAAATTTAACTTTAGACATTGTTTTATCAAATGTGCTCTCTGAAATACCATTATTTAAAGCAATAATCTTAAAATTTTTTTTCCATTCAGAAAATTTATATTCATCATCTGCCACACATATCGAATATTTTAAAATAAATATCAAAAAAACAAATTTAATTATTTTCATACAAATCCTTGAGATATATAATTACAGCAATCCATATGATAATGAAACTTACAAATTTAATAAAGGAGAATTCTTCATTATAATAGAAATATCCTAATATAAATTGTAAAGTTGGTGTTATATAGAAAATCATACCTGTAGCACCCAATCCAATTAATTCAACACCACGAACATATAGAAATAGTGGTATTACGGTCATGGGCCCTGCTAGTATAAGAAATAAACTAAATCCAATGTTTGAAATATTAAAATCATTATAGCCATTAACTGCAATAATATAGAAGCCAACAGAAGCAAATGGGAAAATAAATAAACTTTCAATTAATAGACCAACATCGGTATCAACATTTATCTTTTTTCTTACAAGATTATAAAAAGCCCAACTCAAAGCAACTATGATGCCAACCCAAGGTAAACTTTTTATATTAAAAAATATTAAAACAATAATTGAAATGATTACTAAAAAAATTGAAAATTTTCTTTTATTATTAAGTTTTTCATTAAAAAAGATATACCCTAAAAAAACACTAATTATTGGCATTATAAAATATCCAAAACTTGCATCAATAATTCTATTTGATGAAACAGCATAAATCCAAACTGCCCAATTTATAAATATTAAAAAACCAGAAATAAATAATCCAAATAAATTTTTTTTTTTTTTTAAAATTTCAAAAAAAATTTTCCATTTTGAAAATAGGGTTGTAGTTAAGATCAACATTATTGTAGTCCATATGCATCTATGAATTACTAATTCTACATGACCAATAAATGAAATATATTCGAAATATAATACACCAATAAAACCCCACCAAAATGATCCTAGTGAAGTTAAAATAAGCCCTTTATTAAATTGATGATTCATAATTTATGAATTTTATAATCTATGTTACTAAATAGATCATTTTATAGTTGAATTAAATATTTTTAATTATAAAAGCTCTTACAAGGAGAGATGGCTGAGCGGTTGAAAGCACCGGTCTTGAAAACCGGCAAAGGGGCAACTCTTTCCTGGGTTCGAATCCCAGTCTCTCCGCCATTTTTTATTTGTATATATAATTTTTAAACAATATTGTTATTTTACTTTGTTCAATAGCACTATGTGATATTTGGTTATTATAAAATTTGTATAATGTATCATCATCGATATTGAGAAATTTTTCTAATTCTACTAATTCATTTTTATCAAAAACATTGATGTATTTTTTAACAAAATTACCAATTAATTTATCCATTTCTTTAGTTCCACGATATTGTGACCTATATAATAATTTTTTTTTATATTTCTCTATTTCAGAATTCATTTTTTGATTATATTAATGATTAATGGATAATAATAATACATATAATTTTTTATTATCAGATCTTAAAAATCTTAAGGGCGTTGGTATAAAAACTTCGAATTTACTTAAGAAAAAAAAAATTTTTAGTATTTTTGATTTATTGTGGAAATTACCAAGAACTTTTACAGACAGAAGTATATCAACAAAAATTAAGGATTTAAAAATTGGAGAAATTCAAACAATAACAGTATTACCATATAAATATAATTTTCCAAGAATAAAAAATCTACCTAATATAGTAAATTGCAGAGATGAAACAGGTCAAATCAATTGTATATTTTTTAATAGTTTTGAGGGCTATGTAAAAAAAATTCTGCCTTTAGAAAAAGAAATTACTATAAGTGGTAAAGTTAGTTTTTTTAGAAACAAGTATCAAATAACTAATCCAAAATATTTATCAGAAGATGCGTCTATAATAAAATATAAACATAACAAATATTCACTAACTGAAGGGATTTCAGAAAAAGTATATAATAATATCATTAAACAAATTTTAAAAAATCTACCAAATCTTAAAGAATGGCATGATCCAAAAATTATGAGTAAATTCGATAATGTATCTTGGAATAACGCAATACTTAAATTACACGATCCCGAAAATATTGGTAAATATAATTCTAATTTTTATAAAAGATTGGCTTATGATGAAATCTTATCGTCCTTTTTAGTTCATTCAGATATACGAAAAAAAATAAAGAAAATAAAAAAGAAAAGAAAAATTTTTAATTTAAGATATCAAAATAAAATTTTATCTAATCTCGATTTTAATCTTACTAAAGATCAGTATAAAACACTTAATGAAATCAATAATGATTTAATGTCAAATCAAAAAATGTTTAGACTTCTTCAGGGTGATGTTGGTAGTGGTAAAACTATTGTAGCTTTATTAGCGGCATACAATACTGTAAAAGCTGGATTTCAAGTAGCAGTCATGGCACCAACAGATATATTAGCTAGGCAGCATTATGCAACTGCTAAAAAAATCTTTGCTAACTTAAAGATGAAAATTCTATCAAGTAAATCGGAAAGTTCCGAAAAAAGAATAATTAAAAATCAACTTTCAGAAAATAAAATAGATATAATTTTTGGTACACACTCGATATTTCAAAAAAAAATAATTTTTAAAAATTTAGGCTTAATCATAATTGATGAACAACATAAATTTGGAGTAAATCAAAGAAAGAAACTATCAGATAAGGGCGGTAACAATTGTGATGTTTTGCTTATGTCAGCTACACCTATACCAAGAACATTAACTATGACAATATACGGAGATATGGACTTATCTATAATTAAACAAAAACCAAATAACAGAAAAGAGGTTAAAACTTACACTAAAATAGAGAGTAAAATTAGTGAGGTAATTCAATTTGTTAAAAAAGAAATTAAGGATGGAAATCAAATTTTTTGGGTTTGTCCATTAATAGATGAATCAAATAAATTAGATCATTCATCAGCAATCAAAAAATATGATTTTTTGAAAAAGATTTTTCCTAATAAAGTTGCTTTATTGCATGGAAAAACTGAGATTGATAAAAAAGAAAGTATTCTAAATAAATTCTTAAGTAATAAATATAAAATATTAGTTTCAACAACAATCATAGAAGTTGGAATTGATTTTCCAAATGCTAATGTAATAATAATTGAAAATGCTAATAAGTTTGGACTTTCTCAATTACATCAACTTAGAGGTAGAGTTGGTAGGGGAAAAAAACAATCATCTTGTATTTTAATGTTTAAATCAACTCTTACAGATAATGCAAAAAAAAGATTACAAATTTTAAAAAAAACAACTGATGGTTTTGAAATATCAGAAGAAGACATGAAAATCAGAGGTTTTGGTGATATTCTTGGTTTTAAACAAAGTGGTATAAAAATTTTCAAATTAGCTGATCCAATTCTTAACAATGATTTGTTTGAAATTGCTGAAAATCAAGTAAGAAATATGGAAATAAATAATATTGATATTAAAAAATATAAAGTTTTAATGAAACTTTATGATCAGGCAGATGTAATTAATGATATTGTTTAGCTTTTACCATTAGATGTTCCAGCTGAAACTATAAACTTAGATGCTTCTTCAAAGCTCATATTTAAATAAATGACATCTTCAATGGGAAACATTAATAAAAAACCACTTGTAGGATTTGGAGTAGTAGGAACAAAAACGTTAATTAATTTTTGATTTGTTTTAGTAGCCATTTCTGTTTTATTTTCTTTTGTGGCAAAACCAACCGCCCAAACACCTTTTCTTGGGTACTCGATTAATACAACACTCTTTTTATCGTCCTCTTTTTTGGAAAATGTTTCAGTCATTTGAAGAATCGCAGAATAAACAGTTCTTAAAAAAGGAATTCTTTTAAATAAATCGTCTATTAATTTTAAGATCTTCTTACCTAGAAATGATAAAGACAATCCACCTACGATTGTTATAAAAAGAATAGATATAAGAATCTCAACTCCAGGTATGGAGTAAGGTAAATAACTATTTGGATTAATATTTTCTGGAATTATTTTCGAGGATAAACTTATTAAAAATTTACTTAAATATAGAGTAAATCCGATTGGTATTAATACAACTACACCTGTAATGAAGTAGTTTCTAAGTGCTAGACTTACAGATTTTTTTTTCTTTTTTTTACTCATTTAATTAAAGCTTGAATATATAACAAAAACAATTGCTATTATGAATAATACTAATAATATTTTATTGTTAAGATTCATTATATATATAATACCAATGTTAAATAAAAATGAATAGAAGAAAATTTTTATCTTTTGTAGGCTGTGGTTGTTGTGGTTTTATACTTAATTCATGCTCTACCGCTCCTATTACTGAACGAAAGCAATTAAAGATCATTCCTGAAGCTAAATTAAATGCACAAGCTGCTCAAATATATGAAAAAATAAAAGAAAAAGAAAAATTAAGTGATGATATCAAATCATTAAATGAAATAAAAGAGATTGGAAAAAAAATGGAAAATTCAATTTCAGATTACTTTGATAAATCTGGTCTTGTGGATCCTACAATCAATTTTGATTGGGAATATATTTTAATTGATAATAAGAAAGTTAAAAATGCATGGTGTATGCCTGGTGGAAAAATTGCAGTTTATACTGGAATTCTAGACGTCACAAAAAATACGGATGGTTTAGCTGCTGTTATGGGACACGAAATAGCTCATGCTGTAGCAAAACATTCCGTTGAGCGTGCAAGTCGTGGAGTTTTATTAAATACAAGCACTCAAATATTTGACATTATATCTGGAGGGAAACTATCAAGTGTAAATAGAGTTACTGGAATGAATACAGTTGGTTTGCTATCTCAAATTGGTTTAATGAATCCATTTAACCGTAAACAAGAAAGCGAAGCCGACTATTTAGGTATGATTTTTTCATCATTATCAGGTTATGATATCAGAGAAACAGTTCAAATTTGGGAAAGGATGAAAAAATTGAATAAAGGTAAAGCACCACCAGAATTTATGAGCACCCATCCTTCCGCAGACAATAGAATTAAAAAAATCAATCAATGGACAAATGAGATAATTATTAATTATCCACCACTTAAGATATAGTAAAATTTAATGGTGAGCCCTGATGGACTCGAACCATCGACCCATTCCTTAAAAGGGAATTGCTCTACCAACTGAGCTAAGGGCCCACAAACATTCATACAAATGAAATTTGTATATATAGAATTATTTAAATAATTCAAACATCATTTTAAAAAAAAATTTACGTGATTACAATATATCAATATATTTGGTGTGAAATTCATCAAATGTGTCATTTTTGATATTCTCTCTTATAGCCATCATTAATTCTTGATAAAAATTTATGTTATGTAAGGTCAATAACATAGAACCTAAAATCTCGTTTGTATTAAATAGATGATTTAAATAATTCTTTGAATATTTGTTTAAATCAAGATTATAACATTCAGGATCTAAAGGGGAATTATCATTTTGGTACTTGTTATTTTTAATATTTAATCTTCCCTGCCAAGTAAATGCTAAACCAGTTCTGCCAGATCTTGTTGGCAAAACGCAATCGAACATATCTATACCTCTTTTTACAGCTCCTAAAATATCTGAAGGGGTTCCAACACCCATTAAATAATGCGGTTTATGCTCAGGTAAATGTTCTTTAATATTATCTAAAACTAAGAACATTTCATCCTGAGTCTCTCCAACTGCTAGTCCACCAAGAGCATAACCATCAAAACCAATTTTAGTTAATCCATTAAGAGACTTAAGTCTCAAATCTTTAAATAAACCACCCTGAATAATACCAAATAGGGCTTTATGAGGATTATTACCAAAAGCTTTTTTAGATCTTTCAGCCCAATAGAGCGATAGATTCATTGACTTTTTAATTAATTCATAATCGTTTGTTTTTTTGGGACATTCATCCATAATCATTACAATATCAGAACCTAAACCAAGTTGGATTCTTATACTTTCTTCAGGGCTTAGAAAAAATTTCTTTCCATCTATATGAGAATTAAAAATAGCACCTTTTTCACGATCTATTCTATTAAGTTTCGATAATGACATGACTTGAAATCCACCTGAGTCAGTTAATATAGGAAGGTCACAATTCATGAATTTATGTAATCCACCAGCTTTTTCTATTCTTTCTAATCCTGGTCTAATCATTAAATGATATGTGTTAGATAAGATTATTTGTGAACCAGTCTTTTTGATATCATTTATTGTACAGGCTTTAACTGTAGCTTGAGTACCAACTGGCATAAATGCTGGAGTTTCAATATCTCCCCTACTTGTGTTTATGACACCAAGTCTAGCAAAATTACTTTTAGTTAAAACTTTAAAATCAAATTTTTTCAATATTGCTTAAAAATTTATAAAGACTTAAAGCTAATTATTTTGTCTGGATCTGTTACAGATCCATTGTTACTTTCGTCTCCTCTTTTTATTTTATCTACAAATTCCATACCTTCAATAACTTTTCCAAAAACAGTGTATTGCCTATCTAAAAAAGGAGCAGCTTTAAAACAAATAAAAAATTGACTATTAGCACTATTAGGATCTGAGGATCTGGCCATTGATAATGTTCCTCTTTCATGGGGTAAACTACTAAACTCTTGCTCTAAATCAGGTTTATCTGACCCTCCCATGCCAGCTCTTTGCATATCAAAAGTATTGGTGCTTGAATTTCCAAACTGAACATCTCCAGTTTGTGCCATAAAACCGTCAATTACTCTATGAAACACTACATTGTCGTATTTACCTCCATCAGCAAGTTCTTTAATTCTTTTGACATGTTTTGGTGCTGTATCATTAAATAATTCTATTTTTACATCACCATCTTTTAGTTTTAAGATCATTATATTCTCCTCCGATATTGATTGATTAATTAAAAGTAAGAATATAATCAAAGTTTTACTTATAAACCTACTCATATTTTTCCTTTAAAGCTTTAATGGTACTTTTTGTTGTAAACTTTTTAATATCACCATTTAATTTTACAATTTCTTTAACAAATTTTGATGATATTATTTGGTTTTCAACATCTGACATCAGAAATAACGTTTCAATACTATTATTTAATTTTCTATTCATTCCGGCCAATTGAAATTCATATTCAAAATCTGATACTGCTCTTAATCCTCTTAGAATTATATTTGATTTGTATTTCTTACAAAGGTCTGTAGTCAATGATTGAAAAGGTATTACTACAATTTTTTTTTTATTAAGTTTAAGATCTTTAAAAAGAGCTTTTTTTACTATCTCAATTCTCTGCTCAACATCAAATAAATAGTTTTTATTTTCACCATCAGATACAGCAACTATAATTTTGTCAAAAAGTTTCAAAGATTTTTTAATTACATCAATGTGACCAAAAGTTATTGGATCAAATGTTCCTGGATATATGGCAGATTTTAACATTATATTAAGTTATCATCAATTTTGATTGCTGAAACTACTTTTTCATCACCAGATAATTTAATAATTTTTACACCTTGAGTATTTCGGCCAGCTGTTCTAATTTCTTTTACAGCAACTCTAATAACTCTTCCTTTGTTGGTTGATATTAGTATCTCATCTCCTTCATTTACAGGAAATGAGGATGTTATATTTCCATTTCTTGGAGAATTTATAATACCAATAATACCCTTCCCTCCACGATTAGTAACCCTGTAATCATAGTGTGAAGTTCTCTTACCAAATCCATTTTCGCTTATTGATAAGACAAATTTTTCTTTAGCAACAATTTCGGATTTTTCATCCTTAGAATTCTTTCCATTTTTTTTAACTTTATCATTATCGATAACTGACAAAGATACAATTTGGTCATTTGGTGCTAATTCTATACCTTTTATACCTTTGGACGATCTACCTTTAAAAACTCTTAATTTTTTTGCCTCAAACCTTATACACTTTCCAAATTTTGTACTTAATATAATATCTTGATCATCCTGACAAATTTTTACACCAACAATTGTGTCATTATTATCAAGTTTCATCGCTATTTTACCAGACGTATTAATTGATGAAAAATCTTCTAAGCTATTTTTTCTAACTTTTCCTAACGCAGTGGCAAATATTATTTGATAATTTTTGGATTCTTTTTCATCTTCAGGCATTGGCATAATCGAGCTGATCGCTTGGTGACTTTTTAAAGGCAGAATATTAAATAATGATTTACCTTTCGATGAAGGTGATCCTTCTGGAATTTTCCAGGCTTTGATCTTATATACTAGTCCCTGCGTTGAAAAAAAAAGTACAGATGTATGAGTATTTACTGATAATGTTTGTATTACAGAGTCTTGGTCTCTGGTTGTAATTCCTGATTTTCCTTTACCACCTCTTTTTTGTTGTTTTACCCCATCTAAAGACCCTCTTTTAATATATCCCTGCAAAGTAACAGTTATTATTACAGATTGTTTCTGAATAGTTTCTTCAATATCATAATTTAATATAGCATCTATAATCTTAGTTCTTCTTGGGACTGCAAATTTATCTTTAATATTTTTTAATTCTTCACTAATAACTTTCAAAAGTTCTTTTTTAGAGGATATAATCTTTTTAAATTTAGCTATTAACTCAGCTAACTTTTTAATTTCAATCTCTATTTCATTAATACCTAGAGCTGTTAATTTTTGTAATCTTAACTCTAAAATTGCTAAAACCTGATGTTCCGATAAAGAATAAATATTTTTAGTCTTTTTCCCCTCTACTAATGAAATTAATTTTTGGGTTTTATTGATTTTCCATTTTGTTTTTAGTATCGAGTCTTTAGCATGTTCAGGAGTTTTTGATGAACGAATTATTTTTATAACCTTATCTAAATTTTCTACCGACACAGATAAGCCAATTAAAATATGTGCTCTTTCCTCAGCTTTTTTAAGATCATATTTGGTTTTTTTAATGACAACATCTTCTCTAAAAGATATAAAATTTGATAAGAAATCTTTTAGTGTGCATGTTCTGGGTTTTCCTTCAACAATAGCCAAGGTATTAAAACCAAATGAACTTTCAATTTGTGTATTTTTATAAAGTTGTCTTTTAATAGTTTCGGGCTCTACACCGTTTCTTAAGTCGATTGCAACTCTTATGCCCTCTCTATTAGACTCATCTCTAATATCTTTAATGCCCTCAATTTTTTTTTCTCTTACTAATTGAGCTATTCTCTCATTCAATACAGATTTATTAACTTGATAGGGTATTGATGTGATTACTAATCTATCCCTACCATTTTTAAGTATTTCAGAAGAAACTTCACCTCTTATTTTAAATGAACCTCTTCCATTATTGTAACCTTGTTTAATAATATCTTTACCTATAATGACCCCACCTGTAGGAAAATCTGGACCTGGTATTAGTTTCATCAAATCCTTAATCTTAATATCTTTGTTTTCTATTAGTGCTAAAGTTCCGTCAATAATTTCACCTAAATTATGAGGTGGTATACTTGTTGCCATTCCAACTGCTATACCTCCTGCTCCATTTACCAAAAGATTAGGATATTGTGCCGGCAAAACAGTAGGTTCTTTTTCTGTTTCATCATAATTACTTTTAAATGTAACAGTATTTTTTTCTATGTCATTAATGAGAAATTCTGAAACTTTCGATAATCTTGTTTCAGTATATCTCATTGCTGCAGCCGGATCTCCATCTATAGATCCAAAATTTCCTTGACCTTGAACTAAGGGCAAACTCATAGAAAAATCCTGAACCATTCTTACTAGCGCATCATAAACAGACTGATCACCATGAGGATGATATTTACCAATCACATCACCAACTATTCTTGCTGATTTTCTAAACTGTTTTGACCAATCATAACCACCTTTATACATTGCATACAAAATTCTACGATGAACAGGTTTTAATCCATCTCTAATATCTGGTAAAGCACGACTAACGATAACACTCATAGCATAAGACAAATATGATGAGCTCATCTCATCATGCATTGAGATTAATTTGATATTATTTTCTTTTGGGACTTCAGTTTTTTGCATAAATATTAGAAGGGAATTTCATCATCCATATCGTTTGAAACTTGAGAAGAATCTTCAATATTATTGTTTTGTTGAGTTGTATCATTTTGAATTCCGCCACCTGTATTTCCCCCACCAAGCATTGTTAACGTGGAATTATATCCTTGAAGCACAATTTCTGTTGAATACTTATCTTGTCCTGATTGTTCATCTTTCCATTTTCGTGTAGTCAATTGGCCTTCAACATATATTTGAGCACCTTTTTTTAGGTATTGCTGAATAACATTAACAAGACCCTCATTAAATACAACTATACGGTGCCATTCTGTTTTTTCTTTTTTTTCACCAGTATTTTTGTCTTTCCAAGATTGGCCAGTAGCTAGACTAAGCCTAGCAACACTTTTACCATTAACCATTTGTTTGATTTCTGGGTCTGCGCCCAAACGACCAATTAAAATTACTTTATTTAAACTTCCAGCCATAATATTTTAATATTTGTTAAATTAATTAAATAGATTTATACCACAATTTACTCTGAATATTAATTTTATTAATTCAAAGCAACAAAAAATATGATCAAAAAGATAGTTATTAAGGGAGCTAAAGAACACAATTTAAAGAATATTTCTTTAGAAATTCCTAAGGATAAATTTGTAGTAATTACTGGACTATCTGGGTCAGGAAAATCATCACTTGCCTTTGATACTGTTTATGCTGAAGGTCAGAGAAGATATGTTGAAAGTTTATCAGCTTACGCTAGACAATTTTTAGATAAGATGAAAAAACCTAATGTTGATCTTATTGAAGGACTTAGTCCAGCTATATCTATAGAGCAAAAAAATACATCCAAAAACCCCAGATCAACTGTTGCAACAGTTACTGAAATTTATGATTACATGAGAGTTTTATATGCACGAGCTGGTATACCCTTTTCACCGTTTACAGGTAAGCCTATTGAATCTCAAACGATCACACAAATTGTTGACAAAATTAAACAACTTCCAAAAAAAGCAACCATATACCTCTATGCTCCAGTAGTTAGAGGCCGTAAAGGAGAGTATAGAAAAGAAATTCTTAATTATAAAAAAAGAGGTTTTAGAAAAATTAAAGTTGATGAAATTTTATGTGATATTGAGAAAGTACCTGAACTTAATAAAAAAGTGAAGCATGATATTTCAATATTAGTTGACAGAATAGTGCTTAATACATCCTTAGGAAATAGATTGGCTGAAGGTATCGAAACTGCTGTAAATTTAGCAAATGGTTTATTGTTTGTTGAATATGAGGATGAAACATTGCCAAAAAAATTTAGAAAAATAGAAAAATTAATATTCTCTACTAAATTTGCTTGTCCAGAAAGTGGATTTACTATTGAAGAGATTGAACCAAGATTATTTTCATTTAACAGTCCATTTGGTGCTTGTGAGCAGTGTGAGGGTATAGGCATTAAACTTAACGTTGATCCAAATTTAGTAATTCCAAACGAAAAAAAAAGTATTATTGATGGTGCTATCGAACCATGGGCTAAAACTACTACTTTATATTATGCTCAAACATTAGCGTCTTTGGCTAAACATTATGATTTTTCACTTGAGGAAAAATGGTCAAAACTACCTAAAAAAATTAAAGATATAATCCTTTATGGATCTGATGATGATGAAATTAAGTTTTCTTATGACGATGGATATGAAAAATACTCACATAAAAAAACTTTTGAAGGTGTTATTAATAATTTAGAAAGAAGATATCTTGAAACAGATAGTGATTGGAAAAGAGAGGAAATTGCTCAATATCAGTCAGATACAAAATGTGAAAGATGCAATGGTCATAGATTAAAAGATGAAGCTCTTTGTGTTAAAATTGATGGTTTGCATATAAGTGAAGTAACAGAAAAATCAATTTTTGATGCAGCAAAATGGTTTGATAATTTAAAAAACAATCTAGACAAAAGACAAGTTAAAATTGCTGAACATATTTTAAAAGAAATTAATGAGAGATTAACCTTCTTGTTAAATGTTGGTCTTGATTATCTAACTCTTTCTCGGGAATCTGGAACCCTATCTGGTGGTGAAGCACAGAGAATTAGATTGGCCTCACAAATAGGATCAGGTTTAACTGGTGTCTTATATGTATTGGACGAACCTTCTATAGGACTTCATCAAAAAGATAATGTAAAGCTTATAAATGCATTAAAACGATTAAGAGATTTAGGAAATACAGTTATTGTTGTAGAACATGATACAGAAACTATGGAAAATGCAGACTATATAATTGATTTGGGACCTGAAGCAGGAAATAATGGTGGAGAAATAGTTGCTCAAGGAACTTTCAAAGAAATAAGTCAAAATATAAATAGTATTACTGGTAAATATTTATCAAATAAACTTAAAATTAACGTTCCTTCAAAAAGAAGATTAGCAAAAAATGGTAGATTTTTAGAAATCACAGGAGCAACAGGTAATAACTTGAATAATGTTAATTTAAAGATACCACTAGGTAGTTTAACTTGTGTTACAGGCGTATCAGGAAGTGGTAAGTCAACGCTTGTTCTACAAACACTTTATAATGCTTTAAATTTAACTTTGAATAATAACAAATCTCGAAAAATTCCAAAACCTTTTAAAGGATTTAAAGGAACAGAATTAGTAGATAAGATAATTGATATTGATCAATCACCTATAGGAAGAACACCAAGATCTAATCCAGCTACTTACACAGGTGCCTTTGGTCCAATTAGAGATTGGTTTACGGGATTACCTGAATCTAAAACTAGAGGATATAAGCCAGGTAGATTTTCATTTAATGTAAAAGGTGGAAGATGTGAAGCTTGTGAGGGAGATGGGGTTATTACCTATGAAATGCATTTTTTACCAGATGTTTATATTCAATGTGATGAATGTAAAGGAACTAGATATAATCGAGAGACCCTTGAAATAAAATTTAAAGATAAAAGTATAGCTGATGTACTAAATATGACTGTTGATGAGGGATGTGAATATTTTGAAAATATATCAAATATAAAAACAAAATTATTAACATTAAAAAAAGTTGGATTGGGTTATATAAAGATTGGCCAACAAGCAACAACATTATCTGGTGGTGAAGCTCAAAGAATTAAACTAGCAAAAGAATTATCTAAAAGATCAACTGGTAGAACAATGTATATATTGGATGAACCAACTACTGGATTACATCAACATGATATCAAAAAATTACTTGAAATTCTTCATACATTTGTTGCTTTGGGCAATACTGTAGTAGTTATAGAGCATAATTTAGATGTGATTAAAACTGCTGATTATATTGTAGATATGGGGCCAGAAGGAGGTATTAATGGTGGTAAAATTATTGCTGAAGGTAAACCAGAAGAAATTTGCAAAATAAAAGATAGTTATACAGGTAAATTTTTAAAGCCTTTACTTAATTAAATTAAATTATAGGGTTAAATTTATATTAAAATGGTATATAAATAACTAAATGAGTAACTTACTTTCATCTTTATCTAAAACAGTTCACGCGTCATTAGTTTTAGCCATAATATTATTTATAGGTATGTTCTATCAAAATGATGGATTTGCTTTTGATAGAATTTTTTGGAGTTGGGTTGCTAGATATACTCATGTTCTAGTTGGTATTATGTGGATTGGTTTACTTTGGTATTTTAATTTTGTTCAAATACCTAATATGGCAAAAATTCCTGATGAACAAAAGCCTGCTATTGGTAAAGTTATAGCACCGGCTGCACTTTTTTATTTTAGATGGGCAGCAGCTTTTACAATAATATCTGGTTTTATTCTAGCTGGTTTAAATGGTTATTTGCATGATGCTATGACTTTAAGTATAGGGTCTGGTATTCCAAAACATACAGCTATTGGTATAGGAATGTGGTTAGGTGTTATTATGGCTTTTAATGTATGGTTTGTTATTTGGCCAAACCAAAAAAGAGCTCTGGGAATTGTTGAATGTGATCCAGAATTAAAAGCAAAATCCGCAAGAACTGCAATGTTGTTTTCTAGAACTAATACTTTGCTATCAATGCCAATGCTACTGTCTATGGTAGCTGCTCAAAACTTATATTAACTTTTATCGTCTTCTCGTAATACAGTTTTTTGAGAAACCTTCAGTCTGACTAACACTGTGTTGGCTATGTATATCGATGAGTAAGTTCCAAAAATAACTCCAAATATCATAGCTAGTGAAAATCCTTTTAAAATTTCACCACCAAAGAAAAATATAGACAATAAAGCTAGTAAAGTTGTTATAGAGGTTATTAATGTTCTAGATAAAGTTTCATTTATTGAAAGATTCGTTAATTCGTATATTTTTATATCAGAATATTTTCTTAAATTTTCTCTAACTCTATCAAAGATAACTACAGTATCATTCATTGAATATCCCACAATTGTCAATACTGCTGCAATAATAGATAAATTTATTTCTAAACCAAGCAATGAGAATAAACCCAGAGTTACAATTACATCGTGGAAAAGTGCTAAAATTGCTCCAAGACTAAATTGCCATTCAAATCTTATCCAAATATAAATAAGCATTAGTGCTAAGGCAACAGATATGGCAATAACACCAGATTTTAATAACTCTGAACTAACTTTAGGACCTACATTTTCTACTCTTCTAAAATTAAAATTATTTCCAAAAGATTTATCTAAATTAGATTTAATTTCCTCAATAACATTTTTATTATCACTATTTTCAAACTTAATTAAAAAGTCAGTTTTATTACCAAAATTTTTTACTGATACATCTCCTAAATTCATTTGATTTAGATTATCTCTAAGAGAAGAGGTGTTAATTTTTGAATCAGTTGATCTTAATTCAATTAGAGTTCCACCCTTAAAATCAATTCCAAAATTTAAACCTTTAAAAGTCAACAAAATTAAAGAAATAACTACTAAAATAATAGAAAGAACATTAAATTTATTATAATATTTATTAAAAGTTATCATTTAAATTAATCTTTCTTTATCTTTATTTTTAGAGACATACAAAACAGTCAATAATCTAGCTATAAAATACACGGAAAATAGTGTTGTAAAAATTCCAATACCTAAAGTTAAAGAAAATCCTTTAATAGGACCAGAGCCCATAAAAAACAATATAATTGCAGCTAATAATGTAGTTATGTTTGCATCAAGAATAGCTGTTCTAGATTTAGTATATCCGCTATCAAATGCAATTAAGTAATTTTTTTCATTTTTTAATTCCTCTTTAATTCTCTCAAATATTAATACATTTGCATCTACTGCCATACCTACTGTTAAAATAATCCCTGCTATACCAGGTAAGGTTAAGGTTGCTTCAAATATTGTTAGAACACCAACTAAAAGAAATAAGTTTATTATTAAAGTTATATTAGTTATCAAACCAAATATTTTATATTTTACCAAAATAAATAATATTACAAGAATAAACCCAATTAAGAGTGCTATCATACCAGCATTTATAGAATCCTGTCCCAGATCTGGACCAACAGTTCTCTCCTCTATGATGTTTAACGGAGCTGGTAAAGCTCCAGATCTAAGTAATAATGCTAAGTCAGTTGCTGATTGGAAAGTGAATCCTCCACTTATTTGACCTGAACCACTTGCTATCGTATCCCTAATCACAGGAGCGCTTATAACTTTCCCATCTAATACTATTGCTAATTGTTTTCCTATTCCTGTTGATGTTGCTTTACCAAATCTTTTTGCACCAACTCTATCAAGGGTAAAAGAAACAACAGTTTCATTAGTTTCATTATTCATTCTTGGTTGTGCATCTAATAAATTATCACCACTTAAAATAATTCTTTTACTGACAACCGCTTCCTCAGAACTATCTTCAAATTTAAGTTTTTCTGCTCCAAAAGAATCTTCTGTGCTATTAGTTACAAATCTAAAAGTTAAATTAGCAGTTTTACCTAGTAATGATTTAATTCTCATGGGATCATCTAACCCAGGCAATTCAACTAGAATTCTATCATTTCCTCTTTTAAGTATATTTGGTTCGTTTGTTCCAATTTCGTCTATTCTTCTTCTTACAATTTCTAAAGCTTGGTCCTGGGATGAGGTTTTAAGTTCAACTATTCCTTGTCGAGAATAACTAACTTCAAATACACCTTCTACTTCAACGATATCTAATTTATGTTTTTTAAATCTTTGATAATAAGGATTAAGCTCGCTTTCTTCATCAGTAAAAACATCTAAAATTGTTTGTTTAAATTGATCCTCAACAGTAAATGAAAGTTTTTGATTTTCGAGTTTAAGATTATTAACTCTAATATTTTTTTCTTTAAAATAGTTTCTAATTGTAAGAGTGAGGTTTTGAAGTTTCTGTTCTATTACAGGTGTATTATCTATTTCTAATAAAAGATATGATCCCCCCTGTAAATCTAAGCCAAGATTAATTTTTTTATCTAATATGCTATTGTTTGGTTTTAAGAAATTAGAAAAAGTTATAATGATAAAAAATAAAGAAATAAGTGTAATAAAAATTATTTTTAATTTTGAAAAATATAACACTTTATTTAATTAAAAATTATTTCTTAACTTCTTGAGAATTCATCAAACTTTGGATACCGGTACCTCTTACCACTTCAACTGTAACATTATCTGCAATTTCTACTTCTACTTTATCGTTATCGATTACCCTAGAGATTGTGCCAGTGATTCCACCAGAAGTTACAATTTTATCTCCTTTTTTCAAACTCTCAACCATTGCCTTATGTTCTTTAACTTTTTTTTGTTGAGGTCTTATTAAGAAAAAATAAAAAATAACAAAAATTAGTATTAAAGGTATAAATTGGCCTATTCCTGAACTTTCCATAAAACTCCTAATTTAAAAATGAATATTTATACTATCTGTAGAATTAAAACAACTTTATTTGAGTGAAATATATTCCAAATTGTCCATATAAGGTCTCAGTACTTTAGGAATTGAAATTGATCCATCTTTTTGTTGATAATTTTCAAGTATAGCTATTAGTGTTCTTCCTACAGCAAGACCACTCCCATTCAATGTACCAACATAAAGTGTTTCTTTTTTTTGATTTTTATATCTTGTTTTCATTCTTAGAGCCTGAAAAGTTGAACAAGAAGAACAAGATGAAATTTCTCTATATTTATTTTCCGAAGGTAGCCACACTTCAATATCATAAGTTTTTTCTGCACTAAAACCCATATCTCCACTACATAAAATCATTTTTCTGTAAGGTAATTCTAAAAGATCCAAAATTCCAGTTGCACAATTAGTCATTCTTTCAAGTTCCTCTAAACACTTTTCTTGTTCCACTATACTAACCATTTCGACTTTATAAAATTGATGTTGTCTAATCATTCCTTTTGTATCTTTTCCATAACTACCAGCTTCTTTTCTAAAACAAGGAGTTGATGCTACAAATCTCATAGGTAAAGATTTTAAATCTAAAATTTTATCTTTAACAATATTAGTCAAAATGACTTCTGCAGTTGGTATTAAAAATTTTCGTTCCGTGCCCTCTTCAAGTTTTACTTCAAATTGATCATTTTCGAATTTAGGAAGTTGACCAGTTCCATACATTGAATTTTCAGAGGCTATTAATGGTGGTGAAATTTCTTCAAAGCCATTCTTATTTATATGTGTGTCCAACATAAAGTTAGAGATTGCTCTTTCTAATAAAGCTAATTTATTCTTAACAAAAACAAATCTTGAACCAGTAGTTTTTGTAGCTAGTTCGAAATCTAGCATTCCTAGATTTTCACCTAAGTCATAATGAGATTTTGGTGTAAAATCAAATTTTGGAATTAATCCAGATTTATTAATTTCAATATTATCATTTTCATTATTACCTTTTGGTACATCTGAATGTGGAATGTTTGGTATATTGGATAATATATTTTCTAAATCTATTTTAACTGACTTGTGTTCTTCTAGAATTTTTTCAATTGATGCTGAAATTTCTTTAGATTTTGCAAATAAAGATTTGTCTTTAGATTTTGAAATTTCTTTTTTTTCTTTTTCTAAATTTTCCTTTTTTTGAATAAACTCTCTATTTTTAATGTCTAATTCTTTCAGCTTATCCAAGTTTAAATCGATAGATCTTTTTTCTAATGCTTTTTTAAAAGCATCAAAATCTTTTCGAATTTCTTTTAAATTGTGCATAAGTATTACTTAATCTTTTTTTTCTATAAATTTTACAGAAAATATTGATAATTCATATAAAATTAATAATGGTATAGCTAAACCAATTTGCGTAATTGGATCAGGTGGTGTTAATAAAGCAGCAGCTGCAAAAATGATTACAACCACATATTTTCTCCTTTTTTTTAAAAACTCTGAATCTACTAACCCAACTCGTGCTAACAAACTTAAGACTACCGGTAATTGAAAACTTATACCAAATGCAAAAATAAGTTTCATGACTAATGAAAGATATTCATTTACTTTAGCTTCTAATTGAATTGGTAAGTTTGTTGATAAACCTGTACTTTCAAATGAAAGAAAAAATTTTATAGCAAGAGGCATTATCAGGTAATAAACTAACATTCCTCCTAAAAAAAATAAGATAGGTGTTAAAACTAAATAAGGTAAAATTGCTATTTTTTCATGTTTATAGAGACCAGGAGCTATGAACTTCCATATTTGCATCAAGATAAATGGACATGTAACAAAAAATGCTGTGAAGAAAGATATTTTTAGATATGTCAAAAATGTTTCTTGAAGAGCTGTAAAAATAAGTCTTCTATCTGATCCGTCATTCTTTACCGCTTGTGCAAAAGGTTCAACTAAAAAACCATACAAACGTTCTGAAAAAAAATAGCAAGCAATAAAAAAGATTATAAGAAAAATAAAACTATGAATTAATCTTTTTCTTAATTCTGTTAGATGGCTAATAAAACCACCTTCATTTTCATCATTACTCATCGTTTTTTTCTTTTTTTTTCTCTATTTTATTTTCTTCAATATCAATATTTGAAACTTCATTTTGTATATTATTGACATATTTTTTTGCTGCGCCAATCCATGAACCAACTTTTTTTAACATGACTGGAAAATCTTTAGGACCAAGAACAATAATTGCTATTGCAACTACTATTAAAATCTCAAACCAACCAATAGTAGGCATGTGACTTATTCTTTATTATTTGAATCTTGATTGTCGTCGGAAATATTTTTAGGTTCAGTGTCATCAGTTGCATCTGAAGCCATGCCTTTTTTAAAACTTTTAATTCCTTTAGCAACATCACCCATTAAACTTGATATTTTGCCTCTACCAAATAATAAGACGACTAATATTACTACTATAGCTATTTGCCAAATTCCTATGCTCATAAAAAACTTATATCCCTTTTATCAATAATTTTAAAGTGACTTTTTTTATTATTAATAAAGCAAATTATATTATTTTGTTTCTTCTGAATCGAGAGTACTGCTCAACATTTCATCAATATTTGAGTAAATGTCATCCTTTTTATCATCTTGCTTTTCTTTATAAAATTTTCCAGTGCCAAAAATTGCATTATCTATATTACTACTATCTATTAGACCCGCTGCACCTAATTCATCAACTGTTGGTAAATCAGATAGTTTCTGAAGGTTGAAATGACTTAAAAAATCGTCAGTTGTTATATATAAAATTGGTTTACCGGGTATATCTTTTCTACCTCCTGGTTTTACCCAATTAAGTTCCATCAAAATTTCTAATGTATTGGTACCAAAAGCAACACCTCTTATTTCTTCAATTTCAGCCCTAGTTACTGGCTGATGATAAACGATAATTGCTAAAGTTTCTACAGCTGCTCTAGACAATTTTTTTTCAACAGTTTTTTCTTGTATCATTAAATTAGATAAATTTGGTGAAGTCCTAAAAGACCATTTTTTAGAAATACAAACCAAATTTATTCCTCTTTCAGAATATTCTAATTGTAGCTTTAATAAAATTTTCTCTACGTCAGTTTTTTTTGAAATTTTACTTTCTATAGTTTCAATATTTAGTGGCTCAGCAGCAGCAAAAATTATTGCTTCAATCTCTTTTTCAATAGAAGATAACTTAGCTGGAAAACTAATAATATTATCTTTTTTATTGATTTTTTTTTTTATCATTTGTTTTCTCTAATATAAATATCATCAAAAAGATTTTCTTGTTTAATTTTTAGATTACCTTCTTTTACTAATTCTAATGATCCAGCGAATATACCTGCCTTACCAGTTCTTTTATATCTTGCACCTGTTTTAAAATTTTTTGGAATTAAATCATCCAGTTTTTTCCAGTCAATTAAATTACCAAAAAATTCTTTAATGGTTTTTATTCCTTCTTCAGTTGTAAAAACTGGTAGTTTTGGAATATTTATTGTTTGAAAATCTTTTGTCATAATTATTGATGAGTAAGTTTTTAATAATTCATATAAATTCATCTTAAATTCACTATTATATATCGGACTAATCCCAGCTCTCATTCCCCTACTTCTGATTTCCCTTCCTAATCTTTTTCTCTTAAGCATCTGTTCAGATAATAATCTAATTAATTCTAATTTTTTTAATTGAAGTTTTAATTTTTCTGCTACTTCTAAAACTTTAAATTCTTCTTCTGGGGTGCCAGGTAACAATAATTTAGATTTTAAATATGCTAACCATGTGGCCATTAATAAATATTCAGATGCTATTTCAAGATTTAAATCTTTTTCATTTGTAATGAAATTGTGAAACTGATCCGCTAATTTTGTTATTGATATGTCCTCTAGATTAACTTTTTGGGCTTTTGCTAAATCTAGCAAAACTTCAAGAGTGCCATTATAGTTATCTACATCTACTTTAAATAATGCAGAATCATTATCAATCATTCGTTAATACTAACTTAAATTTTTATAAAATTGTGATGTTTTTTTAGAAATAAATTTATCTATTAAAGGAGAGTTTTGTCCTACTATTTGCATTTGTTTTAAATTTCCGTTGCAATGTAAAGCTAAATTACAACCTGCTTTAAACGTTTTAATCGTATTATTCATTAAATTTCCCTTTAAACTTTTCATGGATAAATCATCTGAAATTAGAATGTTTTTAAAACCTATTTTTTTTCTAATTAATTCAATCATTTTTTTAGAATGTGTAACTGTATTCTTATTATCAATCTTATTAAAAATAATATGTCCAGTCATTGCAAAAAGGGATTTTTTATTTTTAAAGGCAAGAAAATCGTTCTTTAGAAGATAATTGATTTGTTTGTTTATGATAGGTGTATAATGATGACTATCAACTTTAGCTAGTCCATGGCCCGGTATATGTTTTATTACAGTACCAATGCCATTTTCTGAAAAATATTTAATACAATTATCACCTATTTTAGATACAATCTCAGCATTTTTAGAAAAGGACCTATTCCCAATTATATTAGTTGCTCCTTTTACTTTTAAATCTAATACTGGAACAGTATTGATATTAACTCCAATTGATTTTAACAAATACGAAGTTTTATCTACAAATAATTTATACAGTAATTTAAATTCAGTGTAATTATTAATATATGTATTACCAAAAAATTCTGATGTAAGATTTTGAAATGAAATTATATTTTCTAATCTATTAACACGTCCACCCTCTTGATCAATTAAGATTGGATATTTTTTATCATTAAAAATTTTTCTAATATTAGATGTTAACTTTAATGTTTGACTTATATTTTTAATGTTTCGAGTAAATAATATTACTCCCCAGGGTTTGTAACTTTTTAAAAAAGATACTTCTTTAAATGAAAGTTTTGTAGATTTAATACCAACTATAAATGATCTTCGATTATTCATTTGACTCTAATAATTTCCAGAAATTAAATTTTTTCTTTTTTTTGTTATTTGATTGTTCTATATATTCAATAATATTTTTTGTATCATCTTCCAAAATCGGTAATTTTTCAGTGTAATTATCTATTTCTTTATTAATATTTTCAAAGGATCTATATGAATTCTTTTTATTTGTATCAGAAAAATAAAATCTACCAGTTAAAAATAAAAATAAAATAATGATAAAAGTAAATATTAAATATTTTATTTCTTTAATCATTACATTTTTTCTGGAACTGAAACACCCACAATATCCATTCCTGATTTAACAACATTAGAAATTGCTTTTAGAAAAATCAATTTTTCATCTGATATTATTTTTTTATCATTAATAAATCTTTTTTCTGGATTATCTCTTCCTAAATTCCAATATGAGTGAAATAACGATGCCAAGTCATATAAGTACGTTGGTATTCTATGTGGTTCAAGTTTGTTACTCGCTATATCAATACATTTAGGCCATTCAGATATTTTTTTTAAAATATTAATTTCATCATCAGTATATTGAAAATCGTAGTTGTTAATTTTGATTTCAGAATTTAAATCTTTACCGATATGTCTGAAAACTGAAGCTATTCTTGCATAACAGTACTGAACATAATATAGAGGATTATCTTTAGATTTCTCAATTACATTATCAAAATCAAAATCAAGTTCTACGTCACTACTTCTATTAAGCATAATGAATCTTGTTGCATCTTTTCCAACTTCATTAATTAAATCATCTACTGTTATATAATCACCTTTTCTCTTAGACATTTTGAAGGGTTTTTTATCTTTAATAAGTTTGACCAACTGGCTTACTTTACAGATCAATTTCCCTTTTGAATTTGATAATGCATCTACTGAGGACGATATTCTTTTTATATAACCTGCATGATCTGCTCCTAGAATATTAATTAAAAAATCAAATTTTCTATCTAATTTATTTTTATGGTATGCAACATCGCTAGCAAAATAAGTCCATGAACCATCAGTCTTTTGTAAAGCTCTGTCTTTATCATCACCAAAATCAGTTGATCTAAAAAGCAATTGCTCTCTTTCTTCCCATTTATCATTGTTTTCACCCACAGGCGCTTTGATTTTTCCTTTATAAACAAATTTAGTTTTTTGAAGATAATCAATAACGTTTTCAACTTCTCGATTAGTGACTATTTTTTTTTCACTAACAAAATTGTCATGATTAATACCTAAAATATTAAGATTTTTTTTAATTAATTTAAGTGCCTCTTCAATTGATTGTTCGGTTAGTTTTTCAGCTATTTGATCAAAATTCTCAAAATTTATCTTTTTATTTGCATTAACAATATTATCAGCAAAAGTAATTAGGTAATCCCCAGGATATAGATCTTCATTCTTTGAGGGGAAAGGTTCTTTAAAAAGGATTTCTCTTATTCTAAAATAAACAGATTTTGTAAAATTTATAATCTGATTACCATAGTCATTGACATAATACTCTTTGGTAACTTTGTGTTTATTAAATAACAAAATATTTGCAATTACATCACCTAATATAGCTCCACGACAATGACCAACATGTAAAGGTCCAGTTGGATTAGCTGAAACAAATTCAATTAAGTAACTTTTCTTTTTTTCATTACTATTAATTCCAAAATTATCAGAATCTTTAATTATACTTTGGATAAAGTTAGTCCAAAAAATTGGCTTAAATTTTATATTTATAAATCCTGGCTTAACAACTGAAACATCTTCAATTAAATCATCATTCTCTTTTATAGGTTTTGCCAATAATTTAGCTAATTCTAATGGAGGTTTATTATTTAATTTTGACAAAAACATTGCGACATTTGTTGAGATGTCGCTGTTAAACTTTGCTGGAGGCATTTCAGCTGTAATACCATCTAGCCTTTCAGGTAAAATCAATTCTCCATTTTTAGCCTGATCTGATATAATTTTTTTTATTTTATCTAAATATTGTTCAAAAATGTTCATTTAATATTATTGTAAAGGTTTATAGCATATCGGTCTGTCATTCCTGATATAAAATCTGAAATTGCTCTATACTTATCTAATGAAAGTTGTTCTTTCGAGATAAATTTTTTTGGATTTTGTTTAATCTTATTAAATAATTTTTTAACTATAGATTTACCCTTATTATTCTTGGTTAATACATTTTTATTGTTATACATTTTTGTTTTTAAAAAAAATCTAATTTCATCTTCTGAGTTCTTAATACTATCTGAGAAATCAACCATTAAAAGATCAGTTTTTACAATATCCTTTGGAGAGTTTATTTTATTTCTTGCTAGATTCTTTTTTGTATTCTTTATTAAATCTTTAATCATTAAGTCAATTGAGTCCCTTATAATTTGATAAGTTGCAATTTTGTAATTTTTTTTATTAATCTTATTTTTATATTTTTTATGAATATCTCTAAAGAATTTAATTTCAGTCAGTTCTTCTAAACTAAATAGATTTGCTTTTATTCCATCTTGTATATCATGGTTATTATAAGCTATATCATCTGAAATTGCTGATATTTGAGCTTCAATAGATGGATAAGTGTTAAAATTAATCATATTTTGAAATTTTTTAATCCCTATCAGATTATCAACTAAACTTAAGTCATCTACAGGCCCATTATGTTTTAAAAGACCCTCTAAAGTTTCAATTGAAAGATTTAAACCATTAAATCTTAGATACTTATTTTCCAAAAACATTACTATTCTCAAAGTTTGTAAATTATGATCAAAACCCCCATAATTATCCATACATTCATCTAAAGAGTCTTCGCCAGCATGACCAAAAGGTGTGTGTCCTAGATCATGAGCAAGGCTTAGACATTCAGCCAAATCCTCATTTAGATTGAGATAACGAGCAATTGATCTTGCTATTTGAGCGACCTCCATTGAATGAGTTATTCTTGTTCTAAAGTGATCACCCTCAGTATTTACAAATACTTGTGTTTTATGTTTAAGCCTTCTAAATGAAGCGCTATGAATTATTCTGTCCCTATCTCTTTGAAATGGGCTTCTATATTTAGATGAGGATTCATTAAATATTCTACCTTTGCTTTTAAATTGTCCAATCTTTGAGTATTTTTTCATCCTTTAAAATAAATTAATAAGTATTATATTAGTAATACCAGTGATCAATAATGATAAAAGAAATTAAATTTACTGATAAAGCGCTAAAACAGATCAATACTCTGTTGTCAAAAAAAGATAAGGGGTCTTTTTTTAGAATCGCCATCAAAGGTGGTGGATGTTCAGGATTTCAATATGAATTTACGTTTGATCAATCAAAAGCTGAAGATGATTTAAATTTTGAAAATATTTTAATTGATAAAGCTTCTGCTGATCTTTTAAAAGGATCCGAAGTTGATTATGTTTCAGAATTAATAGGTGAACAATTTAAAATAACTAATCCACAAACTAAATCTTCTTGCGGTTGTGGTGTGTCTTTCTCTCTTTAATGCTCATTTCTTCCTGGAATGTAAATTCCGTGCGAGCTCGTATTGAAAATATCAAAAGTTATCTTTTAAAGTATAAACCAGATATTTTAATGATGCAGGAGATCAAAACTGAAGATGTAAATTTTCCTTATGATGATTTTTCATCAATGGATTATGAAAGTCATGTATTTGGACAAAAAAGTTATAATGGTGTTGCTATTATTTCAAAAGGAAAATTAAAAAATATTAGAACAGATTTAATTAAAGATAAATTAAAACAATCAAGAATAATTTCTGCTGAGCTTGAGTATAAGAAAAAAATTGTTCAATTAATTAATATCTATACTCCTAATGGAAATCCAGTTGATACAGAAAAATATGACTATAAAAAAAATTGGATGGATCAATTGATTAAACAATTAAAGTCTTTATCTAAAAAAAATTCGAATATTATTCTCGCAGGTGACTTTAATGTGATCCCCGCTGCTGAAGATGTCTATAATGTAAAAAGTTTTGAAGATGATGCTTTGTATAGATTAGAAATAAGAAAAAAATTTAGAGAGATGCAAAATTTAGGTTTTAGTGATGTTTATAGACATTTTAATGAAACGAAAGAAGGTTATACTTTTTGGGATTATATGAGAGGTGCATGGCAAAAGAATAATGGGATGAGAATAGATCATTTTTTAGTTTCAAACTCTTTAATCGACCAAATAAAATCTATAAATATTAATAAAGACCCTAGAGGTAGAGAAAAACCTTCAGATCACACCCCCATAGAAATTAAATTAGCTTAAAGATTTTATTTTATTAACTAATTCCTCGTTAATGTTACGAGGACCTTTATCTAGTCTGTTTTTATGTCGTCTTTCCCCAGGTAATCTTACTTCACCCATTGATTTCATCTTATCAAAGAATTCATCTGCATGTTTTTGCCAATTTGTTCCTGCAGTTTTATCAGGAGAGATAGCAAGAATAAATTCTCCTCCACTTGGTGGACCACCATCATTATTATCTTTAGCAGCTGTTTCAAAACTAAAATTATCACCAACTAAAGCACCAGCCATTAATTCAACCATCATAGCAATTGCTGAACCTTTATAACCACCAAAAGGTAATAATACACCACCATCAGCTATTGCACCTGGGTCAGTAGTTTCTTTACCTTCTTTAGTTAATCCTGTTCCAAGAGGTACCTTATGCCCTTCTCTTTTAGCCACTTGAACTTCACCCATTGCCATTGAGGCTGTTGCCATATCATAAACTACAGGAGTTTTTCCTGGTCTTGGCCAAGCAAATGATATTGGGTTTGTTCCAAATAATGGCTTGATTGCGCCAGCAGGTGCTACTGCAGGCTTGTAAGATGTACAAGCAAAAGCAACTAAACCTTCTTCTGCTAATTTTTCTGTTTCAGGCCACATCGCAGCCATATGGTGAGAATTATTTATTGCAAGTACTGCAACACCATTTTCTTTTGCAGCTTTTATTAATTCAGGTATGCCTTTATTTAAAACCACAGGTGCTAAACAATTATTACCTTGAACTTTAATTACTGAAGCTGAAATCTTTTTGATTTCTGGCTTTCCTTTACCATTAATTTTTCCACTTTTTAAACCACTTACATAAGCTGGTAATCTAAATAAACCATGAGATAAAGAACCATCACGTTCAGCATTTCTGATTAAATCTGATAATATAGATGCTGTTTCATCATCACATCCATTAGCTAATAAAGTCTTTTTAGCTAAATCAAATATTTCATCTAGTGTAAGGGAAACCGTACTCACCCTTATATTAAATACTATCTATGTTTTCTTTTCAAATCTTTTTTTAGATCTTCGTGGTCACCAACAACTGTATGATATCTGCTCTTAGTGACATATTTTTCTAAAAAAGGAACTGCCAATAATGGAAGGAAACCACCGATAACAATTCCAAAAGCAGCACTTTGTAAATCTGGGTCAGCTAAAGCTGCTATAAAGTCTGCAATGATATGAGCTAAAACTATTCCAACTATACCAGCAATCGCTCCATTAGAGATAATTTTAAGAAATCTATTGATACTCCAACCAGTATAAAATCCAATTAAAGGTATTAATGTGTGAATAAAGCCAAAAGTTGCTCCTCTTAAAATGCTATGTTCCTCTATTAGTTTTTCCATAAAGTGAAGAAACTCTGGTAATTCATGTGAATGACCTTCTGCTGCTCTAACAAATGTAAAACCAAAAATACACATCGCTAAAGTTAAAAAACTTATTTTTTTCATTAATTACAATCCTTACAAGTAGTTAAAACTTCCATGTTAAATGTATTAAAATCATATTTTTTTACGTTGTTTTTTTTAAACAAACTTCCAAAAAGACTAGATTTTAACTCCTCTGTATCTCCACATTTTTTACATATGGCGATTGCTGTACTGTGATTTTTTGAATGTAAATGATTGCACAGCATAAAAGTTTTTGTTTGATTAGATTTATGAATTCGTTCTTCTTCTATTAGGCTATCAAGAGCTCTGTAAACTGTCATAGGTTGTGTTTTTTTAACCTTTTGAAGTTTATCTAATATCTCATAAGCAGTTAAATGCTTTGAAGATTTTTTTATAATATTAAAGACTAATTCCTTATTTGACATATTGTTATGTTATAACATCACAATAATAAGTCAAGAAATATGATATAATATTTATCTATGATTCTATTCATCGCTAAAGTTATCAGTGCTGCTCTTATTATTGCCTTTGCGAGCTGGTTATCTGGACAAAATCCGAAATTAGCTGGATTTATTATAGCTCTTCCACTTGTATCGCTTATTGCTATTGCTTTTTCTTACTATGAACACAATGATATAGAAAAAACAATTCTATTTACTAAAAGTATATTGATTGCTGTACCTATAAGTTATCTATTTTTTTTACCCTTCTTCTTTGCAAAATCTTTAAATATGAATTTCTTAATGATTTATGGTGCAGGCCTAGGATTGTTAATTATTGGTTTCTTTATTCATAAATATATAACTAATTTTTTATAATATAGTTACTCTCTAATAAACTCGTGTAAATAATATTTAATAAAAGTTAATCAACTATTAAAGTATCTTTTGATCCACCACCTTGCGAACTATTTACAATTGTACTTCCTTTTCTAAGAGCAACCCTAGTCAGGCCGCCAGTTGTTACATAATTAGTTTTACCACTTAAAACGAAGGGTCTTAAATCTAAGTGTCTAGGTTCTATATTTTTTTCTGTAATTGTTGGAGCTGTTGATAATGTTTCTAAAGGTTGAGCAATATATTCCCTTGGGTTTTTCTTAATCTTTTCTGCTACTTCTTCTCTTTCTTTTGAAGAAGCCTTTGGACCAATCATTATTCCATATCCACCGGATGCATTAGCAGGCTTTACAACTAATTTAGATAGATTTTCTAAAACATATTTCTTTTGAGTTTCATCATGACACAAATAAGTCTCGACTTGATTTAAGACGGGTTGTTCTCCTAAATAATAAACTATCATTCTATTTACGTATGAATAAACAACCTTGTCATCGGCTACACCTGTTCCCACTGCATTAATAATACCCACATTTTTTTTCAACCAGCATTTAAATAAACCTGGAACACCAATAACCGAGTCTTTATTGAAGGCTTTTGGGTCTAAAAAATTATCGTCTAGTCTTCTGTATATGCAATCAACTTTCAAAGGACCTTTCACAGTTTTCATGTAAACGTTATCATTTTCAACAAAAAGATCTTTTCCTTCTACCAATGCAATACCCATTTGTTCAGCTAAAAAAGAATGTTCAAAATAAGCAGAATTATAAATACCTGGTGTCAATACTACCATGTGGGGATGAGCAGTTTTTTTAGGTATACATTCGTTCATACAATTAAAAAGTTTGTTAGTGTATTGATGTATTGATGCAACTTTATATCTCGTAAAAAAGTTCAGGAAACACATCCCTCATAACCATTCTGTTCTCAAGCATATAAGAAACACCTGAGGGTACTCTAAGATTATCTTCAAGTACCAAATAGTCTCCATTTTTATTCCTAATTAAATCTACTCCAGAAATATTTGCCCAGGATTTATATTTAGGTGAAAATCCTTCACATTCTTTTACGTAATATGGTGAGTCAAAAATAATTTCTCTAGGTATGACATTATCTTTAAAAATTTTCTTTTGATTATAAACGTCATCAATAAATAAATTTAAGGCTTTTACTCTTTGCTTAAGACCTTTAGTTACCTTGTTCCATTGTGATTTAGGAATGATTCTTGGAATAATATCTAGTGGCCACTTCTTTTCCTCTGCCCTATTATTAGCAGCATATACTCTAAAATTAATACCTCTGGCACTTATTGTGCTTTGGCAATTTTTTTCAATTTCTTGAAGTTTATCTTTTCCATATCTTTCTAAAATATTTGAAATTATAACGGCATGTTTTCTTAATTTATTTTCATTGGTAAAATAACCATCGTATGCTTTTGTAGCATTGTAGTTATCCCAGAGTTTCTCGCTCATTAAAGGATTGTTTAATAATTAGGGTAAACAATCAATTGCGATATAGTTATATCAGCTATGCTTGAATTTAATTATATGTTAATTAATTAATAATTATTAATAGTATTATGACTTATTGTGTTGGCATTAAAGCTCAAGATGGAATTGTATTTGCCTCAGACTCTAGAACAAATGCTGGATTAGATAATGTCAATATATATTCAAAAATGTTTGTTCATGATGTTGGTGATAGAAGTGTCATTATAGTTACTTCTGGAAACTTAGGTACATCTCAAGCAGTATATAAATCTATTGAAAATGATCTTAAAGGTGACAATGGTATAAATTTAAACACATGCAAAGATTTCGACCAAATTGCATCTTACATTGGTTCACTAAATATTAAACATTCAGCGCCAAAAGGAATAAACACAGATACAGTTTTATTAGGTTCGTCATTTTTAGTTGGTGGTCAGATTAAAGGTCAACCATTAGAATTGTACTTAGTATACTCTCAAGGAAATTATATTAAACCAGCTGATAGCAAACCTTATCTAGTTATTGGTGAAGTAAAATACGGCAAACCCATTTTAGATAGAGTTATAAAACCAAGCGTATCTATTGGTGATGCATCACGTTGTGCCCTAATCTCAATGGACTCAACTTTAAAAAGTGATTTAACAGTTGGCCCTCCTATTGATTTTGCTGTCTATAAAAAAGATGAATATAAAATTGCCTCACAAAAATGCTTAAATATCACTGATACTGAATATTCTAAGGTCTGTGATCAATGGTCGGATGGCATATTTAAAATTTTTGATTCTTTTCCAAGATTTGATTGGGAAAACAACAAATAAGATTATTTTTCCTATAAACTGTAATAAATTCTTAACATAACTGAAATAATAACAACGAAAGGGGATTTTATGTTTTTAAAAAAATATCTAAAGTGGATTAGTACATTCTTAGTTTTAGTAGGAATACTTCTTACAAATTTAAATATATATCCATTAAATATATATTTTCATGGATTGG
The DNA here is from genome assembly GCA_014654165.1 of Pelagibacterales bacterium SAG-MED13. Lineage (GTDB taxonomy): Bacteria > Pseudomonadota > Alphaproteobacteria > Pelagibacterales > Pelagibacteraceae > Pelagibacter. The sequence continues at coordinate 10,139 of JACWDK010000008.1, read as the reverse complement.
GAGTTGTTGGATGGACTATAGCTGGATTTATGAGCAAAGATAAAGCAATCTTAACAAACTTTGGATTACAAATTCCATTGTTTGTAATTGGTATTTATAAAGTTATTTTTTAAATGAAGAATATATTGTTCGTATGCACAGGTAATTCAGCAAGAAGTATTATTGCTGAAAGTATAATAAACAACGAGTATGATGATTTGTATAAAGGTTTTAGTGCTGGAAGTAATCCAACGGGAAAAATTAATGAAGATGTGAAGAATTATTTATTATCAAAACATTACGATCTTTCAAACTATCAGTCTAAAAATTTTAATGTATTTATCAAAAGTCAGATAAAAATGGATTATGTTGTTACAGTTTGTAATAATGCCAATAATGAAGTCTGCCCTATTTGGCCCAATAAAGATCAGATAATTCATTGGGATATAGAGGATCCTGTTAAATTACTTAATCAAACAAATGACTTGAATAAAAAAGATGAAATAATAGAAAAAGTTTACAATAATATTCATAAAAGAATAAAGGAACTTCTTAATGAAAAATAAAAGTCGTTATTTTCTTGCTGAACTATTAGGCAGTTGTTTTTTAGTAATGATTATTGTTGGCTCAGGTTTAATGGCTGAAAACCTAACTAATGACATTGCTGTGATGTTAATTGCAAACACAATAGCAACAGGAGCAGGTTTATTTGTCCTTATTACAGTATTTGCTGATGTATCAGGAGCTCACTTTAATCCATTTGTAAGTATCGCAATGGCAATAACAGGTAAATTAAAAAAGAAACTATTACCCTACTATATCATTGCTCAATTGGTTGGTTGCTTGATTGGTGTTGGTTTAGCTAATTTCTTTTTTGAACATGAAATTTATGAATTATCTACTAAGTCAAGAGATGGAATTTACATATTCACATCTGAGGTAATAGCAACATTGGGCCTTATAATAATAATTTTTGGGTCCATGAAGTCAGGCAAAATTGCTGTTGCTGCTAGTGTTGGTCTTTATATTACTGCTGGTTATTGGTTTACTTCCTCAACTTCTTTTGCAAATCCAGCTGTTGCAATTGCTAGAACATTTACAGAGTCTTTTACTGGTATTAGTTATTTAAACACTCCTTATTATATTTTAGCTGAGCTAGTAGGAATGTTAATTGCTGTATTTATTGTTAAAAAGTTATTTTTAGAGAAGAATTGAAAAATATAAAACTTACCAATCGAATAAGTTTAATTAACAAAAAATTTAAGAAAAAAGAGTTTTATCATTATCTTAAAACTTCTAATCTTTCATTAGTAATACCTAAGATTAAAGACAAATATATAGTGGTTTCTCAAAAAAGAGTTCCAATTAATAAAATTAATTATGAGTTTCCTTCTGGCATAGTAGAAAAGAGGGAAACAACTTTGCAATCAGCACACAAAGAATTAAGAGAAGAAACAGGATATAGATCAAGATCAAAATTGAGTAAAATAATAACTTTTTATACTGAGCCTGGAAGACTAACCACTAAAATAACTGGTTATTACACAAAAAACTTAATTAAAATTTCGAAGCCAGAAAAAGGTATTAAAATTCATCTATTTAATCAAAGAGACATATTTAAATTAATATTAAATCAAAAATTCAATAATAGTTCTCATATAGCAATGTTTTTATATCTAATAACAAATCTTAAAAATCAATAAACTACAGGTTGTATCAAATTAACTTTCAGATTTATGAATTATGTGATTAAATTAATCATCTAAAAATTTGGAGGTAGAAATGGGAAAAAAATTAAAAAAAAATGAGAAGAAAAAAACAAAAATTTTAAAAGCAATTGATAAACTGAAAAACAAAATTACGGCTAAAGAAAAAAAATTGTCAAAAATTAATATTAAAATTGCTGGTTTAGAAAAAAAGGTTGCAGAAAAAAAAGCAAAAAAGCTTGCTAAGAAAAATGCAAAGCAGTCTCCTGCATCTATAAATAATTAATATCAAATAAATCGTCCTTCTCCCTTCTTAGTTTAAGAGAAGGGAGAAAGTAGTTAATTAACAAAATTTAACGGGAAAAAATAATGATTTTATTTCAAATTTTGTTAAGTCTTTATAGATTAACTAAGTTACAAAATTATTTACTTATTGTTAAAGTTAAATGAATTTAAATAATATTTTTTAAACAATTATGTACTTGATTTAAAATAAAATACGCTCGATAAATTTTACCGAGCGTATTTTGAGGGGAACGTAATAAATTAATTAACCAATTCTAGAGCCATCATTTTTTCTGATAGCTACAATTGCAGATCTTGGAGCAGTTCCAGGTCCGTCTGGCCATATAGAATTACCTTTTTCACCAGGATGTTGAATACCAACAAACATTGTTTTATAATCTTTACTCCAAGTTAATCCTGTGACCTCTGCCTCATTAGGTCCTACAAGAAATCTTTTGATCTCTCCTGTCTTGGGATCTCCATACAACATTTGATTATTACCCATTCCAGCAAAATCTCCTGTGTTTGAATATTTTCCATCAGTTTGGATCCATAATCCTCCTTTAGAATCAAATTTAATTCCATCTGGAGAATTAAACATATTATCTTTGTTTATGTTTTTAGATCCAGCATTTGCTCCTTTATGAACAGATGGATTTCCAACTAAAGCAAATATATTCCATTTAAAATTAGATGAAGCATGATTACCTCTATCTGCTGTCCATCTAACTATTTGGCCATAGTTGTTATTTACTCTAGGGTTAGGTCCATTTACAGATGTATCATCACCACCTGCATTTGGTTTTTTTCCTCTATTTTTGTTGTTTGTTAGAGCAACATAAGCTTCTGCCTTTAGAGGATTTGCTGCAACCCATTCAGGTCTATCCATTGTAGTTCCACCAGCAGCTGATGCTGCCATTCTAGTGTAAATAGCTATTTCAGCTTTAGATTTCATTCCAGTTGTTTTAGGTGTTAACGGTAACCATTTACCTTTCCCATTATCGTTAAACTTAGCAACAAATAAATCTCCATCATCTAATACGTTGGAGTTGTCACCGTTTTTATTATATTTTCTTGATGAAACGAATTTATACAAATATTCACCTCTTTCATCGTCTCCCAGATAAACAATAACTTCATTATTTCTACCAAGGACTACCTCAGCATTTTCATGTTTAAATCTTCCTAAAGCTGTTCTTTTTTTAGGTGTTGATGACGGATTTAATGGATCAATTTCAACAACATACCCTGCTCTATTAGGTTCATTTGGTTCAAGATCCCAATTAAATCTATCATCAAATTTACCCCAAGCGTAACCCCAATCCTTTGTTGAAATGCCATATCTTTTAAATTCAGGTGGTATATCAGCATTAGGGTCTGTGTTAGAAAAATAACCATTAAAATTTTCTTCACAAGCTAGATAAGTTCCCCATGGAGTTTTACCATTTCCACAGTTGTTCCATGTTCCTAAGGATAGTGTTCCCGTTGGATCAGAAATTGTTTTTAACAAATCATGACCTCTAGCTGGACCAGTGATTTCCATTCTTGAATCTGCAGTTATTCTTCTGTTATATTTAGAATCTCTTACTATCTCCCATTTACCATTTGCATTTGATATTTCAAAGATACTAACTCCATGACCAGCTTTACCTTTTCTAACATCATCTGCCGTTTCTGGTAATTTAGAGCCTCTATTATCATAGATAATAGACCTATTCACATATTCATTATTAATTGCAATTATTGTTTTACCATCTTTTGTATAAAAAGTGTCCATACCATCATTGTTATCACCAAAGGCATGTTCTTGACTTTCACCAGTACCTCTTGAGTAATGATCAAACCATTTACCTTTAGTAAATAATGGATCACCCCATTTAGCTAAAATTTCCCAATTATATCCTTCAGGCACCGTAATATCATCTTTTGTATCTGCTTTGATTGGCTTAAAATCTATAAGACCAGAAAATGCAGCTTCAGCATCTGTTGGACTTAACATATTAAGACTAGAACCAAGAACAAATGCTGATGCACCAAACATAGCACTATTTTTCATAAAGCTTCTTCTGCTCATAGCTTTTTTAAGTATATTGTCAAAATCTACCACTTCTGGTGGTGGATTGTTTATTTCATCATATTCATCAATTGATAAATTATGTATCTTAGAATTATTTATTTTCATTTAAATCTCCTTTTTTTAAAAATTTAATCAGAAAGATATGACAGAAAATTTAACCAATTGTTTAATTTAAATTAAAATAATGTTACAAAAAAAATATCACTCAATTAGAAGTAGTATTAAATTTAATTTATCGTGAATTATTTGAGTAAATTACTCTTGGTTCCAAAAATAATTCTCTAGCAAGAGCTTTAAATCTTTTAGTAACTTGTTTTGAGATTATTTCTTGATGTTGTGATGGAATTTTCAAAAATACAGCATTACCTCTTTTATATAATTTAAACTCCTCCAAGAATATCGTAGATATCGAGGTCAATGATTGCGAAAATCTCAATGCTGCTCCAACTTGTTTGCTTGAAAAAATTTCATTATTATTCAAAAAAGTTAGATACTCCATTTTTGGATTATACTTGATACTGCAGTAACGCCAATAACATGACAAAGCTAATTGTATTCTTTCTTTGTGAGTTAATCTAAGTAATGGGGTGTTAATCGTTTCTTGAAATACTAATTCGGCTTTTTGAAATGCGCCTAATCCCCAATCCATATGACTTAATACACATGACAAATATAATAACTTCTTATTAAAGTACTCATTTCCTTCAAAAACTGGCTGAATAAAATCATAATATTTTTTATAATTCGATCCTAAATCACCTCTTTTTTTGCAACATTCTCAAGAGCTTTATGAAAAATTTCTGATTCTTTTACATCTTTAAAATAGTCAATTGATAAAGAACCTTCACGCAAACCACTTATAGAACAAATTATATTTTTTGGATTTGTAACTCTCATAATTTCATCCAGTATAATGCAACTATAAGGTAAATATGGTGTTCTAGATTTTGAAATATACTCAACTGTTTTAAGTTTGGATTTATTAAAAGATGAAATTTTTTCAACAAACTTAGATAAAACATTGTTATCAATACTATATTGATGAATTATATGTACCGGATGATTATTTTGAAAAAGATGTAATTTAAATAATGATCGCCAAGTACCTCCAACTAAATATAAATTATTAAACCTCTTTTTTGAAAGCCATTTTTCTTCTCTTAATAATTTTTTGATATATTTTGCTAAATTTCTTTTTTTAACTATTGGATTATTTAATAATCTCAAAACACCAAAAGGTAATGAGGTTTTATTAGTTACTATATTGTTTTCAACTCGTGCTAATTCTAAACTACCACCTCCAAGATCAGCAACTAATCCATCAACATTTTCAAAGCCTATTTTTACTCCCTCAGCTGAGCATTCAGCTTCTTCATCTCCTGACAATATATTAATCTTAGTTTTAAAAAGTTTTTCGACTTCATCAATAAATGGTTTTGTATCAGTTGCTTCTCTTAAAACTGCTGTTGCAATGATTTTTAAATTTGTGATTTTTGAAACATTTAAAATTTCAGAAAATCTTTTTAAAACTTTTAAAGCATATTCAGTACCGGACTTATGAAGCTTTTTGGATTTATCTAAATTTTTTCCAAGTTCACAAACTGCTTTTTCATTAAAAAAAGGCACACGAGAAGAACTGAAATCTTCATAAATTAGCATTCTTATAGAGTTTGATCCAATGTCTATTATAGCTAATTTTGCCTGTTTAAATTTTAAACTATTTTTACTTTTAATTACTTCCACTTTTAATCAATCTTAAGTGCAGTTGTTTAGGCTGCATTTTTAATTTAGCCTTACCTCTTCCAGATAAGCTCGGATTATTCATAAAATATTCATGAGCTGAAAAAGAATCTTTCTTACTATATTTAATTTTTTTATAATTACCATCAGCATTGAGCACCCAGCTCTGACTAGTATCAAGATAATTTGCTAACATTATTTGATCTAAAATTTGCTCATGAACAGTTTCATTTTCAATTGGCACTAGAAGTTCTACTCTTCTATTTAAATTTCTCGGCATTAAATCGGCTGAAGAAATATATACTTTTGCATTTCTATTAGGCATTTTTTTTGTACCATTACTAAAGCAGTAAATTCTAGAATGCTCCAAAAATCTTCCTATGATACTTTTTACAACTATGTTTTCTGATCTATCTTTAACTCCTGGTCTTAAACAACAAACACCCCTTACAAATAAATGAATTTTTACACCAGCATTCGAAGCTTCATAAAGTTTATCAATAATTTCTGGATCTACTAGTGAATTCATTTTTGCCCAAATAGCTGCAAATTTTCCATTTTTAGAATTTTCAATTTCAGCATCAATATTTTTATTTAAGGTTTGTCTCATATTTACTGGTGAAATAGAAATTTTGTTTAAATTTTTTGGTTTTGCGTATCCTGTTACATAATTAAAAAACTTTTCAACATCTGATGCCATTTTTTTATCACAACTGAATAAAGACAAATCAGTATAAATCTTAGCATTTACAGGATGATAATTGCCAGTTCCTAAATGAAAATAAGTTTGTATTTTACCTTGTTCTCTTCTTAAAACTAATGAAGATTTTGCATGAGTTTTATATTTGGCAAAACCATAAACAATTTGAACACCTACTTTTTCTAAACTTCTTGATAGTTGAATATTAGCTTCCTCATCAAATCTAGCTTTAATTTCAATTAAAGCGGTAACTGTTTTTCCGTTTTCTGCTGCTGTTATTAAAGCTTTAACAATTGGTGAGTCTAGAGTTGTTCTATATAGAGTTTGTTTTATAGCTATAACTTTTTTATCATTTGCTGCTTGGTTTAAAAATTCAATTACTGAGTCAAATGTTTCAAAAGGATGATGAACAACTAAATCTTTCTTTTTAATAGTTTCAAAAAAGTTATCATTATATTCTTTTAATCTTTCAACTTCTCTAGGTGTAAAATGCTTAAATCTTAATTTTGGATTTTTTACTTTACATATTTGATCTATATCTTGAATTCCAACAAGGCCAGATACATCGTAAATATAATCGGGATTTATTTCTAATTTATTTGTAATAAATTTTACCAATTCATTATCGCTATTTTCGAGGATCTCTAAACGAACAATATCACCCGTTCTACGTCTTTTTAAAGCCAATTCAAAAGATCTAACTAAATCTTCCGCTTCTTCTTGAATTTCTACATCACTATCTCTTATTACTCTAAAAATCATTTTCTTTTCTAAATCATGATCTGGAAAAATTTCATTAGCAAAAAAACTTATTACATCATCTAGAATTACAAATTTCTTATGATTTTTTGAAGACTCTATTTCAATAAATCTAGATAATGCTTTTGGTATTACTATTATGGAGTTTAAAACCCTTTTTTTATTTTTTTTTCTCAACTTCATTACAAGCGCTCTTCCTTGATTGATTATGAATGGAAATGGGTGCGCAGGATCAATTGCTGATGGTGTTAATAAAGGGTAAATCTCTTCTTTAAATATTTCTAGAAGTTTTTTTTTATCCTTAGTATTTAAATTAACAGGTTTAACTAAACTGATATTATTTTTTTTTAATTCCATAATCAGTTGAGTAAAAATTTTGTTCTGTTTTTTTAATAAATTTTTAGTTTCAAGTACTACCTCATCCATCTGTTCTTCAGGTGTCAAACCATCAGAACTTAATGAGTCAACTTCTTGTTTTATTTGACTATATAATCCAGCAACTCGGACCATAAAAAATTCATCTAGATTAGAACCAGCAATTGATAAAAATTTTACTCTTTCATAAAGAGGATTTTCAGTATTTTGTGCTTCTAGAAGTACTCTATCGTTGAATTTTAACCAAGAAAGCTCTCTATTCAGATATTTAGATTTCAGCTCTTCTTTATGTTGTTTTTTTAAAGCAGTCATATATTTAGATTTTATGTATCAATTATACGTCATGCGACACGCGAAATCTAGTTGGGATGATTTAAATATTAATGATTTTGATAGACCACTTAGTAAAAGAGGCAAGAAAAATGCAAAAATGATTTGTGAATTTTTTGTTAAAAAAAAATTTAAATTTGATTATGCATTAATTTCATCATCAAAAAGAACAAAAAAAACTTTTGAAATTTTATCCAAGAAAATTATTAAACCAAAAAAAGTTAATTTTTCAAAAGATTTATATTTGGTTGATGAGAATGTAATTGTAAAAAAAATTAAAGAAATATCCAGTGAATATAAATCAATTTTGGTTATAAACCATGAACCATCAGTGAAAAATTTAGTACGAAATCTTACAAAAAATCATAATACGAATAATTTTAAACTAATGAATTATAAATTCCCAACAGCAGCATTTGCAAAAATTGAGTTTGATATTAAATCCTGGAATGAAGTTGAGAAAAAAGGAGTATTAAAAGAATTTATAAGGCCCAAAGATCTTCAAGATTCTAAAGAATAACCAGCTGATCTCACTGTTCTAATTAAAGGTTTTGTATTTTGTATGTTAATTGCTTGTCTTAATCTTCTAATATGAACATCTACTGTTCTAGACTCAACATATATATCTTCCCCCCAAACATTATTTAGAAGTTGTTCTCTTGAATAAACTCTTTTTGGATTTTTGATAAAAAAATCTAATAGTTTAAATTCAGTTGGACCTAAAGTAATTTCCTTATCTTTTCTATAAACTCTTTTTGTAATCCGATCTATTTTTAAATCAGTAAATTCTACAATGTCTGATGATGATTGAGGCTTAGATCTTCTCAATAAAGATTTAATTCTAGCATTTAATTCTTTTTGACTAAAAGGTTTAGTTACATAATCATCTGCACCTGTATCAAATGCTTTTAATTTGTCTTCTTCCTCCCCTTTTGCAGTTAACATAATGACAGGAATATCATTAAACTTATTATCTTTTTTTAAGTTTTTACAAATTTCAACACCAGATAATTCAGGTAACATCCAATCCATTAATATCAAATCTGGCTGTTTTGATTTTATTTGTTTAAGAGCATCTTCTCCATTTTCTGAATGACTGACTTTATAACCTTCTTTTTCAAGATTATACTTTAACAAACTAACAATTGATGCTTCATCTTCAGCTATGAAAACATGAGCTGACATAAATCATTTTTCTCCAGTTACAATTGGCTCAGTGCCCTTAGGTCTGTCACCTTCTAAATATTCACCTTTAACTAAATAATAAATTTGTTCTGCAACATTTGTAGTATGATCACCAATACGCTCAATGTTTTTGGTCACAAACAACAAGTGAGTTCCATCCTCTAAATTTTTTTCATTTTCTTTAAGATATTTTATAACTTCTTGCATACAAAGATTTGTTAGATCATCTATTTGCTCATCACCTTCCCAAACATTTACTGCCATTGGCGCAGATCTTTCTAAATAAGCGTCTAATGTTGATTTTAATTGTTTTTGAACATTGGTAGATACTCTATTTAGTGAATCTACCAAATTCTTTGGAAGTTTTTCATTAAGTAAAAGTGTTCTCTTGGATATATTTTTTGCTAAATCACCTATTCTTTCTAAATCTGAAGACATTTTCAAAGCCGTTACTGTCTCTCTTAAATCAATTGCCATAGGTTGTCTCAATGCAATTAAATTTACGACTTGTTGTTCAATCAAAGATTCATATTTATCTATTTTTTCATCGTCTTGAATTACTGCTTCCGCAAAGTCGCTATTTCTTGTAGTAATGGCTTGAATTGCTTTACCCAAAGCTTCCTCACATGCACTTCCCATTTTAATGATATTAGCATTGAGATTTTTTAGTTCTTCTTCGTAAGATTTAACTGTATGTGGTGCTTCAGACATTATCCAAACCTCCCGGTTATATAGTCCTGGGTTTTTTTATTATCAGGATTCTTAAATATTTTATCAGTAGATCCATGTTCTATCAATTGTCCTAAGTGAAAAAAACCTGTATTTTGAGATACACGTGCCGCTTGAGCCATAGAATGAGTTACAATTATTATTGTGTGCTCTTTTTTTAATTCATCAATCAATTCTTCAATTTGTGCTGTTGCTATAGGATCTAATGCTGAACAAGGCTAAATTAAAAATGCAGCCTAAACAACTGCACTTAAGATTGATTAAAAGTGGAAGT
>JACWDK010000007.1 GCA_014654165.1 Pelagibacterales bacterium SAG-MED13 | reverse complement strand
ACTAAACTGTCCATTAATCCTCAAAGATCAAAAGCTTATCCACATGTATTTATGACGAAAATTGATAATAAATATATTGAAGTTTTAAAAAAATATTCAAAAAAAAAATTTAGTAAAGAGATTGAAAGTGTAAACATTGTCAAGATTAGAGATTTTTTCAAATTAGTCAAAAGGGGAAACATAGTTTCATCATATATGATTGCGATATTTTATATGTATCTATTAAAAGAAAAATTGATAAGTTTAAAAAAAATAAAATGAAAAAAATAATAATAGGCTCCACCCAGATTAACAATGGATTTGCTGGTCAATACTATCTTCCTTACTCAATTGGTATCCTACAGGCATACTTTATTCATAATACAAAAAAAAAAATAGATGAATATTTCTTTGAACCAACCATCTATAAAAGAATATCACTTAAGGATAGCGTAGATAGACTTAAACATTGTGATATTATTCTATTCAGTATTTATGTGTGGAATAAAGAAATTTCTCTAAAAATCGCTGAAGAGCTGAAACGAATAGATCCAAGTAAGTATATTGTATTTGGAGGACCTTCAGTGCCAGATCCTATAGAAAATAAATCTCAAGAATTTTTGAAAAAATATAATTTTATAGATGTGTGCATTCATCAAGAAGGCGAAAGAACAATATTTCAGCTCATTGAAAATTTTCCTAACAAGAATTTAGGTGAAATACCAAACATAAGTTACTTTGATAATAAATTACATTATAAAAATAATAAAAATATACCCAGATTAAAAACATTTGAAAAAGCCCCTTCTCCATATTTAACAGGTGTGTTTAATCAGCTCATCAAAGAAAATCCAGATGAAAGATGGTTGGCAAGTTGGGAGACTAACAGAGGATGTCCTTTCTCCTGTGCTTATTGTGATTGGGGATCTGCAACTAATAGTAAGGTGGCAAGAATGGAATTGGACAGAGTATTTGCTGAACTTGATTGGTTTTCAAAAAATAAAGTAGAATTTATATTTTGTTGTGACGCTAATTTTGGAATGCTACCTAGAGACTATGAAATTGCAAAAAAAGCTGTTGAGAATAAAAAGAAATATGGATATCCACATGTGTTGTCAGTACAAAATACTAAAAATTCCAGAGAAAGAGCATATAAGGTACAAAAATTACTAGCAGAAAATAACTTAAGCAAGGGTGTTACCTTAGCTATGCAGTCAGTAGACTCTCATACTTTAAAAGAAATAAAAAGAGACAATATCTCAATTAAGGATTATGAGGAATTACAAAGAAGATTTACTAAAGATGGCATACCCACATACACAGAATTTATATTGGGTTTGCCAGGTGATAGTTACAATTCATTTGCTGAAGGAGTTTCTATGGTAATAGAGTCTGGTCAACATAATAGAATACAATATAACAATCTTTCAATTCTACCTAATGCAGAGATGGCAAGTGATGATTACTTAAAAAGAAATAAAATTAAAACTGTTGAAACACCTATTGTAAATCCTCATGGTTCTCAAGAAGAAATACCTGATGATGGTATATATGAAAAACAAGAATTAGTGATAAGCACTAAAGATCTTTGTAAAGATGACTGGGTTAAAACAAGAGTTTATGCATCGATAAGTGAATTTTTCTATTTTAATAAAGTATTACAGTTACCAATAATTTTAATTAATAAATTATTTAAAGTTTCTTTTAAAAATATCTTTGAAGATTTGATGAAACTTAGAGGTGACAAAGAATATCCTGTATTCACAGAAATTATAGACTCATTCTATGAACATTCAAATGATATTACTAAAGGAGAACCAGAATTTATTCATAATAAAGATTGGTTAGATATTTTTTGGCCCCCTGGGGAATATATCTATATTAAAATTTTGAAAGAAAATAAATTTGATCTTTTTTATAAAGAAAGTGAAAAATTTATGATGAAATATGATGATAGAAAAATTCTTAATTTTGGTAAAATGATTTCTGAAGTTATTTTATTAAATAAATTTTTGATGAGAAAACCATTTGAATCAAAAGATGTACAATTAACTTTGAGTTATAATTTTATTGAAACTTTTGAATTGATGAAACAAAATTTAGATTTCGATCTTTTGCAATCTGAAAATGAATATAAAATAATAAAATCAGATTTAATTTATAATAATTGGGAGGACTGGATGAGAGAAGTGATTTGGTATGGTCATAGAAGCGGAAAATATGTTTGTGATATAATATCGTTAAATAAAAACTCAAAGTCATCAATTAATGAAAGAGATAGATCTAATATAATTGGAAATTCATACATTGTTTAAAACCCAATACACAAAAATAGGTTGGGCTAAGATTAAAGTTTCAAAAATATCATTGGGAACCTGGGGTTTAGGAGGGAGCACTATCAACAATCTTTCATATGGTTTTTATTCAAAAGAAAAAGCAAAAAAAACTATTTTAGAAGCTTTTGAAAATGGAATAAACTTTTTTGATACTTCCTTGACTTATGGTAATGCAGAAAAAATAGTGGGAGAGACTATTCAGAAAATAAGATCAAATGTAATTATTGCCTCTAAATTGGGAGTATCTAAAAATTATTCAAGAATTCCATTTGATCGGAAAACTGCTGATAAACAGGTTTCAAGTATACTTAAATCAATTAAAAGTGATTACATTGATATTTTGCAGTTATATAATCCAAAAGTTAATAGTGAAGATTGTATAAGATATATAAACTATTTAAAAAAATTAAAAAAGAAAGGTGTTATTAGAGAATATGGGCTGACCTTAGGTTCACCTAATGAAATTCTAAATTTGAATAAAAATTATATGACTTCAGTTATACAATGTAACTTTAACTTATTGGATCTGAGAATTCTAAATCCAAAAATTTTAAAAATAATAAAAAAAAATAATATATCAATTTTAGCACGAACAATCTTAAATTTTGGAATTTTTACTGAAAATTTTTTATTAAAAAAAAATCAAATATTTAAAAAAAAGGATCATAGAAATGGCCTAGCAAAACAACAACTAGTTTTATGGAGAAAAGCTTTACTTGAAATAAAAAAAATTTGTAATGAGGATATAGAAAACACAGCAATAAAATTTGTTAATAGTTATAAATTTGTATCAAGCTTAATTATTGGTATACAAAATAAATCTGAGTTTAAAAAAAATTTAAATATTCTTAATCAAAAAGCTTTAAAAAAAGATCAGATAAAAAATATTTTATTAATTAATAAAAAAAATTATTTTTATAAGAATTTAAAACCAAACAATCTTTTAGATAATTAATCATTATTGATTGAAATGTATACGAAAGTTAATATAATAATGTTTATTCACAAATGTAATGGTATCATTCTTAATTCTAACATATGAAAACATATAAAAACTGGAAATTTAAGAAGACAAAATTAAATGGAGTTTTTGAAGTGACACAAACAGAATTTAAAGATTTTAGAGGTAAATACATAGAGATATACAATAAAGAATTTTTTACCAAAAAGAAAAAAAAAATAAACTTTGTTCAGGATGACATCTCAATATCAAAAAAAAACGTTTTAAGAGGTATCCATGGAGATAATAAAACCTGGAAATTAATAAGATGTATATTTGGTAAAATTTTATTAGTTGTCGTTAATAATAATCCTAAAGCAAGTCAATATCTTAAAAGTCAAACTTTTATAGTTTCTGATGATAATAGAAAATCAATATTGATACCTCCAAAATTTGGAAATGGACATTTAGTATTATCGAAAATGTGTATTTTTCATTATAAACAAACCACATATTATAATTTTAAATCTCAATTTACCCTTAAATGGAACGATAAACGATTAAAAATTAAATGGCCTATAAAAAAGCCAATTTTATCAAAGCGAGATACTTAAAATTTGTTAAAAGTAAATAATAATTTTTTTTATAAATAAAAATGAATTCAAAAAATATTTTAGTACTAGGAGGCTCTGGGTTTGTAGGTACAAATTTGTTACTCCAATTAAAAAAAAAAAATAGAAATATAAGTGCCACATACTATAAGAATAAAAAATTTAAAAAATTATCAGGTGTAAAATATAAAAAGGTCAATTTAGAAAATATTGATGAATGTAAAAAAATTACCAAAAATAAAGAAATTGTAATTATGTGTGCAGCAAATTCATCTGGTGCTGCAATTATAAAGAGAGATCCATTATCCCACTTAGATCCAAACGTTATAATGAATTTGAATATAATTAAAGCATGTTATCTAAATAAAGTAAAAAAATTTGTATTTATTAGTAGTAATACAGTTTACCCTCAAAGCAGAAAATCAATGAAAGAGGATGATGTAAATTATAAATTTTATAAGTCATATTTTGTTGTTGGTTGGATGAAACTATTTAGTGAAAAGTTATGTGAGATTTATTCAACAAAACTTAAAAATAAAATGGTCACTTTGATTATAAGACCTGGCAATCTATATGGTCCTTTTGACAAATTTGATAAACTAAAATCAAAAGTGATTCCTTCTTTAATAAGAAAATTCTGCAATAAAAATGAAAAGATTGATGTATGGGGAAATGGAAAAGATATTAAAGATTTTTTATATATTGAAGACTTTTGTAATGTGCTAATAAAAATAATTGGTAATTCAAAAAATCATAATACTTACAACGTTTCATCAGGAAAGTCGGTATCAATAAATCATATAGTTAGTATTCTCTCTAAATTGACATCAAATAAAAAAAAAATAAAATATTTAAAGAACATGCCTAGCATGATACCTTTTAGGAAAATTTCTATATCAAAAATAAAAAAAGAATTCGATTTCAAAGTAAGTACTGATTTAAATAAAGGATTAGATTACACCTTAAGATGGTATCAAAAAAATAAAAAAAATATTTTGTAAGCTAAAATTTATTAGAAATTAAATCATTAATTAAATCACAAAAATTAAATTTATTTACTGACTGGGAATGCACTTGATAAGTTTCATTATTTTTGTCTAATTCATTTTTAAAATCATCATAAAAGTGTATATCTTCATTAAATAATTTCAAAAAATATAAATCACCAAACCTCTTTACACTTAAAGATTTTAAACAGAAAACGTCAATTTTATTACAATTTCTTTTTAAATCCAGTAATGCAGATGATAATGTTCCGAATGCAACTTTATATTCACAAGATAAATTTGTAAGTTTTTCATCTTTGCTTAAAATTTTAATTTGGAGATGCTTATTAATTTTGTTCTTAAGTTTTTTTTCAAAAAGCTCGATATTTTCACTCGTAGATCTCGGATGATGTTTTATATCTATTTTTTGTAATAAAGGATTTTCGTTTATTAATTTATTTATAAAATTAGATATATTCAAAATTTGATCATCTAACATTTTATGATCTGGATCAATCTCTTTCAGAGGCTTCACATATAAAGGACCTGAGGAAACAAATAAAATTTTTTTTTTATGATCATTATTGCATTCGCAACTTGAAAATAAATTGCATAAAAAAACGTTTTTATTTTTATACCATTTGTTCCAAAAAAAATAACTAGTATAGACAAATGAAATTCTATAATCGAATGGATCTGTTTCTTGTCCAGTTTTTAAGTCATACTTTTTGTAATTAAATTTTTTTCCATAAAAAATATATGAAATTATTTGTCGATCTAAAATTGTATCCATAAAACGCTTAAGTACGTTTGAGATCTTTTTTATCAAAGAGTGATTTTTTTTAATTTCTTTTTTTGTATCACTTCTTAATTTATGAACATTTTTTGTAACGTCGAATACATCTTCTCCTTTTAATATTTTTTCAAATAGTTCCAGTGGTAGAGGTGTGGCTTCATGGGTAATTCCAATTTTCAAACATTCTTTTGGTAATAAATGCTCTATTATTATTCTATTCCATATAAAGAATTTATTATCAGCTAAACAACAATTAATCTCTGAAAATTTTATTTTATCTTTTAATTTTTTTATGAAAAATTGAGTCTTAAAAATTGAAAAAAATGACCTTGTCATTTTTTTTTCGTAAAAAGGTATGATAAATAATTCTTTTATATTTGCTTTACTAATATCTTTTCTAATAGATAGCTCCTTTTTTTTATCTATCAAATAATTACTTAATATCAATTTGATTTCATATTGCTTAGATAAAATTTCAAAATCCTTTATATATTGATTAATTGCATAGTAATTGTGAAAACAAATTAATATTTTTTTTTTCATTATTTTTTTGGTTTCAAAAAAATAGTAGCGTAAGAAGGAGATGTAAAATTCCCTATTTTTATTTTACTATAAGTTATTTCTGTTGATATAAAATAATCTGATGTTTTTATAATTTTTTTGAACTGTTTATAAAAAAACAATTTTTGCTTAGAAAATTTATGAAATAATATAAATTCTGGTAATATAGAGTTATCTACTACTGTTGAAAAAGTTTTTGGTTGTATTTCAAAAACTTCTGTAATTAATATAGTTGCATTTGGAAAACTTGATCTAATATCATTAAGAAAATTTTTAACTTTATTGTCATCATTAAAATTATGTTCATGGAGAGTGAACATAAAATTAATCAATAATTTATCATCATCATTTAAATTATTTTTTTTAAGTTTTTTCAACCATTGATTAATTTTAAAAATATCACTAACAATCATATTTTTTGAATTTCCCAAATCTTTTTTTAATTGATTAATTACATTTTTAGATAAATCGACACCTACAAATTTTAAATTAGGTTTTTTTTTAAGAACATTGCGGATAAAATCCCCGTTACCTAATCCTAAATCAATAATCTTAGTTATTTTATTTTTCTTTATAATTGATAAAGCATTATCAAAAAATTTTCGCTTGTGAGACTTTCCACTTCCATAAATATTTTCGATCCTATCACATTTGATTTTTTTTTGCTTCCCTATCAAGATTTTTTCTAGATTATCAACAATATCCTTATAGGAGTAGATTATATTCATGGCACCATGTCTATTAAATACATATCTTCCAAAAGCAGTGATAAAATATTTTTCTTTAGTTAATTTTTTAATTAAATTTACGCTCTCAAGATAATTCAAAATTATTTCTAGCGCGTTTTTATCAAAAATTTTGAATAGGCTTCTCTTTAAAAAAAAATTCTTATCTAAAATTCGTTCTTTTTCAGATAATCTGCTGAAAATCGATATAATTGGAAGAGAGAAAAACCCCCTGGCTAATCCAACATAATTTTTTTTAAAATTATGATTAATTTTATTCATTTTAAGTTGTTTTAAGTATATATATGATCATTTTTAAATGTCCAAATTAAAACATAATCAAGTTTACTTAGAAAAAATATCATCCAAACATATTAATGAAGGATGGTTAGAATGGGCAAGTAACGACAGTAATGCTAGAGTTTTAAATGAACGACCTTATAAATATAATAAAAAACAATTACTTAAGTATTTAAAAGATCTAAAAAAAAAAAATGATCTTATGTTTGCTGTAAAATTAAAAAAAGATAATACATACATTGGTAATATTAGAATATCTGACATTGATCATTATAATAAAAGATGTGGATATGGTAGATTATTAGGCAACACAAATTATAGAAGTAAGGGATATGGGCTTTTGTTTCTATATAAAATTTGTGAAGTTGCTTTTGGAAAATTAAAAATGAATAAAATTTTTTCTCCTTGTTATGCAGATAATCATAGGTCTTTAGCAAGTAATCTAGAATTTGGTATGAGAATAAGCGGTTATTTTAAAAATCATGTTCGAAAATATAATAAATATAAAGATGTTTATTTTCTTGAACTAACAAAAGAAGAATTTAAAGAAATCAAAATAAAATACCAATAAGGTTTATGTTAAATTAAAGTTTTTAAATTTTGATTTAATAAACAGAATTATTTTTTTTGATAATAAGCTTATATTATTATAGTTATTAAAATCATTTTTTATCTTAGTTTTATTGTCGATAAATTTTAAAAATATTTTTTCTGTAGTATTTTTTGCAAAAGGAAAATTAAAAGTTTTTATTAATTTTTTATTCTTAAAAAAATAACATTTCTTTTTATTATTAAGCTGTAAAACAAAGCTATTTCTCTCATCTTTGATTTTCAATGTATGATATTTCGTTTTGCTAGTATCATGAATTTTAAGTAAACCAATCTTAGATTTAAGAACTATTCTTCCAGTCATTTCATTGTAATCTTTTCTTCTCTTAGATTTAATTTTTATTAAATTTAAAGCACTAATATCAAAATTTTCATTTTTAATTAATGAACTAAACAAATCAGAAATGTGTATTAGACTTGAACCAAGTCCATTTTTTCTCAAATAATAACTTGCGATAAAGTTACCATTCAATTTAAAGTTTAATTGTTTAAAGATATAATTCCCCCAAGAGTTGACGTTAATATTGTTAATCTTTTTACTTTTAAGGATACTCTCACATTGTGAATAATTATCAATTTTGTTAAATAAAAATTTTTCTAAGATAAGATTTTTTACTAAATTAAATTTCAGAAGATCTTTAAGTACTTTTAACCTTTCCTTTGAATTTGTAGAAATAATAGCTAAATCAAATTTTTGATTTTTTGGAACTTTTGATAAAAAATGAAGTTTTTTCTTTATTATAAGATTTTTAATATTTTTTTTTAATTGATTTATTTTTTTATCACAAAGATAAATGTCGTAATCAGATTTTGAATTAATAAAAGAATTAAAATGTGAGATTCCCATTGACCCTACTCCAATTATTAAAATTTTTTTTGGTTTTGATTTCATGATTTTTATAATATATCTATAAATATTTATTATTCATGTATAATTTATGTATAATCGGATCATCCGATATTGTTTCAAAACATTTGACTGCTGCTAGTAATAATGGGTTTAAACTTTATGCTATTACAAGTTTAAAACATAACTCAAGGAATGCAAGAAATCTTAAAAGAAAATTTAAGATTAAAAAATTTTTTCCTGGTTGGAAAGATTGTATCAAGGAATGCTCTAAAATTAAAAATATCTCTTTTTTAGTCGCCCCAAGAATAGAAGATACAATTAAAGTTTTAAATTATATTTCGGATCTTAATAAACCAATTATTGTTGAAAAACCAATTTCAAATGACCCTAAAAAACTTAAAAAAATAAAAAACAAAAAATTTTTTGTAGGATACAATAGAATTTTTTATAAATCAGTAAATTATATAAAAAAAAAATACCTGGATAAAAAAAGTAGCTGTGTTTTAAACATACTTTGTCCAGAAAAAAACAAAAAAAGTTTTATCACTAATTCTTGTCATATTATTTCAATACTTATTTACTTATTTGGTGATTTAAATGTAAAAATAATAAAAAAAAGTAAAAGAATAATTTTGTGTGTATTAAAAAATAAAAATGTAAATATAAATTTATCAGTAGTTTTTAATGCTCCAACTAATTTTAAAATAGATTTTTTTATTGGGAATACTCATTTAAAATTGTCTCCTATTGAGGAGCTCACTGAATACAAAGGCTTAAAAAAGATCCGTAAAAAAAATTTGAATTTATATAAACCTGTTTTAAGTAAGTCTATTAACGATTATGATATAAATTTAAAACCTGGTTTTAATTCTCAATATAAACTATTCAAAAAATTTTGTCAGAGGAAAACAAAAAAAATACCAAACTCTTATGATTTTGCTGAAAAGGTATTAAAAACCTGTGAAAAGATTGCAAAATAAAATGCAAAAAAAACTAAAACATATTGCAATAATACCAGCTAGAAAAAATAGTAAAGGATTAAAATTTAAGAATAGAATTTTATTTAATTATACAGCTAAATTTCTAAAAAAAATAAAGTGGTTTGATCAAATAATTGTTGCGTCAGATGATGAATTTTTAAAAAATTCTAGTAAAAAATTTCGATTCAATTTTTACAACAGAGACAAAAAAAATGCACGTGATAATTCTTCAATAAAGTCCTTAATGCAAGAATTAGTAAAAAAACTTCAGATAAATAGAAATTATATTTTATGGTTATTTTACTTAACTATCCCAACAAAAGAAAAAAAGGATTTTACAAAATTAAAAAATATTACAAATAAAAAAAGCTTTACTAGTGCATTAAGTTTTATAAGTCCAAAATCTCACCCTTACGATTGTTGGATAATTAATAAAAAAATAACTAAATTTATCAAAAATGATGTCTTTAGAAGACAGGACAAAATCAAATTGTATGAACATCATCATTATTTATGTGCCTTTAAGGTCTCTGAATTAAATAAATTGAATTCTGAACTTTTAAATAGTAATACTGCGCCGATTATTTTAAAAAAAGATATTATAGAAATAGATTCAGTAAAGGATTTAAACAACTTTTTAAAAAATAAAAAAAAATGAAAGTCTTTATTATTGCAGAAATAGGAATCAATCACAATGGTGACTTAAAATTATGTAAAAAGTTAATTCAAGTAGCAAAAGATGCGGGTTGTGATGCTGTGAAATTTCAGAAAAGAACTTTGGATAAAGTTTATTCACAAGAACAATTATCGTCTTATAGAGAAAGTCCGTGGGGTAAAACTTTTTACGATCAAAAGAAAGGTTTAGAATTTGGAATTAAGGAATATAAACGTATTAACGAATTTTGTAAAAAACTAGATATAAGCTGGTTTGCATCCGCCTGGGATATTGAAAGTCAAAAATTCTTAAATAAGTTTAAACTTAAATATAATAAAATTGCATCAGCTATGATAGTTGATAAAGATTTTTTAAATTTTGTAGCAAAACAAAGAAAATATACCTTCATATCTACAGGTATGAGTAATATGAAAATAATAAGTGAAGCAGTAAAAATCTTTAAAAAGAAAAAATGTCCTTTTGAATTAATGCATTGTGTGTCTACATACCCTCTTGATGATACTACTGCAAATCTAAACGTCATTAATTCGCTGAGTAAAAAATTTAAGTGCAAAGTAGGATACAGTGGGCATGAAAGTGGTTTGGCTATTTCAATAGCTGCTACAGCTTTTGGAATATCTTCACTAGAAAGACATATTACAATTGACCGAACAATGTATGGTTCAGATCAAGCTGCATCTATTGAACCAAGCGGTTTAAGTTTTCTAGTAGGTTCGGTTAGAAAAATTGAAAAAGCATTAGGCAATGGTAAAAAGGTATTTTTGCCAAAAGAAAAAGAAATGGCCAAAAAACTCAGAGCTCATCTTTAATTATGAAAGAGGATAATAAAATTTGGGATAATTATAATAATCTACTATTAAGTAATGATATTTCAAGAATAAGAAAAATTTTAGCGAGGTATGAATTGTTCAAAAAAACAATAAATATACCTGGAGACATTGTTGAATGTGGAGTTTTTAAAGGGGTGAGCTTTATGTTTTGGCTTAAGTGTTTAAAAATTTTTTCTCCAAACTCTCAAAAAAAAGTTATTGGTTTTGATATGTTTTCTGGTTTTCCAAATAATTTAAAAAAAGTTGAAAAAATAAGTGCGAACAAATATATAAAAAAAAGTGAGTTTAAAGGATTGGACCCAAAAGAATTATCAAAAAAAGCAAGTAAAATTATGAATGAAAATAGATTTGAATTTGTAAAAGGAGATCTTGGTAAAACATCAAAAAAGTATGTATCAAAAAATTATGGTTTTAAAATATCTTTACTTCATCTTGACTTAGATACCTATAATGGCACAAAATCAGCATTAATAAATTTTTTTCCAAAACTAAGTAAAGGGGGAATTGTTATTTTAGATGAATATGGTAGCCGAGGATGGGGTGAAACAGAGGCAGTAGATGAATTTCTTAAAGAAAAAAAGTATAAGGTAAATCTCTTGGATAATACAGAGAGTCCAACTGGATATATTATAAAATAAAGAATAAGACCTTAATGAAAAATGTAAAAAAAATTAAAATAAAAAATTCTAATAAACTTTTTAAAAAAGCACTGAAAATAATTCCATATGGATCTCAAACTTATAGCAAAGGAGTTAAGGCTTTCAGTGATGGTGTTTCGCCAAAATTTTTAGCAAAAGGTTTGGGCTGTGAGGTTTGGGATGTTGATGGAAATAAATTTATTGATTATGTTATGGCAAATCAGCCACTAATATTAGGTTATGCTGATAAGGATGTTAATGATGCAGTAAAAAAACAATTGGCCCTAGGTTCTACTTTTAGTGTAAGCAATAAACTTGAAATCGATGTTGCAGAACTATTAGTTAAACATATTCCAGATGCTGATGGAGCAAGATTTGGTAAAAATGGGGCTGATGCTACTGCTATTGCAGTTAGATTATCTAGAGCAATTACTAAAAGAGATCATATTGCATTTTGTGGCTATCATGGATGGCATGATTGGTTTATTGGCACAACAGATTTAAATTCTGGAATTCCAAAATTTAATGATCAACTAGCTCACTCTTTTGCTTACAATAATATTTCTAGTTTAGAGAAGATATTTTCAAAATATAAGAATAAAATTGCATGCGTTATTATGGAACCAATTACTGTTAATGGTCCTTTGTCACAACCATCTGGATCAACAAAATGGAAAGATTATAATAAAAAAAATAATTTTTTAAAGGATGTAAAAAACCTTTGTAAAAAGAATGGTGCACTACTGGTTTTTGATGAAGTGGTAACTGGATTTAGATATGATATGGGTGGTGCTCAAAAAATGTTTGATGTTATTCCTGATCTTTCTTGTTGGGCAAAAGCAATGTCTAACGGTATACCAGTTTCTGCAATAACAGGAAGATGGGAATACATAAAGTATCTAGAAAAAACTTTTTTTTCTTTTACTTATGGAGGGGATTGTATTGGACTGGCGGCGGCAAAAGCTACAATTAACAAAATAGAAAAAAAAAATGTTATTGATCATTTATATAAAGTTGGGGGACGATTAAAAAAAGGTATGAACGAACTTGCTAAAATTTTTGATTTGGAAGACATGATAGCTTGTGCTGGGTATCCCTGTAGGACAGTAATGACAATAAAAAAAGTAGGAAGGTATCAAAAACCTCTAATTACAAAAAGTTTAATACAACAGGAATTAATGTTTAGAGGTGTCTTGTGGTCCCAATATCACTCTATTTGTTATTCTCATAAAGAAAAGCATATAGATTATTCTTTAAATGCTTTTGAGGACGCATTTAAAAAATTAAGAAATATTATAAAAAATAATAAAAAAATTGAGAATAATCTACTTGGAAAACCTTGCGAAACAGTCTTTACTAGAGTAGCTGATTTTCAAGCTGTAGCAACAAGTCAAAAAAACTAATGTTTGATTTAAAATCTAAAATAATACTTATCACTGGTGGTGCGGGATTGTTAGGATCTAGAATGGTTAAGACTATATATAAAAATGGGGGTTCTCCGATAGTTATAGATAATGATCAAAAAAAAATAGATAAGTTAAAAAAAAGTTTTAAAAATAATATTAATTCTATATATTTTTATAAAGTTGATATAACTAAAAAGAACCAAATTAAAAATTTAATAGATAAAGTTCATAAAAAATTTAAAAGGATCGATTGTTTAATAAATAATGCAGGTTTTAATCCTAAGCTTACTTCAAAAAGTAATAAATTTGAAAATTTTTCAATAAAACAGTGGGATAAAGAAATTCAAATTGGTTTAACTGGCTCGTTGTTAATTACTCAAGAAGTAGTAAAAAAAATGATTAATCAAAAAAACGGTAATATAATAAATATATCCTCTGATTTAGGTATAATTGCTCCAAATCAATTTTTGTATGAAAAAAATAATAAAAAACCAATAAGCTACTCGGTTGTTAAACATGGTATGATTGGTTTTTCAAAATATTTAGCAACATATCTTGCTGAATACAACATTAGATCAAATACTTTATGCCCTGGTGGAATATCAAATAATCAACCTAAGAAATTTGTGAATAAAATTAAGAAATTAATACCATTAAAGAGGATGGCTGAGATTAATGATTACGACGGAATAATACTTTATTTATGTTCAGATTACTCAAGCTATATGACTGGATCAACAATAGTTTGTGATGGCGGGAGAAGTTCTTGGTAATTAAAAATTAAAAAAAATGAAATCAAATTTAATTGGATTTGTTCAAGGAAGATTAACCAAATCACCAAATAATAGTCTTCAATATTTTCCAAAAAAGTGGGATGAAGAATTTAAAAATGCTAATAAACTTAAAGTTAATTTTATAGAATTCTTTTCAGAAAGAAAATTTAATTCAAAAAATCCAATATGGACCAAAAAAGGAACTAATGGTTATAAAGAAAATTTAAAAAAAAATTCTCTTACAGCTTATGCATTTACTGATAATTACATTATAAGTAACGACCTTAAGCATATTAAAACAAAGAAATATTTAAAGAAACTGATTAAACAAATTAAATCTTTAAATATTAAATTCTTAATTTTACCAATGTATGGAAAAAGTATTTTAACAGATAAAAATTATATATCATATATAAAAGTCTTAAAAGCTTTAACAAAAAATAAAGGAATCAGATTTTTAATTGAATCCAATATTTCCATTTCAACTTTCAAAAAAATCGAAATAAAAGTAAATAATAAAAATTTATTTTTTTTGTATGATGTGGGAAATCGTGCATTACTTAATAGTGATCCAGAAATTGATATATTACAGCTTGGAAAAAAAAGACTAAAACATGTTCATATTAAAGACAAGAATACAAAGGGCATAAATGTAAAATTGGGAACTGGTATTGCGAAATTTAAAAAAATATTCAAAGCACTAAATAAAATTAATTATAATGGTGCATTTACATTTGAAACAACCAGACAGAACGACCCGATTCAAACGATGAGATATAATATTAAATTTTTAAGAAGCAGACTAAATAGTTAGAATTGATTAAATAAATATGAGTTTAATCTAAGATTTCTTATATTTATCCAAAAATATAACTCTCTCTTACATTCTGATGCAAAATATAAAGTTGAAAATTTATATAGTTAAGTTTAAAAACGTCCTTTAGATTAAAAAAGATGCAAAATAAAAAACCTATTAAAGTAATGTTCACCGATTTTGCCTATTATAATCGGTACACAAAAGTACAAATGTATGTTCCCTTGGGAATTGGTTATATTGCTCAATATGCAAAACAAAAATTTGGAAATGAAATTGAAGTTTCTCTTCATAAAGAAATTGATAAATTTCTAAATGAAGTCAAAAAAAACCCACCAGATGTTGTTGGTATGTCTTTGTACTATTGGAACGATGCTATAAATAAGTACGTAACTAAAAAATTGCGAGAAATCCTTGGAAATAAAGTAACAATAATAATTGGTGGCCCAAGTATTGATAGTGATATCAAACAACAAAAAATATTTTTAAAAAAATCTTTTCCATTAGTTGATGGAATAGTAATAAATGAGGGAGAAATTGCTTTTTCTAATTTATTAGAAAAAATTTTGAGTGATAAAAAAAATGCATTTATAGAACCAATTGATGGATTATCTTTTCTTAAAGAAGGTGAAATAATATCTGGACGGCCAATAGGAACTTCCACCGATATTTCTAAACTTGGTTCTCCTTTTTTATCAGGTTTACTTGATGATTTTCTGCACTCAGACTATCAACCGCTTATACAAACCTCTCGTTTTTGTCCTTATACATGTGCTTTCTGTGTATCTGGAAAAAATAGAGGAAAACTTAGAGGTTTTCCTATTGAACAAGTCAGAGATGAAATCAATTATGTTGCAAAAAAGTTTGCCGACAGACCACATCACATGTTGTATTTAGCTGATGAAAATTTTGGTATTTTAAAAAGAGATGTAGAAATTGCAAAAATTATTAAAGAAGCAAAATTAAAATTTGGTTATCCTCAAAGTATATCATTTTATAACGACAAACGTTTTACTGAAACTTCAAGAGAAGTATTGGAAGTTTTGGGTGATATATCAAAAATGGGAGTTACGCTATCCTTGCAGACGGAAAATCCTGAAGTTCTAAAGGCAATAAATAGAAGAAACGTTACCAATGAAGAAATTGATAATGCTATTATGTGGGCTAACAAACTTAATATATCAACATCAACCGAACTTATATTTGGCCTTCCTTACGAAACAAAAGCAAGTTACGTAGATACATTGAATAAATCAATTGAAAGAGGTTTTGATGCTATCTTGTCCCATGCTCTTTTCATAATGGATGGGATTGAATTAAACCGACCAGATATAAGAACAAAATATGGAATTAAAACAAAATTTAGACCTCTAAATTCGAGTTATTTTAAACATGAAAAAGAATTCATCGCAGAGCATGAAGAGGTGGTAGTTTCTACTAATACATTTGATTATGAGGATTATTTAGATGTCAGAAAATTAAATTTTATGTTTTATTCTGTTTTTACTTTAAATTTTCAAAAATGGTTCTTTCAGTTCATAAAATTTAATAAAGAAATTTCTATATCTGATGTTTTTACCAAATTTATGAATCCAAATCCAAACTTAAATTGGCCAAGTGAATATATAAAATTTGTAAAGGATTTTACAAATGCTGCCAAATCAGAACTATTTGATACTAAAGAAGATATGGTAAAATACTTAAAAAAACTCTATGAAGAAAATAATAATGATGTTGCTGAGCCTTCGCGTATAAATGTAGCTTTTGTAGCAAGATTGATTTACCAGGAAAAAAAATGGATAAAAGATGTTTTGTTAACACTTTTAAAGGACGTTTTAGGTGAAAAAATGACAGACAAAGATTATAATATTGCTTCCTCATTGATTGATTTAGGAACATTGGAAAGAATCGATCTAAAAGCAGAAAAATTAAATAACAACAATGAATATGTTATTAGCTATGACATTAATGAATGGAAAAAAAATAAATTTAAAAAACCAATTTACGATTACGAAATTGAAAAAAAGAAAATAAAATTTTTAACTTGTAATAATAGATTAAGTCAAATAAATGGATTAAGACAACATTCTGAAGAATTGGTAACAGAGGATTTTTACATCAAAGCAATAGATTCTATAAATCCTAGATCCAATTTATTGCATATTTTAGATTATTAATTTTTTTTACACAAACATTAAGAAAGTTTTTTTCTTCTATTATAATTAATTAAATAATACAAAGCTTTGTTCTTAATAAATATATCTTAGATTAAAAATTTTTTTCAGTGCATAAATCAAGCCAATTGAGCTATTAGTACTGGTCAGCTGCACGCATTACTGCGCTTCCACATCCAGCCTATCAACGTGGTGGTCTACCACGGCTCTATAGGAAGAACTAGTTTTGAGGTGAGTTTCCCGCTTAGATGCTTTCAGCAGTTATCTCGTCCATACTTAGCTACCCGGCACTGCAGCTGGCGCTACAACCGGTCCACCAGTGGTATGTTCAACCCGGTCCTCTCGTACTAGGGTCAACTCCTCTCAATTCTTCTACACGCATAGCAGATAGGGACCGAACTGTCTCACGACGTTCTGAACCCAGCTCACGTACCACTTTAATTGGCGAACAGCCAAACCCTTGGGACCTGCTCCAGCCCCAGGATGTGATGAGCCGACATCGAGGTGCCAAACACTGCCGTCGATATGAGCTCTTGGGCAGTATCAGCCTGTTATCCCCGGCGTACCTTTTATCCGTTGAGCGATGGCCCTTCCACTCAGAACCACCGGATCACTATGACCGACTTTCGTCTCTGCTCGACTTGTCAGTCTCACAGTCAGGCAGGCTTATGCCATTGCACTCTACGAACGATTTCTGACCGTTCTGAGCCTACCTTCGCACGCCTCCGTTACTATTTGGGAGGCGACCGCCCCAGTCAAACTACCCACCATACAATGTCTTGATGCCGGATAACGGCAATCAGTTAGATATCAAGAAAAACAAAAGAGGTATTTCACTGGCGACTCCACAAAAGCTGACGCCTTTGTTTCAATGTCTCCCTCCTATGCTAAATATGTTTTTCCTAATACCAATGTAAAGTTGCAGTAAAGGTGCACGGGGTCTTTCCGTCTAACTACGCGAACTCCGCATCTTCACGGAGAATTCAATTTCACTGAGTTGATGTTGGAGACAGCGGAGAAATCGTTACGCCATTCATGCAGGTCGGAACTTACCCGACAAGGAATTTCGCTACCTTAGGACCGTTATAGTTACGGCCGCCGTTTACTGGGGCTTCAGAAATGAGCTTGCACCCATCGCATTAACCTTCCAGCACCGGGCAGGCGTCAGACCCTATACATCCACTTACGTGTTAGCAGAGCCCTGTGTTTTTGATAAACAGTCGCTTCTCCCTAGCTTGTGCCACCTTTTTGTAGTTGCCTATAAAAAGGTCTTCCTTATTCCGAAGTTACGGAAGCATTTTGCCGAGTTCCTTCAACATCATTCTCTCAAGCGCCTAAATATACTCTATTAATCCACCTGTGTCGGTTTAGGGTACGGTCTAATGATGGAGCTATTTCTTGGAACCTTTTCGCGGCAAATTCAATCCATTAAGAACTTACAACTTACAAGATCCGTCACTACCATCTGGTTAAGGAATATTAACCTTATTTCCATCGACTACGGCTTTCGCCCTCGCCTTAGGTGCCGACTAACTCTGCGCGGATTAACCTTGCGCAGAAACCCTTGGATTTTCGGCGAAGAAGTTTTTCACTTCTTTTATCGTTACTTATGTCAGCATTCGCACTTCTGATACCTCCAGGATCCCTCACGGGTATCCCTTCGCAGGCTTACAGAACGTTCCGCTACCAGTTATAATTTTCGAAAAAATTATAAATCCACAGATTCGGTATATGATTTTAGCCCCGTTACATCTTCGGCGCAGAAACTCTATTAGACCGGTGAGCTGTTACGCTATCTTTAAAGGATGGCTGCTTCTAAGCCAACCTCCCGGCTGTTAAGGAATTTCCACATCCTTTCACACTTAATCATAATTTGGGGACCTTATCTGGTGGTCTGGGCTCTTTCCCTCTCGACCATGGACCTTAGCACCCACAGTCTGTCTGCTGAAGAACAATGTTTAGCATTCGGAGTTTTATTAGGTTTGGTAAGAATCTCTTCCCCCTAGCCCATTTAGTGCTCTACCTCTAAACATCTATTTATTCAACGCACTACCTAAATAGTTTTCGCGGAAAACCAGCTATCTACGAATTTGGTTGGCCTTTCACCCCTTACCACAAGTCATCCAAAGACTTTTCAACGTCAACTGGTTCGGTCCTCCGGTAAGTGTTACCTTACTTTCAACCTGCTCATGGTAAGCTCATTCGTTTTCGGGTCTAATTCATTTAACTGTTCGCCCTATTAAGACTTGCTTTCGCTGCGCCTACACCTAGATGGCTTAAGCTTGCTAAATAAATTAAGTCACTGACCCATTATACAAAAGGTACGCCGTCACTCTAAAAAGAGCTTCGACTGATTGTAGGCATGCGGTTTCAGGTTCTATTTCACTCCCCTAATAGGGGTTCTTTTCACCTTTCCCTCACGGTACTAGTTCACTATCGGTCACTGAAGAGTATTTAGGCTTAGAGGGTGGTCCCCCTATATTCGAGCAGGATTTCACGTGTCCCGCTTTACTCAAGAATTTTGTTAAACATTACTCATACGGGACTATCACCCTCTATGGTTAGCATTTCCAAACTATTCAAATTTTTTTAACAAAACTACTGGCCTATTCCATTTTCGCTCGCCACTACTAACGGAATCTCAATTGATTTCTTTTCCTCTGGTTACTTAGATGTTTCAGTTCTCCAGGTTGTCTCTTTAAACTTATGTATTAGGTTTAAAGTACCACATAAAGTGGTGGGTTTCCCCATTCGGAAATTTTCGGATCAAAACTTACATACAGCTCCCCGAAACTTATCGCAGTATATCACGTCCTTCATCGGCTTTCAGTGCCAAGGCATCCGCCACACGCCCTTAAACGCTTGATTTATGCACAGAAAAAAATTCTGTGTTGAATCAAATTTTTATTTTGAACATTAGCTAATAACATTACTAATGTTCGGATATAGATATTGATATTAATTATTATTTTATTTACAATTTTTTATAACTAAGTGTTTTTTGATGGTGGAGGATAGCGGGATCGAACCGCTGACCTCCTGAATGCAAATCAGGCGCTCTCCCAGCTGAGCTAATCCCCCTAAATATTTAATATTGGTGGGCCGAGAAAGACTCGAACTTTCGACCCCACCCTTATCAAGGGTGTGCTCTAACCAACTGAGCTACCGGCCCCCATGCAAGAGAAACACTGTTTTAAGAAGAGAAATGAGGACGGTCAACATTACCTATGTATATTATTTAGAATGAAATTTTAATTTCACTCATCCTTAGAAAGGAGGTAATCCAGCCGCAGGTTCCCCTACGGCTACCTTGTTACGACTTCACCCCAGTCGCTGACTATACCGTGGTCAAGGGTTTAAAACCTTGCCTTAAGGTAGAACCAACTCCCATGGTGTGACGGGCGGTGTGTACAAGACCCGGGAACGCATTCACCGTGGCACGCTGATCCACGATTACTAGTAATTCCAGCTTCATGCACTCGAGTTGCAGAGTGCAATCCGAACTGAGGTATCTTTTAAGGATTTGCTTAACGTCGCCGTTTTGCTTCCTGTTGTAGATACCATTGTAGCACGTGTGTAGCCCAACACGTAAGGGCCATGAGGACTTGACGTCATCCCCACCTTCCTCCAGCTTATCACTGGCAGTTCTTTCAGAGTGCCCAACTAAATGATGGCAACTAAAAGTGAGGGTTGCGCTCGTTGCGGGACTTAACCCAACATCTCACGACACGAGCTGACGACAGCCATGCAGCACCTGTGTTTCGTCCGGCCGAACCGAAAACTTTAATCTCTTAAAGTCGCGACGAACATGTCAAGTGTTGGTAAGGTTCTGCGCGTATCTTCGAATTAAACCACATGCTCCACTACTTGTGCGGGTCCCCGTCAATTCATTTGAGTTTTAACCTTGCGGTCGTACTCCCCAGGCGGTGTGTTTATCGCTTTCGCTGCGACACTGAAAATAAATTTCCAACGTCTAACACACATCGTTTACGGCATGGACTACGAGGGTATCTAATCCTCTTCGCTACCCATGCTTTCGTTCCTCAGTGTCAGTAATGATCCAGAAAGCTGCCTTCGCAATTGGTATTCTTTCTAATATCTACGAATTTCACCTCTACACTAGAAATTCTGCTTTCCTCTATCAAACTCTAGCTGAAAAGTTTTGATGGCAGTTCCAGAGTTAAGCTCTGGGATTTCACCACCAACTTTTTCAACCACCTACGAACTCTTTAAGCCCAGTAATTCCGAACTACGCTAGGTCCCTTCGTATTACCGCGGCTGCTGGCACGAAGTTAGCCGGACCTTCTTATTCGGGTACAGTCATTTTCTTCCCCGACGAAAGAGCTTTACAACCCAAGGGCCTTCTTCACTCACGCGGCATCGCTGCATCAGAGTTTCCTCCATTGTGCAAGATTCCCCACTGCTGCCTCCCGTAGGAGTTTGGGCCGTGTCTCAGTCCCAATGTGGCTGATCATC
The DNA here is from genome assembly GCA_014654165.1 of Pelagibacterales bacterium SAG-MED13. Taxonomy (GTDB): domain Bacteria; phylum Pseudomonadota; class Alphaproteobacteria; order Pelagibacterales; family Pelagibacteraceae; genus Pelagibacter. The sequence goes on along the minus strand of JACWDK010000007.1, from coordinate 35,907 downwards.
CTCTCAAATCAGCTATTGATCAAAGTCTTGGTAGGCCATTACCCTACCAACAAACTAATCAAGTGCAGGCTCATCCAATGGTGCATAAAGCTTTCTCCGTAAAGACTTATCCGGTATTAGCACAAGTTTCCTCGTGTTATTCCAGGCCAAAGGGCAGATACCTACATGTTACTCACCCGTCTGCCACTAAGTATTGCTACTTCGTTCGACTTGCATGTGTTAGGCGTGCCGCCAGCGTACGTTCTGAGCCATGATCAAACTCTCAAGTTTAAAAACGGCGCACACTAGCTTCTATATAAATTCTAAGAATAAAATTTATATAATATTGAAGTGTGTACGACAAATTTTGGTAACCTTAACCGTCCACACTTCTCTTCTTAAATATATACTTTTTAAATAGCTAATTGAGCAAAAAGGCTCAATAATCCTCGTTAATTTATTGTAATTACAATAATTTTTTGAGAAAGTTTGATGCTTATAGGCTAATATCTTAGGAAATCAAGCGTTTAAGATTAAAAAAACAGATAAAAAAACCGTATTTATAAGGGTTTTTTTTGATTTTTATTCAATGCTAAACTATTAATTGATAATTCAAAAATATTTAATGCTCAAGATAATAAAAATTAAATTTAAAAATAAATATGAGATTCTCTTTCTCACATTACTTTTGTTTTTAACTATCATTTTTACTAGCTACTATAATTACTCAAAAAATAAGACGCAAAATAATTATAAAGAAATAATAAACAATGTTTATTTTAAAAAAACAGTTGCTCACTTCTTTGGTTACTTTGAACCAAAATTTAAAAAGGTAAATCACCAAATATTGTCAGGCGAAAATTTTGATAGTATATTGAAAGAATATTCAATAATTAATAAGGAAATTCAATTCATTAAAAAAAAACTTTCAAAAAAAATTAATTTAAATAAACTTAAAACTGGTCAAAAAATAAATTTTACTATTGATCAAACTAATAACTCAATTAAGGAGTTTATTTTACAAATTTCCAATAAAGAAAAAATTATTTTAAGTAGAGATTTAGAAGATGGGACCTTCAATCAAGAAATAGTATTAACAAAACTTAATAAAAAAATTATTTATAAAGAAGATAAAATAATGCAGAGTTTGTATAAATCTGCTTTAGATGAAGAAATACCAGTGAACACAATTATAGAATTTGCAAGAATTTATGGATTTCAAGTGGATTTCCAAAGAGATATAAGAAAAAGAGATAAATTTCAAATAATGTACGAGATATACATTGATGAAAATAATAAAATTATTGAGTCTGGTAATATTTTATTTGCAAATTTAGTTTTGAGTGGTGAGGATAATTCACTTTATTACTTTGATAAGGAGGGAAATCTTGGTCACTATGATAAAAACGGAAAGAGTATTCAAAAAGCTTTGATGAAAACTCCAATCAATGGTGCGAGACTCTCTTCTCCATTTGGTATGCGAAAACATCCTATTGATGGCTTTACTAAGATGCACAGAGGCACAGATTTTGCTGCTCCTATGGGAACACCAATTATGGCTTCGGGCGATGGTGTTATTAAAAAAGTTGGATGGTGTGGTGGAGGTGGAAATTGTATAGTCATAAAACATAATTCTACTTATCAAACTATTTATGCCCATATGTCAAAGTTCGCTAGTGGAATAAGAAATGGGGTTAGAGTAAAACAAGGTCAAACCATTGGATATGTTGGATCAACAGGCAAATCAACAGGACCACATTTACATTATGAAGTTTTAGTTAACGGTAAGAAAGTTAACTCTCAAAAATTAAAATTACCTTCTGGAAAAATATTAAAAGGAGAGCAAAGAAAAATTTTTGAAACAAAAAAAATTAAACTCAATGTATTGAAATCTGAAAAGATTTTAGGATTAAACTAGCTTATCAAGCCTCTGATTTTAAATCACTATTTATTTTATTATCTTGATCCTTGGTTTCTATTTTTTCAGAATTATGAATATTTTTTAATTGAGAATTATTTTCATTAGAATTATCTAAGAATTTTGACTTTCTATTGATTTCTTGTTCACTCAAAATTCTTGTAAAATGGTCTGCATGCTGAAAATAATTTTCTGATGCAATCTTGTCTCCACCAGATAATGCTTCCCTAGCTAAATTGTTATATTTTTCAATTAGCTTTGATGCATTGTGGTTATTTCTTCCTGGAATTTTTCTTTGAAAATTTTCGTTATTTGAAAAATTTGAACCATATTTTGGTCTGTCACCATTTGATTTATAATTCCTATCATTTCTTCTAAAATTATTTCTTCTACCGTTATTATTATTTCTAAATGTTACCATAAAATTAAAATTTAAATTTTTGTACTAATTATACATCTATCGTTACTTGCTAAATCTTTTACAACTCTATCAACATAGAATCCTTTATTAATTAGCATTTCTCTTACCTTTTTTTTTTGGTCAAACGCAATTTCTAAAATAAGTTTACCTTTTTTTTTTATCAGCTCAGACGATTTATCTATTACTTTTCTGATTTCTGATAATCCTTCTAATCCACCATCAAGAGCTATTATTGGCTCAAAGTTAATTACATCTTTATCCAAATATCTTAAATCTAATTTTTTAATATAAGGAGGATTAGATATAATTAAATCATATTTGCCTAAATAGAAATTGTCAACATCTGATTTAAAAAGTTTTAACCTGTTACTTACTTTAAGTTTCTTGGCGTTAATATTACATATTTCTATGCATTCTTTGCTTAAATCAATGCCTTTTCCTAAAAAATATTTTTTTTCTTTTAAAATTGATAATATGATGCATCCAGACCCAAATCCAATTTCTAATAAATTAATTTGAGACTTATTATTATAAATTCTTAAAACTTGCTCAATTATTAATTCGGTATCTGGTCTTGGAATTAAAACTTTGTCATTTATTTCAAACTCATCTTTCCAAAATGCTTTTTTTCCAATCAAATATGCAATGGGTTTGCCTTTTGAACGACTATATACTAATTTTTTATAATAATCATAATCATGACTATCTAATTTTTTATTTAAATTTAGCATTAAGTGCTCTCTATCTTTGTTGATCACTTTGGACATTAATATTTCAGAGTCTAATAAATGAGAAGCAATGTCATTTTTTTCCAATAACTTGGATGCTTGATCAATGGCCATATTAATTATCATATTAATTAAGGTTACTTAATTTCTCCTCTTGTGCCTTTAAAATTAATGACTCGATCATTTCGTCAAATATTTCACCTTCCAGAAATTCCTCTAATTTGTGTAATGTTAAATTTATTCTATGATCTGTAACTCTACCTTGAGGAAAATTATAAGTTCTTATTCTTTCTGATCTATCTCCTTTACCTATTTTGCTTTTTCTATCCTGAGATCTTTCCTGATCTATTCTTGATCTTTCAAGGTCATATAGTCTTGATCGTAAAATTTTCATACCTTTAGCTTTATTTTTGTGTTGAGATTTTTCATCCTGCTGTGAAACAGATAATCCTGTTGGAATATGAGTAATTCTAACCGCACTATCAGTTGTATTAACAGATTGCCCACCTGGTCCTCCAGCTCTAAATACATCAATTCTTAAGTCAGCATCATTAATCTTCAAATCCACTTCTTCAGCTTCTGGTAAAACTGCAACTGTAGCGGCAGATGTATGAACTCTTCCTTGAGTTTCTGTGTCAGGTACCCTTTGTACTCTATGAACACCACTTTCATATTTTAATGTAGAATAAATATTATTTCCCTTTATAGAAGCAATGACTTCCTTCAAACCTCCAGCATCACTTCTTGAAATAGATATTATCTCAACACTCCATTTTTTTTTATGGCTTACTTTTTCGTACATTTTAAAAAGATCTGAAGCAAATAAACTTGCCTCCAAACCTCCGGTTCCAGCTCTTATTTCAATTATTGCATCTTTTTTGTCTGCTTCATCTTTTGGTAATAAAAATAGTTTCAATTTTTTTTCATTTTTTTCATTTTCTAACTTTAAATCACTTAATTCTTTCTCAGCCATTGTTTTCAATTCGTTGTCGCCATTATCCTCATTTAAAATTTTTTCTAGCTCGTTCTTATTTAATTCAAATGATAAATATTTTTTTGCATTATCTATTATTTCATTTAAATCAGAATATTCTTTTGATTTATCTGCGAACTTTTTTTTATCTATTTCACTTGAAGATAAATCTTTTTCTAAGATTGAGTGTTTGCTAATCAGCTCTTCAATTGTTTTTTTTGGAATCATTTTTCTTAGTTCTTAATTTCAGAAGCTTTTTTTTCAACTTCATTGACCACTTTGTTTATCATATCTTTGGTCATCACTTTTTCAGTCTGAATTCCTGACAAATAAAGCATATTGCTTCCATTTCTTCCGCCAGTTATGCCTACATCTGTCATTGCAGCCTCTCCAGGTCCATTAACTACACACCCAATTATAGATAATGTAATTGGTGTTTTAATATGAGATAGTTTTTCTTCTAGGATTTTAACCGTGTCAATCACTTGAAATCCTTGTCTAGCACATGAGGGGCAAGAAATGATTTTAACACCTCTATTACGAAGGTTTAATGATTTAAGTATCTCATTTCCAATTTTCACCTCTTTTACTGGATCATCAGATAATGAAATCCTAATTGTATCACCTATACCACTTAGAAGTAATGTACCAATTCCGATAGAGGATTTTATACTCCCAGGCACAAAGCCTCCTGCCTCTGTAATACCAACATGAAGTGGATAATCAGTTGCTTTTGAAAGTTGGCGATAGGCTTCTATAGATAGGAATACATCAGAAGATTTTACACTTATCTTAAAATTAAAAAAATCTTGATCCTCTAATATTTTAATATTTCTTAGTGCACTTTCAACTAATGCCTCAGGACATGGTTCTTTAAATTTTTCTAATATATCTTTTTCTAGAGAGCCAGCATTAACACCAATTCTTATAGAACATTCATTATTCTTTGCTGCTTGGAGAACGTCATGTATTTTTTTTTTATCGCCTATGTTTCCAGGATTAATTCTTAAACAGCTCGCACCATTTTCCGCGGCTTCAATTGCTCTTTTATAGTGAAAGTGAATATCTGCAATAACAGGTATTTCGACATTTTTACTAATTTCTCTCAATGCCTTTGATGAATTTTCATCCGGACATGAAACTCTTACTAAATCCGCACCTTCATTTTGAATGTCAATTATCTGTTTTATTGTATCCTTAACATTTGTCGTTAAGGTATTAGTCATAGATTGCACAGATATTGGATTGTCTCCACCAACTTTAATATTTCCAACTTTAATTACTTTAGTTTTTTTTCTCTTTATATCTCTAAATGGTCTAATGCTCATTTCTTAATTATCTAGTTTAAACTCTTTATGTAAAGCTTTTAATGCTTTTTTTGTATAATTTTTATCTATTAAAACAGATATTTTAATTTCTGAAGTAGAAATTACTTGGATGTTAATTTTTTCATTTGCCAATGTCTGAAACATTCTAAACGTGACACCAGGTGTAGTAATCATCCCGACCCCTATTATAGAAATTTTAGAAACTCCGTCTTTTAATAACAGGTTTCTAAATTTGATATTCTTATTTTCTAGTATGATTTTTTTTGTTTTATTTAAGTCCTCACTTTTAATTGTAAATGTTAAATCAGTTTCTTTTCCATTTGCTGAAATATTTTGAACTACCATATCAACATTTATTGATTTTTTAGATAATGGCTTAAAAATAGAAGCGGCGACACCTGGTTTATCTTTAACACCAATTAAACTTACCTTTGCATCATTATTAGTTGAAGAAATTCCTGTTATAATTTTATTATTTATTATATTTGACCTTTTTGTTATTAATGTCCCAGATTTCTTAACAAATGATGATTTTACTTCTATATTAATTCTATTCAGTCTTGCATCTTGAATCGAAACAGGTTGCATTACTTTTGCTCCTAGTGAAGCCATTTCTAACATTTCTTCGTAAGAGATTACTTTGATCTTTTTTGCTTTTTTTAATTTATTTGGATCTGTTGTATATACTCCTTCTACATCAGTATAAATTATACACTTCTGTGCTTTAAAAAATTTAGCAAGCATAATTGCACTTGCATCTGAGCCACCTCGACCAGTTGTTGTTATTCTTTCCTCATCATCAATACCTTGAAAACCAGTTATAATGGGTATGCCTCCATCTTTAAGATAGTTTAATATTTTATTTTTATTAATTTTATTAATTCTAGAATTTTTGTGTAATCCTTTTGTTAAAATAGGTATTTGCCAAGCCAACCAAGATCTGGATTTTAATCCTTTGTGAATTAAGCTTCCGGCTATAAGAGAGCAAGCAACCTGTTCACCTGATGAAACTAATACGTCATATTCTGTGTCTGAAAAATTTTCGCTAATCTCTCTCGATTTTTTTACAAGCTCATTTGTCACACCACTCATAGCTGATGATACAACGATAACTTTAAAATTTTTTTTTCTATAGTCTGCAATTATTCCAGCAACTTTTTTGATTTTTTTAATTGTTCCTACTGACGTACCTCCGAATTTCAATACTACAATTTTCATGATAATAATTCTCTAAAAATTAAAATATATTGATAAAATACATCTTGAATATAAAGTCAACTTACTAATGAAAACTAGCACAATTAACAAAGAAGAAATAGAAAAATTTACTAGAATAGCTGAGGAATGGTGGAATCCAACTGGAAAATTTAAACCATTGCACAAATTCAACCCCATAAGAATTCAATATATCAGGGATAGTATAATTGAGAAATTAAAAATCAAAGATAAAAAAAAACCTTTAAACAAAATTAAAATTTTAGACATTGGATGTGGCGGAGGGCTTCTTTCGGAACCAATGTGTAGAATGGGGGCTGATGTAACAGGAATAGACGCCTCTAGTAAAAATATTGAAATAGCAAAACTTCATGCTAAAAAAAATAATCTTAAAATAAAATATCTTTGTTCATCCCCCGAAATGCTTAAAATAAAAAGTAAGTTTGATGTCATACTTAATATGGAAATTATAGAACATGTTGAAGATACAAATTATTTTTTAAAATCTTGTTCAGAATTATTAAAAAAAAATGGGATCATGTTTGTTGCTACATTAAACAAAACTCTTAAATCTTATTTTTTTGCAATTGTTGGAGCGGAGTATGTGCTTAGGTGGTTGCCGATAGGGACCCATGAATGGGACAAGTTTGTAAAACCAGAAAATTTAGTAGATTTGTTAAAAAAGAATAATTTAAGACTAGAAAAATTAGACGGAATGAAATTTAATTTAATTAGTGATAAGTGGAGAATAAGCTCCGACAAGTCAGTAAATTATATAGCAAAATTTATAAAAAATTAATTATCTTTTTTATCTATCCAAGGGACTATTTGAGTATTTATTCCTTCTTGTTTTAACTCTAAAATATCTTTTTTTGATGCAGTCCCGTAAATTCCTTTACCTTTCTTTTTTTTATCGTAGTGGATTGATCTAGCTTCATACGCAAAATTTTCTCCAACATATCTAAAATTGCTTTTGATAAACTTTTGATATTCTTTAATTGTGTTCTTAATAAATTTGATTTTTTTAAAATCTTGATCCACTCCCTGATTGTTAGTTTTACTAATCAATTTTGGAGCCATAATACTTTTTTCTACTCTAAGAGAACCACAATTATGACAACTAAGAAGCTTCTTTTTTTTTAATTTTTCATATTCTTTTGAAGAGGCAAACCAACTATCAAAATTTATATTACAACCTTTGCAATTAAGTCTATATTTGATCATTATTTTTATATAACAATTAAACTTTAAATATCAACATTATTTACGATCTATAATCTGCATTTATTTTAATATATTCTTTTGTAAGATCCATTGTATAAACGGTAAATTTTTTACTTCCATTTTGAATTTCAATACTAATATCTATATTTGAATTTTTCATGTAACTTGATAATTCTTTTTCATTATACTGGCTGCTTATCTTTCCTTTATGAACAACACTTAAGTCTCCTAACTTAATAGAAAGTTTTTTTTGATTTATCTCCACTCCACTTTTACCAATGGCCATAATTATTCGTCCCCAATTAGGATCCTCTCCAGCAATAGCTGTTTTTACAAGGGGAGAATTAGCTATTGAAAAAGCAATTTTTTTTGCATCAATTTCAGTTTTGCAACCATTAATCTTTATTTCTACAAACTTCGTTGCTCCTTCTCCATCAGCAACAACTCTTTTTGCTAAGTTTAACATTACCTTGTTGAGCGACTCATCAAATTTTTTTAAATTTTTATCAGAAATACTTTTTATTTTAACGTGAGAAACTTTACTTGTAGAAAATATACCTATCATATCATTAGTACTTGTATCACTGTCACAACTAATAGCATTAAATGTGTTAGAAACATTCTTTTTTAGCAACTTCTTTAAAACTTCATTTGAAATAGATGCATCAGTAAAAAGATAACATAAAGTAGTGCCCATGTTTGGTTGTATCATTCCTGATCCTTTTGCAATTCCATAAATTTTTACGATATCATTTCCAATTTTGCATTCTTCCATAGCCATTTTTGGATATGTATCAGTCGTCATTATTGCTAGGGCAGATTTCATCCAGATATACTTGTTTTGCGTATATCTGATATTATTTATCAAATTTGGAATTTTTTCTTTAATTTTTTCCTCTGGATATTTTTCCCCTATAGTGCCAGTACACCCAAAAATAATATTTTTTGATTTAATCTTAAATGGTTGCTCTTCATCATCTTTTTGTTTTTCAGTCAGTTTTTGAGAAATCAAATCAGCAATGTTGTCCATGCTCTTATATCCAGAATCACCAGTAAATGAATTTGCATTTCTACTGTTTATAATTAAAGAATATATTTTCTTAACCTTCTGGTTTCGATTCCACTTAATATTTTCAGAAATAATTTTAGATTGAGTATAAACTGTAGAAAAATTTGCTCCGTCTCTAAAATAAAACATCACAAGATCATCTCTTTTATTATTATATAAATTTGCACTTACCGTAGAGATAGATATACCATCTAGGTGATTCAGATCTTGAAATTCTAGCATTTTCCTACTTTTTGATTTTGAGTTCAAAAAATTTGATAGATTAATTCCCATAGTATTTAAATTATATATTTAATGACTATATAAAAAGTTATAAGAGAATAATATATTAAAAACATATGTTTAATCCTTTAAGTTTTATTACAAAATTTATTAAATCCAGCAATCAAAAAGAGTTGGAAAAAATAGAAAAAATTGTAAATAAAGTTAATTCCTTAGAGAAGAATATAAGGGAATTAAAAAATGAGGATTTTCCAATTAAAACTTCTGAACTTAAAGAAAGAATTAAAAATAATACCAAATTAAGTGAAATTTTACCCGAGGCTTTTGCTCTAGTAAGAGAGGCATCTAGAAGAACGAGGAATGAACGCCATTATAACGCACAACTTATTGGTGGAGTGGTTCTACATGAAAATAAAATAGCTGAAATGAGAACAGGAGAAGGTAAAACTTTGACTATTGTTTTAGCAGCTTATCTTAATGCGTTGGAGGAAAAAGGAGTTCATGTCGTTACAGTAAATGATTATTTAGCCAAAAGAGACTCGATAGAAATGGGACAAATTTATAATTTTTTAGGGTTAACATCTGGATATATAAATAATAATCAAACCGATATAGAAAGAAAAAAAAATTATAATTCTGATATAACTTACGCAACTAATAGTGAATTAGGCTTCGATTATCTTAGAGATAATATGAAATACTCTAAGGATGAAATGGTCCAAAGAGAACATCATTATGCTATCGTTGATGAAATAGATTCCTGCTTAATCGATGAAGCAAGAACTCCATTGGTAATTTCTGGTGCTGCTGAAGATAAAACTAGCCAATACGTAGCTGTTGATAAAATTATTAAATTATTAAAAAAGAATGATTATGAATTAGATGAAAAAGATAAAAATATTTTTTTAACGAATGAGGGAATAAATAATGTTGAAAGTTTATTTTCAAAAGCTGGGATATTAAGGAATAATAATTTTTATGATCCAGAAAACTTAAATTTAGTTCATCTTGTTAATCAGTCTCTAAGAGCAAATCATCTATTTATAAAAGGTAAGGACTATATAATTAAGGATAACAGTCTTAAAATTATTGACGAACTAACTGGTCGAATTTTAGAAGGGAGAAGATTTGGAGATGGTTTACATCAAGCTTTAGAGGCTAAAGAAAAAATTGAAATACAAGCTGAAAATCAAACTTTAGCATCAATAACCTACCAAAACTATTTTAAACTTTATAATAAAATATCTGGTTGCACTGGAACAGCAGCAACAGAAGCTGAAGAGTTTTTTGAAATTTATAACTTACATGTAGTTATAATTCCTACTAACAAAAAAATGATTAGGAAAGATTTCAATGATCAAATTTTTCGTACTGAGAATGAAAAAAATTATTCTATTATCAGCAAAATAAAAGAATGTAATTTAAAAGGACAACCGTTATTAATATTTACCTCTAGCATTAATAAGTCTGAGGTTTATTCTAAATTGTTAGAAAAAGAAAATATTAAACATATTGTTTTAAATGCAAAAAACCACGAAAATGAAGCTGAAATAATCGCTAATGCCGGCAAAAAGTATTCAGTAATCATAACAACTAGTATTTCTGGAAGAGGTGTGGATATTCAATTAGGAGGAAAAAAAGGATCTACAGATGACATAAAATTAATAAATGAAAAAAAAAATATAAAATCATTAGGTGGATTATTTGTTATTGGAACAGAAAGAATGGAGTCTAGAAGAGTTGACAATCAAGCCAGAGGAAGATCGGGTAGACAGGGCGATGAGGGAAGCTCTATCTTCTATGTAAGTTTAGAAGATGATCTTATGAGAATTTTTGGATCAGAATCTATGAATAACATACTTGAGAAATTAGGATTGAAAGACGGAGAAAGTATTGATCATCCTTGGATAAATAAGGCCTTGGAAAGAGCGCAACAAAAAGTTGAGGCAAGAAATTTTGATATTAGAAAAACTTTGATAAAATTTGATAATGTTTTAAATGATCAAAGACATGTAATTTTTTCACAAAGAAAAGATGCTATGAATAGTGAGGAAATTTTTAATTATTCTGATGAATTTTTAAATGAAATAATTAACGAGCTTTTAAATTTAAAAATTAAAAAACTATCAAGCCCAAATAATAATGATTTTACTAATAAATTAAGAGTTATTTTTGGAAAAAGCTTAAATGATAATGAGTTTCAAGAATTGCTTATAATTAAAGATAAAGATTTTAAGAACAAAATTTTTGAAAAGTTTAATTCTGCTAGAATTGCAAGATCAAAAATTCTTGGAGAGCAACAATCTAAAGAAATAGAAAAAAGAATACTTTTACAATCTATTGATTTTAATTGGAAATCTCATATTCAATATCTAGAACAGTTAAGACAAGTAATAGGGCTAAGATCATATGGACAAAGAGATCCATTGATAGAGTATAAAAAAGAGGCATTTAATTTATTTTCAAATTTATTAGATAAATTAAAACTAGACTATATTAAAATATTAATGAATTTAAAAATAGTTGAACAACCTAAAGAGGAGGTTCTGATAAAGAAAAAAGTAGAAATATCCAATAATCCTAAATGTCTATTAATAATAAAAAAGAATCAAAAAGTTTCAAGAAATGATAAATGTGAAGCTACAGGTAAAAAATTTAAGAATTGTTGTGGGGCATTATGAAAATAAAACAAAAACTGCTAATAAAGCCAATATAATACCTGCTCCGATCATCATGCTTTTTCTAGATTTTATTAAATCTTTAAAATCAATTAGTGGTTTCTGAGTTGCGCTTAAGTTCTCGGAACTTGTAACAAAACCTTTTCCCCTTCCTATATTTAAGAATTTATTTTTTCTCTGATTTAAAATTTCCTCAGGAGACATTTCCTTAAAAAAACTCAAATTTTTTGAAATAGAATCAAAAACATTTTTTAAAATGATATCTTTATCTCTGTGCGCGCCGCCTGTTGGCTCAGATATTATTTCATCAATAACATTCAGCTCTAAAAGATCTTTAGCTGACAATTTCATTGCTTTAGCAGCATCAAGCATCTTTTTTGGATCTCTCCACAATATAGTTGCGCAACCTTCTGGGGATATAACTGAATATATTGCGTTCTCAAGCATCAATACTTTATTAGATGAAGCTAAAGCAATTGCCCCTCCTGAACCACCCTCACCAATAATTATTGCTAAAGTCGGGACTTTTAATTTCATACAGCATTCTATAGACTTTGCTATAGCTTCTGCTTGTCCTCTCTCCTCAGCTCCTACACCAGGATAGGCTCCCGGTGTATCTATAAAAGATATAATAGGCAAATTGAACCTATTCGCTAATTCCATTAACCTTATAGATTTTCTATATCCCTCTGGTCTCATCATTCCAAAATTTCTTTCAATTCTATTTTCTAGGTTGTCACCTTTTTCCTGACCAATTACCAAAACAGATTGTCCTTCAAATCTTGCTAAGCCAACGATGACTGATTTGTCATCCCCGTAATATCTATCTCCAGCAAGTAAAATAAAATCTTGAAACAAGTTATCGATAAAAAATTTTGATTTTGGTCTATCTTCGTGTCTTGCAACAAGCGTTTTTTGCCAGGGATCAAGATTTGAATATATTGTTTTAAGTTTATTATCGAGTTCTTGTTGGGTTTCAGAAATTTTTTTTGTATCAACTTCAGATAAGCCTTCTTGATTATAAGGATCTTTAAGTTTTTCTAACTCAGTCTCCAAATTTTTAATATCAGTCTCAAAATTAAGGTAATTTTTCATTATAATTTAAATTATTACATAAGTTTAAATAATGACAATAATAAGTCTTTGATACTATTAAGTATTTGACTTAGTTTATCAAGGGTTTAAAAATTGTAATATGTCTACGAATTATCAATCTATAAACAGATTAAAAGTTTCAGAACAGTTGCTTAATTTTGTTAATGAGGAGTTGTTAAAAAGTATTGATATTTCTCCAAAGGATTTTTGGACAGGATTTGATCAAGCTATTCATGAATTGGCTCCAAAAAACAAAATGCTAATTGAAATTAGAGAAGAATTACAAAATAAAATAGATAAATGGCATATAAAAAACAAAGGTAAAGAAATCAATATACAAGAATATAAAAAATTTTTAAAAGATATCAATTACTTAAAAGATGAAGGTCCAGATTTTAAGATTGAAACAGATAAAGTAGATGAAGAGATAGCTAAAATTGCTGGTCCTCAGCTAGTAGTTCCAATAATGAATTCAAGATACACACTTAATGCGGCTAATGCAAGATGGGTGAGTTTATATGATAGCTTGTATGGAACGGATATAATCGAGTCTGAAGAAGGTGGTGGAGAAAGGTATGATCCACTCAGGGGACAAGAAGTAATTAAATATGTTAGAGAAATTTTTGATAAATATATTCCAATAGATGGCACAAGCTGGAAAAATATTGCGGGATTAAAAGTAGTTGACAAAAATCTTATCATTTCTAAAGATGATTATGAATATAAGTTAAAAGATGAAAATAGATTTGTAGGTCATAGAGGTGATGCTAACAAACCATCTGCAATAATTCTTAAAAATAATAATCTTCATTTTGAAATAATAATTAATCCAAAAGCCTTTAGTGCTGCCCACGACATTGCAGGAATTAGTGATGTTATAGTTGAGTCAGCTATTACGACTATATGTGATAATGAAGATAGTGTCGCTGCAGTGGACGCTGAGGATAAAGTTATTTGTTATAGAAATTGGCTTGGTTTAATGAGGGGAGATTTAAAAGTTCAGTTTGAAAAGAATGGAAAAAATATGGACAGAAAACTCAACCCGGACAGGAGCTATATATCAAAGGATGGTAAGGGACTTAAGCTTCACGGTAGAAGTTTGTTGTTAATAAGAAATGTTGGTCATCTAATGACTAATCCATCAATAATTTTAAAAGATGGTAGTGAAGTACCAGAAGGGATCATGGATGCATTTATTACAACTGCCGCTGCTCTTCATGATATAAAAAAAAAGAAAAATTCTAGAACAGGGTCTGTTTATATAGTAAAGCCAAAAATGCATGGTCCTGAAGAAACTGCTTTTACAAATTTGATTTTTTCAAAAGTTGAAGAATTATTTGGATTAGAAAAGTATACTTGTAAAATTGGTATCATGGATGAAGAGAGAAGGACATCTGCTAACTTGAAGGAATGTATAAGATCACTAAAGAATAGAGTTTTTTTTATAAATACTGGTTTTTTAGATAGGACTGGAGATGAAATGCATACTTCAATGGAGGCAGGGCCTATGATTAAAAAAGGAGATATGAAATCATCAAAATGGATTTTGTCTTATGAAAATAATAATGTTGATATTGGTTTAAAATGTGGATTTTCAGGTAAAGCTCAAATTGGAAAAGGGATGTGGGCAATGCCAGATAAAATGAAAAATATGATGGAAGAAAAAATAAACCACTTAAAAGCTGGGGCCAATTGTGCTTGGGTACCTTCACCAACTGCTGCAGCATTACATTCTCTTCATTATCATCAAGTAAACATATTTGATGAACAAAAAAAAATAATTAATCGTACTCAAGCTAAACTCGATGATCTTTTAGATATTCCGATTGCAGACAGACCAAATTGGTCTGTTGATGAAATTAATTCAGAAATATCTAATTCTGCACAAACATTACTTGGATATGTTGTAAGATGGATTGATCAAGGAATCGGTTGCTCAAAAGTTCCTGACATAAATAATATCGGGCTTATGGAAGATAGAGCAACTTTGAGAATTTCTTCACAACATATTGCTAACTGGCTTCATCATGGAATAACAACAAAAATACAAGTTATGGAAATAATGAAAGAGATGGCAAAAATTGTGGATGATCAGAACAAAAATGATCCAAATTATATAAAAATGAGTAATGATTTCGAAAGATCACTTGCTTTTAAAACAGCTTGTGACTTAATTTTTAAAGGTACAAATCAACCGTCAGGTTATACTGAGCCACTATTGCATCTTAATCGATTAAAACAAAAAATTAATCAGAATTAGAGTTTAAATCAGATCTGTTCTTAAAAGCGGATATGAGAGTTCCATCATCTAAACTTTCGATTTCTCCTCCAATTGGTAATCCTTGAGCCAATTTGGTTATTCTTGTATTGGTATTTTTTAAACTATCTTGAATATAATAAGCAGTTGTTTGACCTTCTACTGTTGCGCTAGTTGCTAAAATCACCTCTTCAATTTTATCTTTATTCACTCTTTCCACTAATGAGTCTATTAATAAGTCCTCTTTTCTCTGACTTGCAGATGATATTGTTCCACCAAGAATGTGATAATATCCTTTAAATATATTTGAACTTTCAATTGACCATTGATCTGCCAAATTTTCAACTACACAAATTTTATCATATTTTTTTTCTACAACTTTGCAATTGTTGTAATTACATTCAATAGTATGTTGTTTTAATATTCCACATATTTTACATCTCGAAATATTTTTATATACATCAGCTAACGACTTGGCCATTGGTTTAATAAGTTCTTCCCTGTTATTTATTAATTTTAAGACAATTCTCTTAGCTGATTTTTGTCCTAAACCGGGTAGTTTTGATATTAATCGAATTAAATCATCAATCTCGTTTGTATTTTGCATTGACTATAAAGGCCACTTAAACCCTGGGATTCCTAATCCACCAGTCGTTTTAGAAATTTCTTCTGTTGTTTTAACTTTTAATTGTTCTTTAGCTTTATTATGTGCTGCAACAATCAAATCTTCAATGATTGATTTGTCTTCTTTCATTACTTCATCTGAAATTTCAATTTTTAGCATTTCTCCTTCCCCATCAAGGGTAACTTTAACAGAATTAGAACCAGAAATACCTTCAACTCTAATATTTTTAATTTTCTCTTGGCTTTCTCTCATTTTAGTCTCAAGCTCTTTAGCTTTACTCAAAATTTTTGAAAAATCAGTCATTAATCCTTTTTGTTATTTTTTTTCTTAATTTCAATTAACTCTGCATCTGAAAAATAATCTATCATAGCTTTGTATAAATTTGTTTGCTTTGACTCCTCAAGTAAACCAATTTGATCTTTCTGCTCTTTTTCTTTAATTGACAATTCACCTTTAATTTTACTAAAAGTTATTATCCATCTTTTTCCTGTCCATTCAAAAAGTTTTGTAGATAAATCTTTTACAAAGTGTTTATCTAAGTTATCGTTAAATGAGATTTCTATTCTATTTTGCTCAAATTTAACTAAATTTACATTTTTTTCTAACTCAAACTTTAATCTTATTTCTTTTTTTTTCTCACAAGTTTTTAATAAATCTATAAAAGAATTTATTTGCTCATTGCCAAGAGCGTTAATCTCTTTTTTTTCTTCTAATTTAAGTTTTTTTTCTTGAGTAGTATTTTTAATTTGATTGATTGTGTCATTTAATTTTTGTTCAGTTATCGTTTCTGCTTTATCAATGTTTTCCTCAATTTTATTGGTTGTATCTTTTAATCTATTATTCTTTAAAGGCTTGAAACCATTTAGGTATATTAATCTCATTAAAAACATCTCAATTGACAAGTGTTGGTTAGAAACAATATCGAGCTCATCTAATGTTTTTATAGTAAATTGCCAAAATAAAATCAGCACTTCATGTTCAATATTTTCAGAAAGACTCTTTATTTTGTTAAATTCATCATCATTCAATGAAAAATTTGTACTTTCTATGCTTAATGAGTTTATATTTTTAAAATAATATACTAGCTCTAAGAAATCATTAATAAAGATTTTTGGCTCCACCCCTTGATCATAGATATTTCTATAAATATGTATTACCTTTTCTTCATTGCCTTCTAAAATTAATTCAAACAATTCAATTAATTGAGATTTATCAAAAAAACCAAAAATTTTTTGTGCGGCATTTAAATCTAACTCTATATTTTTATCTAAACTTAATAATGCTCGGTCTAGTAATGACAAAGCATCCCTTACAGACCCTTCAGAAGTTTTTACTATCAATTTGAGGGCTTCATCTGAAATATTCCCGTTTTCTTTATCCTTAACTTTTTTAATAAATTCAAATAATTCAGATGATTTAATTCTGGATAAATCAAATCTCTGACATCTTGATACAACTGTAATTGGTATTTTCTTAATTTCTGTAGTGGCAAAAATAAATTTTAAATATTCAGGAGGCTCTTCAAGAGTTTTGAGCAAAGCATTAAAGGCCTGCTTGCTAAGCATATGCACCTCATCAATAATAAAAATTTTAAATTTTGATGATGTGGGTCCATAACGAGAAAATTCTATAAGATCTCTAACATCATCTACACCTGTTTTGCTGGCAGCATCCATTTCTAAAACATCTATATGACTGGAATTAGTTATAGCTTCACAATTATCACATTTCTCTATGCATTTATTTTCAATTCCCTTCGGGCAATTAAGTGTCTTGGCCACTATTCTGGCTATCGTTGTTTTTCCTATTCCTCTAATTCCAGTGAATAAATATGCATTCGGGATCTTATCTGCTTTAATCGAATTAATAATAGTTTCTGCAACAACTTCCTGGCCAATAAGATCATCAAAAGTTTGAGGTCTATATTTTAAAGCTAATACCTTAGAATTTTTATTCATTATTTTCACCTAGGAGACTAGAACCTGAATAACTGTCTCTACGATTGCTTCCGTTAGGATCTGGTCGGGTTCAAGCAGAATCCACCTCTAGCCTCCAAAGAGTATTATAACAGTAATAATTTCTTATCCACAAGAAAAGTTTGAAAATTATTTTTCTCGCTGTTTGTCAGCTTCAAAAACACCTAGAACGTGAAAATCTTGACAATGCAAACCTAATTCCTCTAAAGATTTTTGTACTCTGGGATCTTCAATATGTCCATCTAGATCACATAAAAAAAAGAAAGAATCGAAAGTGTTTTTTTCGGGATAGCTCTGTAATTTTGTTAAGTTAACTCCATTAATCGCAAATCCACCTAAAGATTGATATAATGCAGCAGGTTTACTTTTTAATTTAAATAAAAAGGAAGTGATATATTTTTTTTTTTTAAATTCTGGTTGTAAAATTTTTTTTCCCATTATTAAAAATCTTGTAAGATTTCCTTTTTCATTTTCAATATTATTTCTGATTACCTCTAAATTATAAGTTGTAGCACTTAAAGAAGATGCAATAGCTGCTTTTGTTCTATCTTTATTTTTAGAAATCATTTCTGCAGATCCTGCAGTATCAGCTCTTACATGTTCAATCAAATTCTTTGATTTAATAAATTTAGAGCATTGAGATAGTGCTTGCCCATGAGAATATACATCTTTTATATCTGAAATTTTTGTTCCTGGAAGGCCTAATAAATTATGTTCAATTTTTTGAAAATATTCAAAATAAATATTCAATCTGTATTCAAATATCAAATATTCAATTCCTATGTTACCTGTAATTCTATTAGACTCAGGGATAATAATTTTAGAACTAGAATCATTGGTAGCTTTTAGAAAACATTCATCAAATGTTTTACATGGAATAATTTCAGCTTTAGGATCAATAGATAAGGCAGCTAAATGAGAATAGGCACCAAAAGAACCTTGAAAGTAAATTTTACTCATTAAGACTTATATTCCATTATTTTTTTTATGGCCACAAAATCCTCATTTGTATCGACGCCTATAGGAGAAGCTTTCGCAAGCGCAACATTAATCTTTATATGATTGTCTATAGCCCTCAATTGTTCTAATTTATATTTCATTTCATTTGAAGATTGATTTAATAAAACAAATCTTTCAAGTGTTTCAAATTGATAACAATAAATACCTAGATGATGATAAATATTTTTATCTATTTTTTCTATTTTTCTCATAAAATTTATGGCCTCCGGAAAAGGTGAATTAATCAAACTATCTTCAGTGGACACCTTAACTACATTCTCTTTATAATATAAATCTTTATTTGAAATATTTGAAGCTAATGTACCAAATTCAAATTTTGTTTTAGTCATTTGATAGTACAAATTCTGAATATCCTCTACTTCCATTAAGGGTTCATCTCCTTGTAAATTAATTATCAATTCTACATCAGGTTTTTTAATTTTTTTTATAGCCTCATAAACTCTATCTGTGCCAGTTTTGTGATTCTTGCTTGTCAATATAGCTTGGCCCCCATTTTTTTTTACATCTTCAATTATTTCCTGATCCTCTGTTGCGACATATACTTCGCCAATATTTGCATCTTCGGCTTTTTTAAAAACATGGGAAATCATTGATAAACCATTAATTTTAAGTAAGGGCTTACCTGGTAATCTGGTCGCTGATAACCTAGATGGAATTACAATTAGTGTTTTCATTCATTTTTAATTTAGTCATAGAATATAAATAGAGGCAAAATTGTACATTAAAATATAAGCAATTTTTTATTTATAATGTTATACGTTCAAAATAAATTTTATAAAATGGATTCTTTTGAGATTAATAAGGTAATTGCTGCAGTTTTAATGGTTGCTCTGCTAGTAATAGGAATAAGTAAGGTTTCAAATCTTGTATTTCATGTAGAAAAGCCAGAAACTCCAGGCTATGCTATTGAAGTTGAGCAAGTTGTTAGTAAAGATAATATAACTAATAACATGGAAGAAAAGTTAGTAGACATTGCTGCTTTAATGGCAATGGGTGATGTCAATAGTGGAGAAAAAATTTTTAAAAAATGTGCTGCTTGTCATTCCATAGTGAAAGGTGGGAAAAATAAAATAGGTCCCGCATTATATAATGTGGTAGGAAGAAAAGTAGGAGCTGTGGCTGATTACAAATATTCTAAAGCATTAGTTGTTTATGAAAAAAACTGGACATTTGAAGAGTTAAATGGTTTTTTAATAAAACCTGCCAAATGGATTAAGGGAACTAAAATGGCTTACGCAGGTTTAAGAAAAGAAAAAGATAGGGCTTCAATTATAAAATATTTGAACCAAAACTCAGACGTACCACTTTCACTACCTTAATTTTCCAAAACAATAAAGAAGAATACTTTTTTGTACATGAATTCTATTCAAGGCTTGCTGCCAGACTCTAGAATTTTTACCTAAAAAAACTTCATCTGTTACTTCATTTCCTCTTGGCAAACAATGTAAAAAAGTTACATCTTTTTTTGCAACTTTCATCAATTTAGAATTTATTTTAAAATTTTTAAAATCTTTTATTTTTTTGGTCTTATTAACTTTATCATTTAAAGAAATAACTTTGTCAGAGAAAATTACATCTGCGTTTTTTGCAGCTTCTATTGCGTTGTTATAAATACTTATTTTATTTTTATTTTTTTTTACCCAATCCATTATAATTTTTTTTGGTTCATAATTTTCAGGACATCCAATGTTTAATTTAAAAGAAAATTTAATCGATGAAGCAATTAAACTATTCAAAACATTATTCGAGTCTCCAACCCATGTAATATTCAATTTAGATATTGGCTTCTTTTTAATCTCTTCAACAGTAAAAATATCAGATAATACTTGTGTAGGATGAGACGATGGACTTAAACCATTAACTACTGGGATTGATAAAAATTTACTGAATTCGACTATTTTATTATCACTATCAGTTCTTAACATAAAACCATCACCATAAGTAGACAATATCTTTGCAGTGTCGGCTAAGGTTTCTCCCCCTTTTCCAAGATGAAGTTCATTAGGTCTTATGGTTATTGTTCCGCCACCTAGTTGTTTAATTGCAAGGTAAAAACTTAATCTAGTCCTTGAACTTGGTTTTTCAAACATTTGAATTAACAATTTTCCATTTAAAGGTTTATCTTTATCAATTTCTAAATTGTTAAAATTTTCTCTTTGTTTTTTTCTTAATTTCGCATCAATTAATATTTTTCTCAAATCATTTACTGGAATATCTTTTAAGTTTATAAAATGTTTCATATAATCAATAAGTTGAGCAAACTTTGTCTATGATCTTTAGAGCCTTTTGAAGTTCATTCTTTTTTACATTCAATGGAGGTAAAATTCGAACAACATTTTCAGAAGCCTTAATTGTTAAAAGTTTATTTTTCATTAAATCTTTAATAAAATTGGCCTGATCATTGTGTAATTGTAAACCAATTAAAAATCCTCTTCCTCTAATTTCTTTAATAATTTTCGGATACTTTTCTTTGACTTTATTTAATTCTTTAATAAAAAAATTTGAATTTTTTTTTATTTCATTTAAAAAACTTTTCTTCGAAACAATATCAAATACTGCATTTCCAACACTCATCGCTAGAGGATTACCTCCAAATGTTGAGCCATGACTACCAGGGGTCATTCCTGATGCAACTTTTTTATTCATTAAAACTGCGCCAATTGGAAATCCTCCCCCTATTCCTTTTGCGATGGGAACTATATCAGGTTTAACTCTAGAGTTTTCAAAAGCAAAGAAATCTCCTGTACGAGCAATTCCACATTGAACTTCATCTAGTATTAATAATATTTTTTTTTTATTACATAGTTTTCTTAGTCCTCTTAAACACCAATCTGGAATGACTTTAATTCCACCTTCCCCCATTATTGTTTCAACCATAATAGCAGCTGTTTTATTATTAATTAATTTTTTTAGTGTTTGATGATCCCCAAACTTGAAATGATCAAAGCCACTTACCTTTGGACCAAACCCTTCTGTCATTTTTTTTGATCCGCTTGCATAAATTGCTGCCAATGTTCTTCCATGAAAAGAATTTTTTATACATATAATCCTGTTTTTATTTGGTTTTCCTATTGAATAAAAATATCTTCTAGCTGCTTTTATTGCTGCTTCTGTAGCTTCTGCACCGCTATTTTGAAACATAACAAAATCTGCGAAAGTTTTTTTTGCTAATTTTTTTGCTAATTTTTCTCCTTCAGGAATTAAAAAAGCGTTAGACACATGCCAAAGTTTTTTTGATTGATTAGTTAAAACTTGATTTAATTTCGGGTGAGAATGGCCTAGTGAATTTACAGCAATACCCTGAATAAAATCTAAATATTTTTTTCCTTTAATTGAAAATAAATAACTTCCTTTGCCATTTTTAAAAGCAATTTTTTTTCTATTATAATTTTTTGTTAAGTAACTCATAAAGGTTTTTTAATAAATCTTTCTACAAATTAGAACAGATAGATACAAGGTGCGATTGAATATTTATTTTGCTCATAATCAAATCTTTGTTGATAACTTTAAAAAATTACTTGTTAATAAACAATTTTTTCCTCTATATTGTGTTTTAAAATGTTTTAAACACATGATATAGATATAATAATGAGTTGGACAGAAGAAAAAGTAGCAAAACTAAAAGAACTTTGGGGAAAAGGAAATACCGCAAGTCAAATAGCTGAAATAATCGGAGGTATCAGTCGTAATGCTGTAATAGGCAAGGCTCATAGACTTAATCTTTCAGCTAAAATTAAAACTAGATCAGCCATCTCAAATCAAAATTTTGAAACCAACCAAGTAAATAAAAATTTAAATAGTAAAGCGGGAAGAAAAAGTAAATTTAGGTCTTTATTAATAGAAAAAGATTTTGAACCTGAAAACCCAAAACAATTGGAAGAATTAGATGAAAATTCTTGTAAATGGCCTATTGGTCACCCAGATGAAAAATCCTTTTATTTTTGTGGTAGATCTTCTTTAAAGGACTTTTCTTATTGTAAACTTCATTTATTATATGCTTACCAACCTAAAGGTAAAAAAGAAGACTCCTCCAATGATAAGGAAGAAGTTCCAGAATTTATCGAAAAAAAAATTCAAAGAGCTTAAAAGAATTATTTAATTTTTTTTTTAACTTGGCTCATTTGTTGAAAACTGACCACCCTCTCGCCACATATAGCAATATTTTTTAACTTCTTCTTTAAAAAAAAGTTTACTTGGAACGCCTATTTCATTATTTGATTTATATTTTCCAGAAAGTACATTATCGTATTTTAATAATCTTAATTGATCTTCTGTCAAAAGTGGTTTTGGAAATAATTGAAAAAACTTAGCAGACAATCGAGCCAATGGCAAAGGGAAAGGGATTAATAATCTTTTTTTATTGATCAACTTTAATAATATTTGTAAAATTTCTTTAAAAGTTAAAGTTTCAGGACCAACACATTCTATTATTTTTGAATTAATATTTTTCGAGATTATATAATAAATAATATCTGTCAAATCAGAGCAATGTATCGGCATAAATTTAGTATTTCCAGAGTAGTATAAAGGGAATGTGGGCAATCTATTTAAAAGTGTCATAAATTGAGTTGTAAAATTATCTGAGCTTGAGTAAACAATTGATGGTCTCAAAATTGTTGTTTGAGTAAAATTGTTTAATATATTTTTTTCACCCTCTAATTTACTAATTGCGTAACTAGAGTCTTTTGCCTCATTAATACCTAATGCTGATAAATGAATAAAGTGTTCAAGGTTATACTCTTTACTCAGTTTTGATAAAAGCGAAGGAAACAAAGTATGAATATTTTTAAAAGTATTTCCTTTTTTTTTTTCGTATAAAATCCCGATCAGATTTATACAAATATCAGCTTTTTTAAATAATTCTCTAATTTTAATTTCGTCATATATGTTTGCCTCTACAATGTCTATATATCCAGCATTAGCTTGTGTTTTTATTACTAAGCCTTTTTGATGTATATTTCTGGTTACAACTGTAACAGTTATGTTGTTTCTAGTAAGTTTTCTTATTAAGTTTCTACCTATTTGGCCGCTGCCGCCAAAAATTAGACAATTTTTTGCTTTCATATATAAATATTTACAAGATGAATATTGATATTAAACTTCACAAAAATGACTTACCAGATGAATTAAAATTAGGCAATGTAATAGCTGTAGACGGAGAATTTATGGGTTTAAATGTAAGACGTGATCCTCTTTGTTTGATACAGATTTCATCAGGTAATTCTGATGCACATATAGTTCAACTAAATAGGGAGAATTATGAAGCACCAAATTTAGTAAAGATATTGTCTGATGAGAATATAACGAAAATATTTCATTATGGTAGAGCGGATATAGCCCATATTAAATATTACTTAAAAACTGATACAAATAATATTTTAGATACAAAAATAGCATCAAAATTATCTAGATCCTATTCTGATAATCACTCTTTAAAGACATTAATAAAAGAATTTATTAATATTGATATTAGTAAACAATTTCAGAATTCAGATTTTGGAGGTGATTTAACCCCGGCCCAATTAAAGTACTGTGCAAATGATGTAATATACCTTCATAAAATACATAATGAATTAAATAAAATACTTATAAGAGAAAAAAGAATCGATTTATACAAAGACTGTTTAAAATTTTTAAAAACAAGAGTGGAGCTTGACCTGTCGTTATTTAAAGACGATATATGGTCTCATTAATGAAAAACATAGATTATAAAAAAATTGCGAAAGAGGTAATTAGTTTAGAAATACAAGCACTTAAAAAATTAAAACAATCTTTAAATAATAACTTTAATAAAGCAGTCGCAGCAATTGTAAATTGTCAATCTAAAATTATTCTATGTGGGGTTGGAAAAAGTGGTATCATTGCAAATAAAATATCTGCAACACTATCTTCAATTGGTACTCCATCGTTTGCTCTTTCTGCAAGTGATTGTTCGCATGGCGATATGGGAAGTATTTCAAGAAAAGATATTTTGATTTTGATAAGTTATTCAGGAAACTCAAAGGAATTAAAAAATATTATTAATTATGCAAATAGGAATAAAGTTTTGTTAATAGGTATTACATCAAAAAAAAACTCTGATCTTTATAGAAATAGTAATATTAAGTTGATAACTCCAGAAGTTAAGGAGGCTGGTTTGGATATTGTTCCTACGTCAAGTACAATTAATCAATTAAGTATAGGGGATGCCTTAGCTATAGCTACTTTGAAAAAAAGAAAAATCAGTAGCATAGATTTTAAAAAATTTCATCCCTCTGGAAGTCTCGGCGAAAGACTAAAAACTGTTGAAGATCTTATGTTGACAAAAAATAAAATTCCTTTCATTGGAGAAGATATTTTAATGAAGAAGGCTTTAAAAATCATGTCAGATAAAAATTTAGGAACATTAATTGTTAGAAATAAAAAAAAAATTACGACTGGGATAATAACAGATGGTCAAATAAGAAGGTTAAACGAAAAAAGATTAAATTTTAATTCCTTAAAGGTAAAAGATGTAATGACGAAAAATCCAATAAAAGTAGAAAAAGATACATTAGCAACTAAGGCTCTTTCAATAATGAATGATAAAAAAATCACGAGTTTATGCGTGAGAAGTCCAAAAAATAAGCTAATTACAATTGGTATTTTACATATTCATAATATCCTTGATAAGAATATTTATTGATTTTGATGAATAAAAAAACACTGTTTCAATTAGTTTTAATTTTTTTTTTAATTTTGATAGTTTTTTTATTTTACAAAATCTTTTTTGTAACAAAACCCCAAATCCAGGAAACAAAAATTGAAAGTGAAATTACAGATCTAAATAAAGAGCTAGGTTCAAATATCATTGAAAATTTAAAATATAGTTCTGAGGATATATTCGGTAATATTTATACAATTCAAGCAAAATCAGCTGAGATAGCAAGCAAAGATGAACAAGTAATTAAGCTAATTGAAGTTGAATCAACAATAGACTCTGAAAATCAAGAAACAATCTATATATATTCAAATTATGCAGACTATAACAGGATTAATAATAATACAGTTTTTTCAGAAAAAGTAAAAATTGAATATGATCGACATTTAATAAATTCAGATGTGATTGTGCTAGATTTTAAAAAAAATTTAATAGAAATATTAGAAAATGTCCACTATATGAGTTTAAATACTGAGATATTTGCTGATAAAATTGAAATTGACATAATAAGCAAAAAATTAAAGCTTTCAATGAATAATAAAAGTAAAGAAATTTTAGTAAAAGGAAAATACTAAGAATGGCAATAATAAAAAAATTTAGAATTAAAAATTTTAAAAAAGAAGAAGAACTTCTTAGGTTAGAAAAAATTTCAGTTTATTTTGGAAAACGAAAAATTCTTGAAGATTTAAATTTGAGTCTAAACAAGGGAGAAATACTTGGCTTACTAGGACCAAATGGTGTTGGAAAATCAACGATCTTTAACATCATTATTGGATTAATAAAACCAAATTATGGATCAATATTTATTAATTCAAAAAATGTAAATGATGATCCTATTTATCAAAGAACAAAAAAAAACAAGATCGGTTATGTGCCTCAATATGGGGGCTATTTTCATGATTTAACTTTAAAAGAAAACTTAAAAGCAATAAGTGAAATTGTTATTGATGATAAAAAAATTCGTGATGAAAGAGTAAATCTTTTAATTTCAAAGTTTGAACTAGACTCTTTACAAAATGTAAAAGCAGATTATTTATCCGGTGGTCAAAAGAAACGTCTTGTAATTTCTATAGCTTTGTTAAGTAATCCTAAAATTTTATTACTTGATGAACCATTTGCTGCCCTGGATATTATGACTATTAAAAGCCTTCAACAAATAATAGTAGATTTACAAACCCAAAATAATATTTCTATTATATTATGCGATCACCAGGCGAGAGACTTGCTATCTTGTGTTGATTTAGCAATTGTTTTATCTAATGGAAAAGTTATAGCTAAAGATACTCCAAATAACCTTATTAAGAATATTGATGCTCAAAATGCTTATTTTGGAGACTCTTTTAAGATTAATTAATTTCAACTATGCCAAATTTTTTAAAAATTCAAGAAACCCTAAAACCTTTTAATAAAGTTTTAAATATTGAAGGTGATAAGAGTTTATCTATAAGGTGGGCTTTATTATCATCTCAATCTACTGGTAAATCTAAATCTTATAACCTTCTAAAATCTGAGGATGTGATTAGTACACTTAATTGTCTAAAAAAACTTGGAGTGAAAGTTAAATTGTCGAAGAATTACTGTGAAATAGTTGGAGTTGGATTAAATGGATATAAGTATAATAAAAATATTATTCTTAACGCTGGAAATTCAGGTACACTTAGTAGACTTATAATGGGGCTTTTAGTTCATTCAAAAAATAAAATTACAATCAAAGGGGATAAGAGCTTATCAAAAAGAGATTTCTTAAGAGTCACTAAACCTTTAGAAAAATTTGGTGCCAAATTTTCAACAAATATGGGAAGACTACCAATAACTATTAAAGGAACAAGTTCTGCTACTCCAATAATTTATAATGAAACTAAAGGTTCTGCCCAATGTAAAAGTGCTGTGATGTTAGCTGCACTTAATACTAATGGTAAAACTCTTATTAAAGCAAAAAAATCTAGAAATCACAGTGAATTACTTTTTAAAGAATTAAAATTACCAATCAAAGTTGTAAAAAAAGATAATTTTGATTTAATTGAAATTAATGGAAAAAAAAAAATAAAGCCTCTAAACTATAAAATTTCATCTGACATAAGTTCAAGTGCATTTTTTATTGTAATAACAGCGCTATCAAAAAATTCAAAACTTAAAATTAAGAATGTTAATATTAATCCTTCGAGAATAGGCATAATAAAGATCTTAAAGTTAATGGGAGTAAAAATAAAAATCTCAAATATTCAAAATTACAAAAGTGAAAAGGTTGCAGACTTATTTATTCAAAGCTCAAATGATTTAAAAGCTTTGAACTGTCCTTCAAATTTAAATAGTAGTGCCATAGATGAATTTTTATTAATATTTCTTGTAGCTGCAAGAGCTAATGGAGTTTCTTATTTTAAAGACTTATCTGAGTTAAATCAAAAAGAAAGTCCCAGATTAAAATGGGGCTCAAAAATTTTAAAAAAAATGGGAATTAAAAATATATTGACAAAGAATAGTATTAAAATTTATGGAAATCCAAATTTAATAATTAATAAAGATATAATAATCAAAAATTTTTTAAAAGATCACAGAGTATTTATGACTTCCACTATCGCTGCTTTAACGTTCGGTGGCAATTGGAAGATTTATGACAAAGACTCTATCAAGACATCTTTTCCATCCTTTTTAAAAAAAATAAGCTATTTAGGAGCAAAAATCGCTTAGGGCAATTTCAAAAAATACTTAAATTC
Organism: Pelagibacterales bacterium SAG-MED13; assembly: GCA_014654165.1. GTDB lineage: Bacteria > Pseudomonadota > Alphaproteobacteria > Pelagibacterales > Pelagibacteraceae > Pelagibacter. The sequence continues at coordinate 7,786 of JACWDK010000007.1, read as the reverse complement.
TGAGAATAATTGGAATTTATTAGTAATAATACTGAAAATTCATTCTTGATTATAAGCTTAATTTTATCTAAAAGATCGGAGTTTTAAATATAAATAATAGAACATACAAAAAATTATTAATGGAAATATATAAAGATCTCTCAAACCCAGAGTCAAAAGAATTTGAAAAATTATTAAATAGCCAGCTATCAAAAATAAATATTGAAGAAGGTAAAATTATAGAAGGTAAAATAAATAAAATAACTGAAAAATTCGTTTTTTTATTTGTTGAAGGTTTAAAAAGTGAACCAGTGCTAGATATAAATGAACTTAAAAGTATGGGACTATCAGATAAAATTAAAATAGGTGAAACAATATCAGTTTTATTAGAAAAGATTGAGGATAAAAACGGTGAGGTAATAGTCTCAGCAAGTAAAGCTCAGAAGATCAAGGGTTGGGATAAACTAGTAGAAGCTTTTGATAATAATCAACCTATAATGGGAAAAATTACCTCAAAATGTAAAGGTGGCTGCATTGTCGAGCATATAGATACTGGCTCTTTGATGTTTTTACCTGGATCACAAATTAGTGACAAGCCATTAAAAGATATTAGTCATTTAATGAACGAACCTCAAAAATTTGCTTTGATTAAATTAGATAAGATTAGAGGTAATGCCTGTGTTTCTAGAAGAGAAATAATTTCTTCATTTAAAAAAGAGGATAAAGCTAAAATAGTAGAAAAATATAAAGTTGGAGATATTATTAAAAATGCTGAGGTCAAAGGTTATAGTTCATTTGGTTGCTTCTTTAATGTGAACAATGAAATAGATGTCTTGGTCCATTTACAAGAAATATCATACTCTAGAGTAAATCATCCAGATGAAGTATTCAACATAGGAGAAAAACACGATCTTAAGGTTATATCAGTCGATAAAGATAAATTACAAGTAGGATGTTCAGTAAAGCAACTTTCACCTGACCCATTTGAACATATAGAAAATTACGAACTAAATAAATTATATAAAGTAAAAGTTGTAAAAATTATGGACTTTGGAGCATTTTGTGAATTAGAACCTGGCTTAACAACGCTGCTTCATTCAAGTGAATTGAGTTGGACAAAAAAAAATGTCTCAGCAAAGAAAATGTTTAAAGTTGGTGATGAAATTGATTGTGTGATTACAGAAATTGATAAAGAAAAAAGAAGAGTGGCGATCTCTCACAGATTAACTATAGAAAATCCTTTTGAAACATTTGAGAAAAAATATCCAATTGGAACTATTGTTAACGGGGAAGTAGTAAATAAAAATGAATATTCATTGTTTGTTAAAGTAGAGGAGCTTGATATTGATACATTTTTACATTGTAATGATTTGACATATCTAAATAATGGAGAGGAAGAATTAAAAAACTTTAAAAAAGGTGATAAAATTAAAGTAAAAGTATTAGAAATTAAAACTTCAGAACAAAAAATCAGAGTTGGATTAAGACAAACTAGACCTGATCCATTTGATTGGTTTAAGAATAAAAAAGTCAATCAAACTATTACTGTTAAAATTATTTCTACAGATAATAAAGGACTAACTGTAAGACCTGAAGAGTGCGAAATGGACTTTGTTATAAAAAAATCCCAAATTGCTATTAATCCAGCAGATGCAAGACCTTCAAGATTTACTGGTGGAGAAAGAATAGATTGTGCTATATCTGAATTAGATTTTAGTAAGCGGAAAGTATCTTTAAGTATAAAATTGTTAGAAGAAATAGAAAAAAAAGAAGCTTTAGAAAAATACGGTTCAGAGGGCTCAGGTAAAAACTTGCCGTTTTCATCATTATCTGAGGATTTAAAAAAAAAAGATGATAAAAAAAAATAAAATCTAAAAAGTAAAAAAGATTGGCTATTGTAAAATCAAAGCTTCTAAAACAATTATCAGATAACTATCCTAATTTTCTTAAAAAAGATCTTAAAAAATTTACAGAAATTATTCTTAATGAAATAAAATTTTCTTTAAAAAGAGGAGAAAGAGTTGAATTAAGAGGTTTTGGTATGTTCTCAACAAATATTCAAAAGGCTCGAATTTCAAGAAATCCAAAAACTGGGGAGAAAGTCCATACTCCTAAAAAAAGAACAATCCACTTTAAAATGTCAAAAGATTTGTTTAAAAATTTAAATAATGAAAAAGAATAAAATATTTGTTGCTTGTGACACTACTAATATTTCTAAAGTCAAAGAAATAATTAAGAAAACTCAAAACTCAAAATTAGAGATTGGATATAAGTTTGGGTTAGAATTTTTAAATTCTAAAGATGGTAGAAACTATTTAACAAATATAAAAAATAAAATTATATTTGCTGATCTTAAACTTCATGATATTCCAAACACATGTGTTTCCACAATTAAAGCTTTAAAAGATCTAAAAATTAATTACCTTACAATTCACATAAGTAGTGGTTTAAAGGCACTAAAAGCTTGTAAAAAAATTTCATCTAAAATTAAGTTGACTGGAGTAACAATCTTAACATCTCTAGATGATAAGGCATTAAAAGAAATTGGTTTTAATAAACAAGTTAAAAAATTAGTATACCATCAAGCTAGGTTAGCAAACAAAGCAAAGCTTGATGCTATAGTTTGTAGTGCACAAGAGGTAAGTATTGTTAAAAAAATATTTAAAAAAGAAATAATTACACCTGGTATAAGATTTAATTCTAAAATTAATGACCAAAAAAGAGTGTTAACACCAAGTCAAGCTTATAAAAAGGGAAGTGATTGGTTAGTAATCGGAAGACCCATTACAAAAGGTAATATTAAAAAAAATATTTTATCATTAATCGATCATTTGAATTGATGAGTCTTAAATCAAAAATTTGTGGAGTCACTGACCCTAAAACATTAAACTATATAGTTGAGCACAAAAACTCTCCTCAGTTTGTAGGGTTTATTGTCAATTATCCAAAATCAAAAAGATATGTTGATAAATATAAACTTAAAGAGCTTCTGAAAATAAAAAAAAGGAAATCTTTATATGTTGCTGTATTAGTAAATCCTGACAAAAATATCCTTGAGGAAATTAAAGATCTACCTTTTGATTATTATCAGCTCTATAATTGTAGTGTTGATAAAACTCGATCAATTAAAAATATTTATAAAAAAAAAATTATAACTGCATTAACAATTGAAACTTCAGACGATATTAGAAATTATAAGACATATAAAAATTTGGCAGATATTTATCTGTTTGATGGTAAAGGTTATGAAAAAAGTATCTCATTTAATCATACTTTAATCGAAAATATTCAATTTAATAAAGATGTAATGTTAGCAGGAGATATTCAAATTAATGATGATCTTGAAAAATATAAAAAAATAGCAGATATTATTGATATATCTGGAGGATTAGAAACTTTTGGATTAAAGGATATTTCCAAAATAGAAATTTTCTTAAATAAAATGAATAATATAAATAATGAAGCTTAAAAAAAATATTCCTTTAATTGATCAACATGATAAATTTGGATTTTGGGGTGGTAAATTTGGAGGAAGTTTTATTCCTGAAACACTTAAAAAACCAGTAGAGGATCTTACAACAAAATTTGAAAAACTTAGGAAAAACAAAAAATTTATCAAAGAAAGAGATCATTATTTTAAAAATTATATTGGATCACCAACTTCATTTATTAAATTAAAAAACCTCTCTAATCATTTGGGTGGTGCACAAATCTGGGCAAAGGTAGTTTCTGAAGCAAATGGTGGTGCTCATAAAATTTATAATGCAACAGTTCATGCTTTAATTTGTAAAGCTATGGGAAAAAAATATATAATTGGTGATACTGGAGCTGGATATGCAGGAAAGATGTTAAGTATGGCAGCAAAAAAATTTGGACTTAAGTGTAAAATTTTTATGGGAGCAAAAGATATTAAAAGACAAAAACCAAATTGCGATGCTATGAAAAGAAATGGAGCAGAAATTGTACCCGTTTATTCTGGAAGCCAGACATTAGTTGATGCTGTAAGTGAATGTATGAGATATTGGGTTTCAAATTGTGATAATACTCATATGTGCGTTGGTTCAACTGTTGGTCCAAATATTTTTGTAAAAATTTGTGGGTGGTCAACTGCACAAATCTCGAGGGAACTTAAAAGCCAACTCAAAAAGGAATTCAAAAAAATTCCAGAAAAAATAAAATTAATAAATTGCGTTGGAGGTGGAAGCTCAGCTTATGGATTTTGGAGTGAATTTATTGATTATAGCAAAAAACAAATAGAATTAATAGGTGTGGAAGCGGGAGGATCAAAAAAATCAAAATTACATGCGGCCCCTTTAAGTAGAAATGCTAAAATAGGAATTTTGCATGGTGCCGCATCTTATGTATGTCAAAATGATGAAGGTCAAATTGAGGAAACGCAATCTATTAGTGCTGGATTAGATTACCCTGGTGTAAGTCCTATTCATTGTTTTCTCAAAGATATCAAAAGAGCAAGATACACTTATGCAACTGATGAAGACGCACTCAATGCATATAAAATGATTAAGAAATTTGAAAAAATTAACCCAAGCCTAGAGCCAAGTCATGCATTTGCTGAGGCGATAAGAATTGCACCAAAATTAAATAAAGATACTGTTGTAATAGTAAATTCCTGTGGAGACGCAGAAAAAGATAGAGACATTTTAAAAGCAAGGTTGGGTAATTATTAATGAATAACTCTTTGATTACGCAATCTTTTCAAAAGGCTCAAAAAGAAAACAGGCCTGCCCTTCTTACTTACATAGTCGCTGGTGATAACACAAAAAAAAAATCCTTGGAAATTTTAAAATCAATTTCAGATTATGCTGATATTTGTGAAGTTGGATTTCCACATAATACTCCTATTGCAGATGGTGGTCAGATTCAGACAAGTGCTTATCGTGCATTAAAAAATGGTATTAAAATAAATGATGTATTTTCAATTGTTAAAAAATTTAAAAAGATAAAAAAAAATACACCAATTATTTTAATGGGTTATTATAATATGATTTATCAATACACAGAAAATAAATTTATTTCTAAATGTAAAAAATCAAAAGTTGACGGTTTAATAGTTGTGGATTTACCCTACCCAGAAAACAAAATTTTTGCAGCAAAGTGTAAAATGAATAAGATTAATTTTATTCAGCTAATTTCACCCACTACCTCAAAATCAAGGTTGAAAAGAATTGTAGGTGACTCTCATGATATGATATATTATATAAGTATGCTCTCTACTACAGGTGGAAAATTGAAAGTGTCTCCAAAAAAAATAATTAAAGAATACCAAAAAATTAAAAACCTGAGTAAATCTAAAAATATTGTTATTGGTTTTGGAATAACAGAAAAAACAATAAAATCATTAAGAAAAGCAGATGGATTAGTTGTGGGAAGTGCAATTTGTAAAGAGATTACTAAATCTATTAAAAAAAGACAAAATGTTGTCACAAATGTTACTAATGTTGTTAAAATATTAAAAAATAAAATTAAATGAATTGGATTACAAAAATAATTAAGGCTGGTGAAAAAATCAAAACTGCTATACATAAAAGAGCTTCGAAAGAAGATATTGCAAACAGTGATTGGACATCATGTTGTAAAGGACCAATATTAAAAAAAGATTTAGAGAAAAATCTTTGGGTTTGCCCTGATTGTAACAAGCATCATCGTATTAAACCAAACCAAAGATTTGATATTTTATTTGGAAAAAATAATTATGAAATTTTTAGAACACCCATTCCAAAAGATGACCCTTTAGAATGGTCAGACTCAAAATCTTATAAGGATAGATTAAAAAGTGCTCGGAAAAAAACTGGTTTGAATTGTGGAATGATGGTAGTAGCCGGCTCAATTAATAATATTAAGGTTACCGCTGTTGCGTCAGATTTTGATTTTTTAGGTGCCTCGATGGCTGCTGCTGAGGGAGAGGCGTTTTTATATGGTATCCAATATGCAATAGAAAATAATACTCCATTTTTGTGTATAAGTGCTGGAGGTGGAATGAGAATGATGGAAAGCTTAATTTCTTTGTCTCAAATGACGAGGACAACATTAGCAATCAATGACCTTAAGGCAAAAAATCTTCCATATGTAGTATGTATAACTGATCCTACTGCTGGAGGTATTACCGCCTCCTATGCTATGTTGGGAGATATTCATATAGCTGAACCTGGAGCGTTAATTGCTTTTGCTGGGGCTAGGGTTATTCAAGGAACTGTTAAAGAGGAATTACCAGAAGGTTTTCAAAAAAGTGAATATGTTGAAAAAACAGGTTTTATAGACTTAATAGTAGAAAGAAAAAAACTTAGCGAAAAAATTGGAACCTTATTATCAATATTGTTAAAGAAAAATTCTGCTATAAGCACTGATGAAAATGAAATTACACAAGATACTCAGTCGCTTTCAAAGGTTGCATCCTAAAGAGATAGATCTAAGTTTAGATCGTATTAAAAATCTTTGTAAAAAATTAGGTAACCCACAAAATAAAATTGAAACTATTTCAGTTATTGGAACTAATGGAAAAAATTCTACAATCCAAGCTTGTTATTCAATTTTGAAAGAAGCAAATATTAAATGTAATGTTTATACAAGCCCTCATATTCAAAAAATAAATGAAAGGTTTATTTTTAATAATAAACAATTAGATGATGAAGAATTGTGTTGTCTTTTTATGGAGGTGGAAAAAATTAACGATAATCAACCAATTACTTTTTTTGAAATATTAACAGCATGTTATTTTTATAAGGCAGCTCAATATCCTAATAATATTAATTTGGTGGAGTCTGGGCTATTCTTTAGATTCGATGCAACTAATATATTAAAAAAAAATTTAGCTAGTATTGTCACATCTATTAGTAGAGATCACTTAGATTGGCTTCCTAAAAATGAACAAACAATTGAAAAAATTGTATTTGAAAAAACTTCCTCTCTTTTGAATTCTAATATCATAATAGCAAATCAAAACAACCTGGCTACTATGGGTTTAATAAAAAAAAATATTGATAAAAACCTATCAAATAAAATTTATTTTAATGAAGATTTTTCATATTCAGAAGGTGAGAATAATTTTTTTTATTTTGAGGATAAACTGGGTAAATTAAAATTACCCAATCCTAATGTTCGTGGTCAATTTCAGTTAGAGAATATCTCAACTGCAATAGCAACACTTAGAACTCTTAATTTAGGAGTTAGAGATGATCATATAAAAAAAGGTATTCAAAAGATTAATAATTTAGCAAGACTTCAAGAAATCAATTCGGGGAAATTGAAAGAATTAGTTAAGAATAACTTATTTTTAATTTCAGGGGATCATAATGAAGATGGCGCTAGAGTATTAAATAATTATCTGAATACTCTAAATTGTAAAAAACATATTATAATTGGAATGATGTTAAATAAGGAACACGAAAAATACATAAGTTATTTTAAAGATAATATTTCTTCTATCACTACAATTGATATACCAAATCAACCTAATGCAATAAGTGGTAAACAATTGAAAGAAAAATTTAAAAATATACCTAATGTTAAATTTCAGAAAAGTATTGAACAAGCAATTCAATCAATTAAAATGACAGATGGAGACTTACTGTTAATCACTGGATCGTTGTATCTTTGCGCTGAAGTTTTAAATTTAAATTAGATATTTTTTTCTAAAAATTCTTTCATGTTACTTTCAGGAACTCCACCAACTTTTCGGTCAACCTCAACACCTTTTTTATATATGATCATCTCTAACTCCTAAATTAAGAGTTCTAAGTGTTGCTATTGCAGTTGAGATATTCTCTAACTGAAATTGACCACGAACATT
>JACWDK010000006.1 GCA_014654165.1 Pelagibacterales bacterium SAG-MED13 | reverse complement strand
TTGAAAAAAAATTTTTTTCCAGATGTAATATTAAAGATTAAATTAAAATTTCCTTTTTTATCAAATTCAACAAATGAATTATCAACCTTGACATTATAATATCCATTATCTTTAAAATAATTTGTCAGTAATCTTTTATCTAATTTAATAATTTCTTGATTTATATAAACATTTTTTGAAATAAATTTCCAAAATTTATGTTCTTCTGAAGCGATTACTTCTTTTAATCTCTTATCTTTAAAAACTTTATCTCCTAAAAAAACAATTTTTTTAATTTTTGCTTTATCACCTAGTTCAATATTAATCTTAATCTTAACAGTATTTAAATCATCATTAAAACTTTTTGATGATGATATCTTATTAAAATAATAACCGTTAGTTTTTAAAATATTATCAATAACATCAAGATCTGAAGCTAATATTTCTTGATCAAAAGATTTCATATTTGCAAGATTGATGTTATCAGTTAAAAATTCTAATAAGGATTTATTTTTTACACCTGTAATTTGAAGATCTTCAACAATTGGATTTTCTTCTACATTTATATAAAGGATTTGGTTTTCGAAAGATAAATTTACATTTTTAAAAAAATTTGTTTTATAAAGATTTTTTAAAACTTTATCTAAAATAGAGTTATTAATTTCATTATTAATTTCTATATCAGAAAAAATTTTTATAGTTTGATCTGAAATTCTTTTATTTCCACTGATTTCAATATTTTTTAAATTTTCAGCAAAAGCATTTGCTAAAAATAAATAAGTAACCAATATGACTTTTAATATTAAATTAACCATAAACAAACGGTTTATATACCTAAAGTATCTAATTTTAAATGAACATAATCTCTTAAATTATATATCTCTTTTAAGTTTTTTGGCTTAATTTTCTTAAATTTTTGAAATTCTTTTAAATTTGAAATTTTATATATCAATTTAATAAGTTTTTGAAAATTGATTTTTTTCTCTAAAAACTTATAAACTAAATAGTCGTTAACAGTAATCAAGACAGTTTCAAATAAAGACGATTTTTTTGGAAATTTGTTAAGTAATCTAACTAATGGGAACTTATTTTCATCTACTTTTTTAAGATTTAAATTATTTAAAGTATTGAAATCTAAAGGTCTGTTTATTTGAGTTTTTTTTGCTTGATAATAAATAGAATTATAGATTGGTATTTTCATATCTGGCTCGTGTATAAGAAATTTGGTTAAACCATTTTTAAACTTAATAATAGCATGAACATATGATTTCGGGTGAGTTAATATTGAAATATTTTTATAATCAATATTAAAAATATTTTTTGCTTCTATTACTTCAAAAACTTTATTCATCAAGGTTGCAGAATCAATTGTAATTTTTTTCCCCATACTCCAGTTAGGATGTTTAAGTGCATCATTTAATTTTATTTTTTTAAACTGACTTTTAGGTAAGTTGATAAATGGGCCTCCAGAGGCAGTAATAAAAATTTTTTCAACCTCATTTTTATTTTTATCATTAAGAAGTGAAAATATTGAAAAATGTTCCGAATCTACAGGTATAAATTTTGTTTTGTTTTTTTTAAGTTCTTCTTTAATAAGTGGCCATCCACATACAATCGCCTCTTTATTAGCTATCGCTATTAATTTTGTCCGACTAATTATTTTATATGTTGGTAATAATCCACCAATCCCAGAAATAGCACTCATAACATAATCGACCTTCTCTGGTAAAATTTTTTTTAAACTTTCGAAATTTTGGAAAATATTAATCTTTTTATTTTTACAAATAATCTTAGTTTTTTCGAAACTAGTAGGATTGGTTACAATTATATTTTTAACTCTAAATTTTTTTGCTTGCTTTATTAAATCTTTATAATTGGTATTGGCTGTCAATAATTCTATTTTAAAATTTTTTTTATCTTTTTTAATTATATTTAGTAAAGATTTACCAATGGAACTTGTTGAACCTAAAATTACAATTTTTTTTTTCATATTTTATCCAAAAGATAAATTATGGGCATTACAAAGACTAAACCATCAATTCTATCTAATAGACCTCCATGGCCAGGTAAAATTTTTCCTGTATCTTTCAATTTAGCTTTCCTTTTAAAATAAGATATGATCAAATCACCTATTTGGCTTATAAAAGAAATTAATAAAATTACTAAGAGGACTGCTGATAGATCATTATCTAAGCTATCAGCACCTAGATTATCTATATATCTTATAAAAATAGAACCTGCTATTACAGAAAATAAAAAACTTCCAATAACACCAGAATAAGTTTTGTTAGGGCTAATTTTAGTTAATTTTGGACCTTTAAATGTTTTTCCAAATACATAGCCACCTATATCAGTGAAGATACAAACAATTATAATAAATAAAAATAAATTAGAACCAGATTCTCTTACATTGAAAGCAGTATAAAAAGAAAATAATAAGAATATTGTTCCAATGATTTTCATGGAATTATTTTTTTTATTCATTTTTAACCATTCATAACTTGTAGTAAAAAATAATATGCTTAGAAAAAATATAAAAAATACTGATCCTTGAATAATAACGAATATAGCTATTGGAATCAAAATAAATGAACTCAATAATCTTTTTTCAAATTCTTTGATCATTAAATATTTCCAAAATTCCTTTTAATACTCTTATATTTATTAATTATTTTATTATAGTCTTTTTCATTAAAATCAGGCCATAATTTTTTTTCAAAAAAAATCTCTGAATAAGCTAATTGCCATAATAAGAAATTACTTAATCTTTTTGTATTTCCTGTTCTAATCAATAGATCTGGATCTGGTATATTCTTTGTTTGTAGGTATTTTTTTAAATTTTTCTCATTAATAGCTTCTTTATTTTTTTTTAATCCTTTAAAAGCATCAATTAATTCTATTTTAGAACCATAGTTTAAAGCTAGATTAATTTGTAACCTTTTATTTTTAGCAGTTTTTTTTTCAGATAGTCTTAAAAGTTTATTCAATTTTGGCGAAAAATTTTTTTTTCCAATTATTTTCAACTTAATTTTTTGTTTATTAAGCTCTTTAATTTTATCTTTTAGAAAATCTTCTAATAAATTGAATAGAAACTTTATCTCCTTTTTTGGCCGTTTCCAGTTTTCTGTTGAAAACGCATATAAAGTGAGAAACTTGATATTATTTCTAATAGTTCCTTTTATTATTTTTTCAACAGTATTTAAACCTGCTCTATGACCCGCATTTCGTGAATTTTTTTTTTTTAATCCCCACCTGCCATTACCATCCATTATAATGGCTACATGATTTAATGGGTTCATATGGTCATTATTTCTTTTTCTTTAGTTGAAACTTTTTCATCAACAGTTGCAATATGTTTATCAGTTATAGTTTGAACATTTTTTTCGTAGGACTTTTCCTCATCTTCTCCAATTTCTTTAGATTTTAGAAGTTTTTTTAATTCTTCATTTGCATCTCGTCTTATATTTCTTATTGAAATTTTGCACTTTTCTCCCATAGCTTTAATTAATTTTTTAAGTTCAGTTCTTCTCTCTTCATTTAATTCTGGTATTGGCAATCTTATTAGTTGACCATCTATCTGAGGATTTAAACCTAGTTCAGATTTTTTTATGGCTGCATCTACTAAAGGTACATTATTTTGATCCCATACTTGGATATTGATCATTCTAGGTTCGGGCGTTGTGATGCTACCAACTTGATTAATAGGCATCTGCTGACCATAAACATCTACTTTAACTAAGTCTAACATTGCAGAATTAGCTCTTCCTGTTCTTAATGAAGATAGTTCTTTAGAAAATACTTCAATCGCTTTATCCATTTTAAGGCTATGTGATTTTTCATCAAACATTTATTCGCCTATCTTAATTCTACTAAATTCCTTAATTTTTAAATCATTAATAGCTAATTCCTTTAAAACATCTTGAACCTTTTTTTTTGGTTCCATCACCCAAGCTTGGGTTAAAAGAGCATTTTCCTCTTTGAATTTATTCATCTTACCTAAGCTTATCTTTTTTGCAATTTCCTCGGGTTTACCAGAATTTTTTAACTCTTCTGTGATTAATTCTTGTTCTTTATCTATAATTGCTTTGTCAATCAGACCAGACTCTAATGCTAAAGGATTTGATGCTGCAATGTGCATAGATAATTGTTTTCCAAATGTTTTAACTGTTTCAGAATTTTCTTTTGTCTCTAAAGAAACAACTACTGCTAATTTACCTAAATTATCTTTAACAACAGTATGTAAATATTGATAATTTACTGAAGAAGAATTTGAAATTGTTTTAGTTTGTCCAATTGTAATTTTTTCACCAATCTTAGCTATTAAAGCTACAAGATTATCATCAACAGATGATCCGTTTTTCATTTTAGATTTTTTGAGTTCTTCAAGGTTTGAATTTATAGAATTATTTAATTCACTCAATTCTTTTACAAAGTTTATAAAATCAGCATTTTTAGCTACAAAATCTGTTTCACAGTTAACTTCAATTATTGATGTTTTTTTTTCATCTCCACTTACAGCGACAACGCCCTCCTTTGCATCTCTGGACATCTTTTTTGAAGCTTTTGATATACCTTTAACTCTTAAAATTTCTACAGCTTTATCTAAATCTCCATTTGACTCTTTTATAGCTAGATTACAGTCTTTAAAACCTGCACCCGTGGCTTCCCTAAGTTTTTTTACCTTTTCTATATCGCTCATTTTAATTCAGAGTCTCCTTTTTTTTGTCAGCAAATTTATTCTCTAATTTTTCTCTATCTATTTCTTGAACTGTTTTGTTGTTTTTAGGTATTTTTTTATCATCAACTTTTTTTTCTTCAACAGGTTTAAATTTTTTGGCTGAGATAATTGTTTCTTTAATTAAATTACAATAAAGATCAATTGATCTTCTGGCATCATCATTACCTGGAATTGGAAAATCTATACCATCAGGATTTGAATTACTATCTAATATTGCAACTATAGGTATTCCTAATTTAACAGACTCTTGAATTGCTAATGACTCATAATTTGTATCTATAATAAAAACTAAATCTGGTACTTTTTTCATTTCTGAAATTCCACCTAATGATCTGTGTAATTTATCTTTTTTAACACTCATTTTAAGAAGTTCTTTTTTTGTAAATCCTCTATTTTCAGAAACTAAATCTAATTCTAATTTTTTTAATTTTTTAATTGAATTAGATATTGTACCCCAGTTAGTTAGCATACCTCCTAACCATCTATAATTAACAAAATATTGATCTGTCTCTTTTGCAACTTCTGCTACTGCTTCAGATGCTTGTTTCTTAGTTGATACAAATAAAATTTTTCCATTATTTGCAACTGTGTCATGAATTTTTTGAAGTGCTATTTTTGTTAGTTCTAAAGTTTGAGTAAGATCTATTATGTGAATAGAATCTCTTTTACCAAAAATATACTTTTTCATTTTTGGGTTCCATCTTAAAGTTTTGTGACCTAAGTGGACACCTGCTTCAAGTAATTGCTGAATTGTAACGTTAGGTATTTTCATATTTTTTCCCGGTTAAGCCACCACAGTAATTTCCAATTAAGGACCGGAGGTATAAAACCAACAACTGTGTGCGTGTTAATTTAATTTTAGGAACTATTTACAAAGATATATTTAAATTCACAAGTATTAATTAATGTAAAAAAGCTGAAATTTCCTTATTTCTTAATAAATTTATTGTTTTTCTGTCAATATTTCTCTTATTTTTTAATTCGAATGTAAAAATACTATTTTGATCACTTAATTTTATACGGATTAATGTTTCCCCATTTTTAAGTAAAAATTTAGATATTTCATCTAATTCTTTTAATGATTTTAGGTTAAAAGTTATCTCTTCAATAGATTTGTTTAATAAATCTTTTAACGAAGCTATTTTTTGAACGTTAATTCTTTTAAGTCGATTATCATCGTTTGAAATAGATTTGACTAATGTAAGTATCACTGAGGAACCCTCTTTTAATATATCTCGATTTAAATCTAATACATCCGAAAATATAAATAACTCAAATACACTGGATAAATCAGTTAATTTTAATACTGCATATGAATTCCCTTTAGCAGTTCTTCTTTCTTGAATCTTTAATAACGTTGCTGCTATATTTGCCTCTTTCATTTCACTACTGTTATAAAATTCATAATCTATAATATTATAATCTTTATATATTTCTTTATATTGATTAAGTGGATGATCTGAAACAAAAAAACCAATGGCTTCAAACTCTTTAGACAATCTATCTTCAAATTTCCAATCTTCAACATCTAAAATTATATCGTCTTTATCAATTTCATTTTCATTAAATAGATTTATTTGATTTGCTGATTTATTTTCAAAAATATTTTTAGATTTAATTATAAAATTTGGTACAGAATTAAACATTGATTGTCTGTTTGTATTCAAGCTATCAAATGCGCCTGCTTTTATTAAACCTTCTAACTGAAGTTTATTGATGTCTTTAGGATTAGTGCGGTGTAAAAATTCATCTAAAGACGTAAACTTTCCATTCTTTAATCTTTCTTCGACTATATTTGATATTGCATCGTATCCAACTGCTTTAATGCCTCCTAAAGCATAGTAAAACTTATCATCCTTAGTTCTAAAATCAGCAAAACATTCATTTATATCAGGTCTTATAATTTTAACATTTAATCTTTTAAGCTCCTCGTAAAATTCACTCAACTTATTTTGATTTGAAATATCCATAGTCATTGATGCTGCAATAAATTCTTTAGGATAATAAGTTTTTAAATAAGCAGTTTGATATGAAATAATTGCATAAGCAGCGGCATGACTTTTATTAAAACCATATTCAGCAAAAGGTTCAATTTTCAAAAAGATACCTGCAGCAATATCTTTACTAATTCCATTTTTAACTGCTCCATCTATAAAATTTTGCTTCTGTTTTTCTAGTTCTGCTCTTTTTTTTTTTCCCATTGCTCTTCTTAAAATATCAGCTTGACCAGCCGTAAATCCTGATAGTTTTTGAGCAATTTGCATTACTTGCTCTTGATAAATAATTACACCATAGGTTGGCTTAAGAATATCTTCTAACAATGGATGAAGATAATCAGGACTTTGTCTGCCATGTTTACAATCATTATAAATTGGTATATTGCTCATTGGTCCAGGTCGGTATAGAGCAACTAAAGCGATTATATCTTCTATATGATTGGGTTTCATTTGGATTAGTGCGTCTCTCATACCGGCACTTTCAATTTGAAATAAACCTACCGTTTTACCACTTGATAATAAGTCAAAAACATTTTGGTCTTCAAAACTAATATCTTCGATTTTGAAATCTTTATTTTTTTTCTTTATTAACTTTTGAGTGTTATTAATAACAGTTAATGTTTTTAATCCTAAAAAATCAAATTTAATCAATCCGGCATTTTCAGCTGAATACATATCAAATTGAGTTGAGGGAAGTAATAAATTAGCTGAAATATCTTTGTACAGCGGAACAACATCTGTTAATTTCTTATCTGCAATAACCACACCAGCTGCATGTGTAGCAAAATTACGATTTAAACCCTCTAATTTTAATGAAAGATCGATAAGTTTTTTTACTCTTGCGTCTTCATTAATTAATTTTTGAAGTCGAGGTTCCCCTCCAATGCATTCCGTTAAATTTTGTGGTCTTGAAGGATCAAATGGTATCATTTTAGAAATACTATCAACAAAGCCATAGGGTAAGCCTAAAACTCTTCCCACATCTCTAATAACCATTCTAGCTTTTAGTTTTCCAAAAGTAATAATATGAGCAACACTATCTACATATTTTTTTGTTAAATATTTGAAAACTAAATCTCTTTTTTCTTCACAAAAATCAATATCAAAATCTGGCATTGAAATACGATCAGGATTTAAAAATCTTTCAAAGATTAAATTAAATTGAATAGGGTCAACATCTGTAATTGAAAGGCACCAAGCAACCAGGGACCCAGCACCAGAACCTCTACCTGGGCCAACTGGGATATCATTTTTTTTAGCCCATTTTATATAATCTGAAACAATTAAAAAATAACTAGCATATTTCATCTCAATTATAATATCTAATTCATGATTTAATCTATCTTCGTAGACAAGAAACCTTTCGTCACTTAAAAGATTTTCATGTTTAATTTTGAATACATTGACAAATTTGTCTTTTAAACCTTGTAATGAATCTTTTTTTAAAACCTCATCTGCATTTCCACTTTTTGATGAACTAATATTAGGTAAAATAGGTTTCGAAAATAATGGTCTATAACTACAACGAACTGGAAAATTATAATTATTTTCTAAAGCCTCAGGTAAATCTGAAAATAATTCTGACATTTCAGAATTATTTTTTAAATAATGTTGATTAGTAAATTTAACTCTATTCTTTTCATTAATATATGTTTTATTTTTAATACATATCAATGCATCATGAGCTTCATGCATATCTTTATTTAAGTAGAAAACTTCGTTAGTAGCGATTAATTGAATTTCTAATTCTAACGACTTATTTAAATTAAATTTTTCAAAAACGTTTTCATTTGAATCGTTATGACGCTGGATTTCGATATAAAATCGATCATCAAACTTTTTTTTTAAGGAAGAGTATAATTCTTTAATTTCAGTAAATTTACCTTTGTTGAATAATTTTCCAAATAAACCAAAAACTGTTCCTGAAAATACTGATATTCCCTTTGTCTTATTTAATAATTCATTAATATCTAAATGAGGATCTGAAATTTCATTGTTATTTAGAAACGATAAGGAAGATAGTTCTATAATTCTTTTATAACCCTCTTCGTTTAAGGCAAATAATGGCAGTAGTCCAGATATATCACCATACTTAAAATTAATTTGAGTTCCAATTATTGGTTGAGTGCCTGATTTGGATATTTTTTCAGAAAATTCTAAGGCACCGCATAAATTTGTAGTGTCGCTAAGTCCTAATGATTTAATTTTATTTTCTTTACAAAAATTTTGGAGATCATCTATCTTAATTGCTCCTTCACAAATTGAATACTGAGAGTGAATTTTTAAGTGGTTAAATTTTTGATTTTTTAACTCGGACATTAGTAGTTTTTATACTACCATTAGTTATTTCCAATAAATAATCAGCCTTATTAGCAAAAAATCTATTATGAGTTGCAAATATAATCATTCGTTGAGAATTTATTTGTTTTTTTAATAATTCAAAAATTCCTTTAGCTGTATCAAAATCCAAACTACCAGTTGGTTCATCAGCCAAAATGACTTGAGGATTATTTACTAAAGCCCTTGCTATAGAAACTCTTTGCCTTTCTCCCCCCGATAGTTCTGAGGGATAATGATGAGTTCTGCTTGTAAGACCAACTTTTTTAAGAAATTTTTTGGCTATTTCAATTGATTTTTCTTTTTTCTTTTCTACATTCAGATTAGCAAGGTATATGTTTTCCAGCGCAGTAAAATCAGGTAATAAGTTATCTTCTTGGTAAATAATACCTATTTTTTTTGCTCTTAAAATATCATTTTCTTCTGAGTTTTGAAAATTGATCTGCTTATCTCCAAAATGAATGGTGCCATGAGAGGGTCTATCTATTAAAGAAAGTAAATTCAGTAAAGTTGTTTTTCCTGAACCTGATGGGCCCATTAATGAGTAAATTTTTCCACATTTAAAATTATAAGATAATTTTTTGAGAACTTTAATTTTTTTTAAATTGTCAAAAGATTTATTAATATTTTTAATTTTAATTAAATTATTCATATTTAAGTGCTTTAATAGGATCTAGTTTTGAGGCTTTTAAAGCCGGAAAAATCGAAACTATAATCGTAATAATTATTGAACTAGTGGAGATAATAATAATAGATAATGAATTAATTTCTGAAGGCATTGTACTTAAAAAATATATTTCTTCTGGAAATAAACTAATATTGAATATTGTACTCAAGAATTGTCTAAAGTTTTCAATGTAAATAGAAAAAGTAACTCCTAAAATAATTCCGAAGATAGTTGCTGATGTACCTATTATAACACCAATTAAAAAAAAAATTTTTATAATAGATTTATTTAAAACTCCTATTGATTTTAAAATGGCAATATCTTTAGTCTTATTTTTAACTAATATTGTTAAACCTGAAATTATATTAAAAGCAGCAACAATTATAATTAATGATAAGATTATAAACATAACATTTCTCTCAACTTTTAGTGCTGAAAACAATGAATTATTCATATCTGACCAGCTATAAACAAAATCACTAGGAAAAATTTTCTGAACTATGGCTTTTTGTCTTTCAATTTTTTTGGGATTATTTAAGTAAATTTCTAAATTTCGATCATTACTACTTAAATTAAAAAACTCTTCTAAAGTTGATAAATTTATGAAAGCAATATTATTATCAAAATCAATTAGTCCGCTCTCAAAAACTGAAACAACTGTAAATTTTTTTTGTTTCGGTATATTTCCTATAATTGTCTCTATCCCACTTGAAGACATTATAGTAATATCATCTCCGATATTGAGATTTAATGAATAGCTAAGTTCTTTGCCGATAGATATGAAGTTTTTAATTAGATTATTTTCATCTCCTATAAATTTTTTGTTTTTTACAAGCTCTAATTTAGAGAAATCTGTATCTGAATAACCTCTTAAGATTATGCCTTTCGAAGTTTTATCTTTAATAATTATGGCTTCACCTGAATTACTTAAAATTAAACTTTTAGAAATTAAATTCAAGCTTTGTTGATTTAATTTATTTGTATCAATTTTATTTTCATATGGTTTTACTGTAATATGTGCATTAAACCCTACTATCTTATTAATTAATTCAGTTCTAAAACCATTCATTACAGACATAACAATGATTAAAACTGCAACTCCAAGACTAATTCCAATAAATGAAAAAATTGATATTATATTTAAAAAACCATCTTTTTTTCTGGCTTTCAAAAATCTTAATGTAATCTCTTTTTCTAATGTAGAAATCAATTTATTACTTTTTGTTCTTTTATAATTTTAATTATTGTAGTTAAATTAATTTTTTGACTTTCTTTTCCCAATTCTTTAAATTCGATTAAATCTGCTTCAGCTTGCTTTCCAATTATGATTTGAAAAGGAGCTCCAATTAAATTCATTTTTTTTATTTTTGATGAAATGTTTTCGTCTGTATCGTCTATAATTGATTGAATATCACTTTTTTCTAATTCAGACGCAATCCTATTAGCTCTGTCAAGAGATGATGTATCATTTTTATTAATCATAGCTATAATAGAGACATCATAAGGAGCAACAGAAATTGGCCATTTCATGATTTCATTTTTTTCATCATATTTTGCCTCTATTATGGCACCAACCAATCGAGACACTCCTATTCCATATGATCCCATTTTGACAAAATCTTTTTTTCCACCTGGTAAATCAACTGACGCTCCCATAGATTTAGAATATTTATCCCCAAAATAAAAAATATGACCGACTTCAATGCCTTTTGTTTTAAGTCGATTTGATTCAGATACTTTCTTTTCAAACTCTTCTTTATTAAATTTTTCATCTGTTACAGAATAAAATTGTTCATATTTTTTTCTAAGATCATCTAAAGATTTTTTTTCTAGTCTAGTACCATCACTATTAAGATCAAAAATCCTTTTGTCAGTAAAAATTTTACTTTCTCCAGTTTCAGCAAGTATAATAAATTCGTGAGAAAGACTCCCACCTATGGGACCTGTATCTGCTGCCATAGGTATAGCTGTTAAATCTAATCTTTTAAATGTTTTTAAATATGATAAAAAAAATTTATTATAAGAAAATAAAGCTTCTTCATCGTTAACATCAAACGAATAAGCATCTTTCATATAAAACTCTCTACATCTCATAATTCCGAATCGAGGTCTTATCTCATCTCTAAATTTCCACTGTATGTGATATAAAAGTTGAGGAAGTGACTTGTATGATTTTATAGAGGACCTAAATATATCAGTAACTAATTCCTCATTAGTTGGACCATATAACATTTCTCGATCTTGGCGATCTTTAATTCTAAGCATCTCATCTCCATAATCTTCGTATCTTCCACTCTCTTTCCATATTTCACTTGATTGAATAGTAGGCATTAAAATTTCTTGGGCACCAATTCTGTCTTGTTCCTCTCTAACTATCTTTTCAATTTTTTTCATAACCTTAAAACCTAATGGTAACCAAGAATAAATTCCTGCTGAAGATTGTTTTATCATTCCAACTCTAAGCATTAGTTTATGAGATTTTATTTTGGCTTCTGAGGGACTATTTTTAAGGATAGGAATAAAAGATTTTGAAATATACATACTAATTGATTATATTTCTTAAATTTAAATATTCAAATTTCATTAGTAGATAAATTACTATAAATAAAATTGTTGTAATTCCTGTGCAATATATGAATTTTTTAAACATTTTGGGATTTTCTGGTGAACCAGAATCTTCGCCTTCTATTTTAATTGATTTTTGTCTTTCTACATCTATTGGTAGAATTGCAAAAAAAACTATCCACCAAATAATTATGTAGATTATAGCTAATCCTGTCGGGCTCATTAAATTTTTACTAAATTAATGTTTGTATATGGTTTTTTTCCTATTTTTTCTTTTGTAAATTTTCTACAAGATATTTTAAGAGCATCTATTAGATTGTGTTCTTGCTGTTTATTACCAAGTTTAAATGATCTTGTTGTTTTTTCAATTTCATCCTCTAGACCAAAAATAAATTCCTCTTTTTCATAAATTGGAAGTCCTCTAAAAGTTGTTATTGGACTGTTATGGATATTTCCTTTTGGTGTAATCAAAATAGTTATTTCTAAATATCCATTGGAACTTAAGTTTTTTCTATCTTTTATTGACTGAGAGTCTTCTTCTACGCTAACATTTCCATCTAAATATAGTTTACCACTTGGTGCCTTATCATAAACCTCAGGTTTTTCTCCTGGATACAATTTTACGATATCACCGTTTTCAACTTGAACAGGATGAGGTACCTGCATTTCTTTTGCAAAATTTATATGTTCGATCATGTGCCTATGCTCTCCATGAACTGGAATAACACATTTAGGTTTAACCCATTTATACATATCCTTAAGATCTTCCCTATTAGGGTGGCCTGAAACATGAATAAATTCAGTCTCTTCTGATATAACTTCTATACCATCTTTAACAAGTTGATTGTGTAATTTGTAAAGTTTTTTTTCATTACCAGGAATTATTTTTGAAGAAAAAATAACAGCGTCTCCATTTTCTATAAATACATCAGGATGTATATAACTTGATATTCTCATCATCGCTCCCATAGGTTCTCCTTGGCTTCCTGTGCACAAATAAACTATTTTTTCTCTTGAAAAATTTTTTGCTTCTCTTGGATCAATAGGTTCGATAGTATTTTTTAAATAACCACATTGTCTTGCAGCTTTATAAATTCTATACATTGATCTACCAACTAATGATATTTGTCTACCAGTCTTTTCAGCACAATAAAATGCTGTTTCCATTCTTGCTACATTTGATGCAAATGAAGTTATTATTATTCTTTTTTTTAATCGACTCATAATATTTAATAAATTTTTTCTCACGTCTAATTCTGAGCCAGATCTTCCAGGGCTGAAAACATTTGTTGAGTCGCAAATCATGGCAAGTACACCTTCATTTCCAATTTCTTTTAATCTTTTAGAGTTAATATCGCCTCCTACTAAAGGGTTGGGATCAATTTTCCAATCTCCAGTGTGTAAAATAGACCCCACAGGAGTTTTAATTTTTAATCCATTTGGTTCTAAAATTGAATGAGTTAAAGTAATATATTCAATATTGAATGGATCTAATAAAACATTGCCATTTAATTCAACAATTTTTAAGTCTTTTGTTATATCAATATTTTTTTCTTTAAACTTTTCTTTTATTAATACTGCAGTAAATGCTGTTGCATATATTTTACATTTTAATTTTGGCCACAAGTGCGCGATTGCTCCTATATGATCTTCGTGGGCATGAGTTAAAATTATTCCCAGTAAATTATCCTTTCTTTCTACAATGAAACCAGGATCAGGATAAATTAGATCTACTCCTGGAATGGAATCATCGGCAAAAGTCACCCCAATATCTACCATAATCCATTTATGATCCCCTGGTTTGCCATAACCAAATAAGTTCATGTTCATCCCAATTTCTCCAGATCCACCTAAGGGGCAAAATAATAGTTCTTCTTTCATTTAATTAATCAATTTAGAAATTTTAATTAGACCTTTTATAGTGATATAATTGTCTTGTGTTAGTTTATTTTTAGTAGAATTTTTAAATAATTCTGAAAATCCACCTGTAATTATAACTTTAAAAGATTTTCTAGTCTCTTTCTTAATCAAATTAATAATATTGTCAATTAAACCACTGTAGCCCCAGAAAAAACCTGATCTAACAGCACTAATTGTGTCATTACCAATAACATTATAAATTTTTTTTAATTGGACTCTAGGAATTAAAGTAGCTTTGTCAGTCAGTGTATTCAAAGATATTTGTATACCAGGTGCAATTATACCGCCTCGATAATTATTTTTAGATACAACATCAAATGTAGTAGCTGTACCAAAATCTATAATTATAAAATTATCTTTATTATTAAGTAAACTAATTGCATTTGTTAATCTATCTGAACCTACCTGTTTGTAATTAACATTGACATTTATTAGTGATTTCAATTTTAAATCTTTTACTTCAAAACATTTTTTTTTTTTATTTTTTAAAAGAAATTTTTTTATAGTATTGTAAGAATTTGGAACCACACTACAAAATAAGATTTTTTGTATCTTTGTAAAATCTTTTACCAATAAATTAAATTTTGATTTAAGAATATTATTGTTTAATTTTTTAGTAGAGAAACTTATATTTTTAACGATATTATAATTTGAATTGACTAAAAAAATTTTAGTTTCTGAATTACCTATATCGCCGAAAATATACATTATAATTATTTATTTATACAATTTTGTTAAATTTAATTCAAAAATTTTTTCTAAATGATTCTCAATTTCTTTTTTTAATATTTTTTTCTTCATTAAACTAAATAGATTAGTTGTTGGATAATCGTTTATATTTGGGTTTTTAACTAAATTAATTCCAATTCCTACAATTAAAAATGTTTTATCAAGTTTGGATAAAGTTTCTTGTAATATTCCACAAATTTTTTTTTTATTTATCATTAAATCATTTGGTTTTTTAAATATAATTTTTTTTTTGTAATAAATTGATAATAACTTCTTGACCAACAAACAATTTATCTTAGTTAACTTTTTAAGACTAATATTCAAATTTTCTAATTTAAAAAAAAAACTAACAAATAAATTCCCTTTATAAGAAATCCATTTTTTTCCATATTGACCTCTTCCATTTTTTTGTGTTTCCGAGATCACCATTCCATATTCAATGTTAGAATTTTTAATTATTCTTACTGCGGTATTATTTGTACTCTTTACATTTTTAAATTTAAATCTTTTAAATTTCATTAAATAATATTAATCCTCGAAACAACTTCTATTAATTGACTAGGAAATATGAAGTATATTAGAATTAATAATGTAGATGCAGTTAGTGAAAATTTTAGCCACATACTGTGATCAGTGTCAAATTTTTCTTTTTCTTTATCAAAATACATAATCTTTATTATTCTTAAATAGTAAAATGCAGCTACAACTGTTGATAATAAGCCTACGATAGCTAAAAAATACATAGATTGTTCAAGAACAGATTTAAAAATATAAAATTTAGCAAAAAAACCTGCTAATGGTGGAATGCCTGCTAAAGAAAATAAAATTACTAACAGTGATATCGATAAAAGTGGATGATTTTTTGATAATCCAGATAAATCATTAATATCCTCATAATATTCATTATTTCTTCTCATCATCAATAAACAAGAAAATAAACCAAGATTCATTATTATATATATAGTTATATAAATAACAGAGCTCTGGATACCATCATTTGAAGATGTAGCTAGTCCAGCGAGAGCATAACCGACATGACTTATTGAACTGTAAGCTATAAGTCTTTTTAGATTAGTTTGTCCAATAGCAGCAATTGCACCAAAGAGCATGGAAGCGATAGATAAAAAAACTAAAATCATTTGCCACTGTTCAATTAAATTTAAGAAAGGGACATATAAAAATCTGATAAAAACACTAAGAGCTGCAATTTTAGGAACCATTGTAAAAAATAAAGTTACAGATGTTGGTGATCCTTCATAAACATCAGGAGCCCACATGTGAAATGGAACGGCTGAAATTTTAAATGCTAATCCAACTAAAATAAAAACAATTCCAAAAGTTAATGCATATTCATTTGAACCTAGTTGATCAGCAATTAAAATAAAATTTGTTGCACCAGTAAATCCGTATATTAGAGAACATCCGTAAAGTAAAAGACCTGAAGATAAGGCACTCAAAACAAAATATTTTAATCCAGCTTCAGAAGATTTAAGTTGATCTCTATTAAATGTGGCTAAAACATATAATGCTAATGATTGAAGCTCTAATCCCATATAAAAAACAATTAAATCGTTAGAACTAATCATTACCATCATTCCTAATACAGAACTTAAAATTAAAATTGGATACTCAATTTTAAAAATCTTAAATGCTTTTAAATAATTTGATGAAATTACTAAAACTAAAAATGCTGCAATTAAAGTCATTATTTTCATAAAAGATGATAAATAATCGATTACAATACTACCATTAAACAAAAATGTTTCTTCAATACCTAAGGTTTCATTTATAGTAATTACAGCTGTAACTAATAAAACAATTAATGATAGATTATGAATTAATACAGAGCTATTCTTTTTGAAAACTCCTAAAATTAGCAAAAACATAATTGATAAAGAAAGAAAAATTTCAGGAAAAACTAGCTCTAAATTTATCATCTTAATTATTCATAGTATTAATATTATAGGTGTCTATTAAATCACTAATAGAAACTTCAATCGTATTAATTAATGGATCTGGATAAAATCCAAATAATAAAATTGGAACTGCTAAGCAAGATAAAATAAACAATTCAGATCTATTAAGGTCTACCATTTGTTTTAAATCTGAATTAATCAATTTTCCAAAAACGACTCGCTTGTATAACCAAAGCATATATGCCGCTCCTATTATCACTCCTAAACTGGCAATAACTGCCACTAAAAAATTGTCTTTAAATGCACCCATCAAAATTAAAAACTCACCTACAAATCCACTTGTTCCTGGTAATCCTAAAGCTGCCAATGTAAATATCATAAAGAAAACTGAATATTTTGGAATAATACTCACAATACCACCATATGTATCTATTAATCTAGAATGCATTCTATCATATACAACTCCTACACATAAAAAAAGTGCTGCTGCAACTAATCCATGGCTTATCATTTGTAAAATACTTCCCTCTAACCCTTGTTGTTGAATTGTAAAAATTCCCAAAGTTACAAAACCCATATGTGCAACAGAGGAATATGCAATTAATTTTTTCATATCCTCTTGCATTAAAGCAATAAAAGAGGTGAAAATAATAGCTATGACACTTAAAGTATAAATTAATGGAGTGAAAATTTCTGATGCGACAGGGAATAAACCTAATGAAAATCTTATAAATCCATATCCTGCCATTTTAAGTAAAATTGCAGCTAAAAGAACAGAACCCGCCGTTGGTGCTTCTACATGAGCATCTGGTAACCAAGTATGAACTGGCCACATTGGAGTTTTGACTGCAAAAGAACTAAAGAATGCGAGCCATAGAAGATTTTGATATTTTGAGTCAATCCCTTGTTGATAAAGTTCAATTACATCAGTGGTACCCGAAATCCAATATATAGAAATTATAGCTACTAACATTAAGACTGATCCTAAAAGTGTAAATAAAAAAAATTTAAAAGCTGAATAAACTCTTCTAGTGCCTCCCCATATTCCAATGATTAAAAACATTGGAATTAATCCTGCTTCAAAAAATAAATAAAAAACTACAAGATCTAATGAACAGAAAACTCCAATCATAAAAGACTCCATTACTAAAATAGCAATAAGAAATTCATTGAGTCTATTTTTAATAGAATTATTAACTGAAATTATACATAGTGGAGTTATAAATGTTGTTAAAATTATAAATAATATTGATATACCATCAATGCCCACTTTATAATTGATGAGACCTTCAATCCAAATTCTATCTTCAACAAATTGAAAATCTGATGTTGATTGATCAAACAATATCCATAAATAAATAGATAAAAAAAAATTTACTAATGAAGTAAACAAAGCAACGTATTTTACAGTTATATTATTTTCTTTATTACTTCTTGAAAAAAAAAGAAAAAGAGCTCCTATCGAAGGTAATAAGATTAAAGAGGAAAGTATAGGGAAATTCATTATCTAACTATCAAGAAAGTTAATAAAGCAGAAAAACCAAGTAACATTATAAATGCATATTGATATATATATCCACTTTGAAATTTATTAGCCTTTAACGAACATTTCTTAATAAATAAAGAAATACCATCAGGGCCAAAACCATCAATTATTTTAATATCAAAAAATTTCCATAAAAATAATCCTATTTTTTTGGAAGGCGTAACAAATAAAACATCATAAAGTTCATCGAAGTACCATTTATTTATCAAAAATTGATATAAAGGTTTATTCACTTTGGAAATTTGTTCTGGTAAGTTTTTATTTTTTACAAATAGATAATAAGCAATAGGAATAGATAACATGACCAAAATAGGAGTTAAAATTAAAAACCAAAAAGGTGGGTGGTCAATACTTAGAGGTTTAAGAAAAAAGATTGATTCTTGCCAAAAATTATTTAATTCCCCATAACCTAGAAATAATTCTTTGAATAAGTATCCTGCAAATATTGCACCTATAGAAAGTATAAATAGAGGAAGCAACATCACTAATGGAGATTCATGTGTATCTTCGATCTTTATATCTTTGTTATTATATTCGCCATGAAAAGTTTTGAATATTAATCTCCATGAATAAATTGAAGTGAGAAAGGCGGTCAATATACCTATACCAGCCGCATAGTATCCAGTCGTATTTCCTCTTAAATAAGCGAATTCTATTATTGCATCTTTTGAATAGAATCCTGATAAAAATGGAAAACCAGTCAAAGCTAAAGTTCCTATTACCATCAAAGTATATGTGTAGGGTAATTTTTTCCAAATTCCCCCCATTTTATTTATATTTTGCTCATCCTTAAATGCATGAATAACAGAACCTGATCCTAAAAATAATAAAGCTTTGAAGAAAGCATGCGTAAATAAATGAAACATAGCTACATTATACGCACCAACTCCTGTAGCAAAAAACATATACCCCAATTGACTACAAGTTGAATATGCAATTATTTTTTTTATGTCTGTCTGGACAAGTGCTACAGTTGCTGCAAAGAAAGCTGTGCTCATCCCTACAATAGTAATAACATTCAATGCAAGCTCAGAAAATTCATAAATAGGTGAACATCTTACAACTAAAAAAACACCTGCAGTTACCATGGTTGCAGCATGTATGAGGGCAGAAACTGGTGTTGGACCCTCCATAGCATCTGGCAACCAAGTATGTAGAAAAATTTGTGCAGATTTTCCCATTGCGCCAATAAATAAAAGTAAACAAATTAAATCGATCGCATTTATATTAATGCCTAAAAATATTAATTTTTTATCTACTACAGTTGGAATTAATTCAAAAACTTCTAAATAATTTACTGTACCAAATAAGTAAAAAATTAAAAAAATTCCTATAGCAAATCCAAAGTCACCAACTCTATTAATTAGAAAAGCTTTAATTGCGGCAGCATTGGCCGTATCTTTCTTGAACCAGAAACCTATTAAAAAATACGAGCATAAACCGACACCTTCCCAACCAAAAAATAATTGAATAAAATTATCTGAGGTTACCAACATTAACATTGCAAAAGTAAAAAGAGACAAATAAGCCATGAATCTTGGTTTGTGTGGATCATGAGACATATATCCAATAGAATAAATATGAACTAAAGATGAAACAGATGTTACGACTACTAACATTATACTGGACAAAGGATCTATTTTCATAGACCAATTAACATCTAATGATCCTGAACTAATCCACTTTGCAATAATTATATTGTCTTGATATTGATTAATAGCAACTTCATATAATACTATAGCTGATAATATTGCTGAAATTGTTACCAATAGACTTGTAATAATTTCTGAATTTCTATCGCCTATAAATTTTCCAAAAAATCCAGATATAATTGAAGCTATTAAAGGTAACGCTATAATTGAAATTTCCATATCAACCTTTTAATTTATCTATTTCCTCAACTCTTATAGTTCCTGAATTTCGGTAGTAAACAACTATAATTGCTAAGCCTATTGCTGCTTCAGCAGCAGCAACAGTTAAGATAAATAAAGTGAAAACTTGACCTGTTAAGTCTTGTAAATATATTGAGAATGAAACTAAATTAATATTAACCGCTAACAAAATAAGCTCTATACTCATTAAAATTACAATAATATTTTTTCTATTCAAAAATATTCCAACTATTCCAATAGTGAAAATTACTGCTCCTAAAGTTAAATAATGCCCTAAACCAATTTCAGTCATCAATTTTGACCCCTTTGTTTGAAGTTACATCTACTACTTCAACCCCTTCAGATCTTTCTCTGGAAATTTGTTTTATATAACTCTGTTTTTTCACTCCTTCCCTCTGTCTAAAAGTAAGAACTATAGCTCCTATCATTGCTATTAATAAAATCATCCCACTTATTTGAAAAATATGTATGTAGTCTGTGTATAAAATTTGTCCTAAAGAATGAGTATTGCTTAATCCAATTGATAGATTTTGATTTGTGGATTCTAATAAATTAGGTTTATACTTCCATCCGCCAATTACAATAATTAATTCAAAAAATATTAAAGCACTTATAATAAGTCCTACTGGAATATGACCCGAACTATCTTCAGATAATAACCACTGGTTTTTTTGTTGAGCTACATTTAACATCATAACAACAAATAAAAATAAAACCGCAACAGCTCCCACATAAACGATTAACATAATCATGCCCAGAAATTCAGCTCCTATCATGATAAAAAGGCACGATATACTTATAAAATCTAAAATTAAAAAAAATACTGAGTGGACTGTATTTTTAGATACAGTAACCATAATTGCGGATATAATGGCTATCAGCGAGAATATATAAAAAAATATTGCGTGAGCTATCATCAATTATCTATAAGGATTATCTGATTTGATATTCGCTGCTAAAATATTTTCCCATCTATCTCCATTATCAAGAAGTTTTTCTTTAGTGTAATACAGTTCTTCTCTAGTTTCTGTAGAAAATTCAAAATTTGGACCTTGCACAATTGCATCTACTGGGCATGACTCCTCACATAAACCACAGTATATACATTTCATCATATCAATATCATATCTAGTAGTTTTTCTACTACCATCTTTTCTTTCAGTTGATTCAATTGTTATGGCCTGTGCAGGACACACGGCCTCACATAATTTACATGCAATACATCTCTCTTCTCCGTTTGGATATCTTCTAAGAGCATGCTCCCCTCTATACCTGGGGCTTATTTTTCCTTTTTCGAAGGGATAATTGATAGTTTTTTTAGATTTAAAAAGTTCCTTAATGGCAATAAATAAACCACCAATGAAGTCTGTCATTAAAATAGTTTTTAAAAATCTTGTAATTTTCATTTAATTTACTGGTAAAAGGTTGAAATAAAAAAGGTAACTTGCAGTCAATACAACATAGGTCAAGGACAACGGCAAGAAAATTTTCCAACCTAGTCTCATAAGTTGATCATACCTGTATCTTGGGACTACTGCCTTAACTAACGCAAAAAGAATAAATAAAAAAACAATCTTAAAAATAAGCCAAATTGCTCCTGGTAAAATATTAAAAGGATATAAATCTATAGGGGATAACCATCCACCTAAAAATAAAATAGAGCCTAATGCACACATTAACAAAATATTTGCATACTCACCTAACCAGAACATTGCGTACATCATTCCAGAGTATTCAGTTTGATAACCTGCAACCAATTCAGCTTCTGCTTCGGGCAAGTCGAAAGGGGGTCTGTTTGTTTCAGCCAAAGAAGAAATAAAAAATATTACAAACATTGGAAATAACGGTATTATAAACCAAATGTTTTGTTGAGCTAATACGATGTCACTTAAATTTAACGATCCAACACACAATAAAACATTAATTATAATTATTCCAATCGACACTTCATAAGAAACCATTTGTGCCGCTGATCTAATTGCTCCTAAAAAGGGGTATTTAGAATTAGAAGCCCAGCCACCCATAATTATTCCATAAACTCCTAAAGAAGAAATAGCAAAAATATACAATATTCCTACATTTATATCTGACAAAACATTGTTCTCACCAAAAGGAATTACTGCCCAAGCTATCAACGCAAGTGTCATTGTTATTATGGGTGCAATAATAAAAATTACTTTATTAGAGCTTGCAGGAATTATTATTTCTTTAAAAATATATTTTAATGCATCAGCTAAAGATTGTAGCAAACCAAAAGGGCCAACTACATTAGGTCCTTGTCTTTTTTGAACAAATGCCCAAACTCTTCTATCTAGCCAAACAATCATTGCTACAGAAACCAGAACTGGTACAAGTAAAAATAATATCTTATAAGTTTCATGAAAAATAATATTAATATATTCCATTTTTTAACCCTCTGTACCAGTGCGTTTGATGCTCAATTTTGAATTGTTGCAATTAAGCATTGTTTTTGAAGAACGTGCAATTACATTAGAAAAATAATAATCTTTAAATTTAATTTTCAAATCCTCATTTTTAAAATCACTTTGATTATTTTTTATTATTTCAATAGTTTTTTGTTTTTCTTTTTTAAGATTTAAATAATTAAACATACTGCTTTCAAGTTCTTCTTTATCATTAAATAGTTTTCTATTGTTCATAATCTCAGCAAGCTCATTGATAATCTGCCAATCTTCTTTAGAATCTCCTGGAGGGTATGATGCTTTATAAGCTTTCTGGATTTTACCCTCTAAATTTGTAAAATGACCAGATTGTTCAGTATACGCTGCACCTGGAAGAATAATATCAGCTATTTCTGCTCCATTATCGCCGTGACTACCTTGGTATATTATAAATTCATTCTTTTTATCAAATCTTAAATTATCCTGTCCTAGAAAATAAACTAAATCAAATTTATTTTCATTGAGTTGATTTATTAATTCTTTTTTTTGATTTATTATATCCAAATCTAGATTTCCTACAGTGGCAGCATCGGAAGATAATATATTCAACGCATTCCAATCTTCTGTGATCTTATTATTTTCCAATAAATAATTTTTTATAGAGGAAAATAGGTATTCTGCAGAATAAGATCTTAAAAAAGATTCACCTAATATAATCATTGGTTTTTTTGAATCTAATATTTTTTTTGAAATTTCATTTTTATCTTCAAAAATATCTTTAATTGTTTGTGTTTTTCCATCCAAATTTTGATATGGATAATTTAAATCCCCTACATCATTCAAAGAAATAATTTTTGTTTTATTACTTATATAAGCCTTTCTTATTCTTGCATTAAGAATTGTTCCCTCAAATCTTGGGTTAGCTCCAATTAATAAAATTAAATCTGTTTCTTCAATTCCATTGATTGTAGAATTAAACAAATAATTTTCTCTTGCTGATGTATCTAAAAAACTTTGGAATGATCTTGATTCATAATTATTGCTATTTAAAGTTCTTTCAAAAAACTCCTTAAATATAAAGCTTGTCTCCATATTTGTAAGATCTCCTACAAATCCACATATCTTATCATTTTTTGTGTTCTCTATTTTTGACTTAATAATCTTGAAAACTTCTGTCCAAGAAGCTTTTTCAAACTTATTATTGTATTTAATAAATGGACTATCTAACCTTTGATTCAATAATCCATCACATGCATATCTTGTTTTATCAGAAATCCACTCTTCATTAATATCGTCATTGATAATAGGTAAAACCCTTTTTACTTCCCAATCATAAGTATCAACTCTTATATTTGATCCAATAGCGTCCATTACATCAATTGTATCTGTTTTTTTTAATTCCCATGGTCTTGCTTCAAATACGTATGGTTTGGAAGTTAATGCTCCAACTGGACAAAGATCTATAACATTACCAGAAAGTTCAGATTGTATTGATTGTTCTAGATAAGTTGTAATTTGCATATCTTCCCCTCTTCCAATAGCACCTAATTCAGGGACACCAGCAATTTCTGTTGCAAATCGAATACACCTGGTACAATGAATGCATCTAGTCATTTGGGTTTTAATTAAAGGTCCCATATTTTTATCAGGTACTGCTCTTTTATTTTCCTTAAATCTTGATTTGTCTATTCCATAAAACATTGATTGATCTTGAAGATCACATTCACCACCTTGGTCACAAACTGGACAATCTAAGGGATGATTAGCTAATAAAAATTCCATTATACCTTTTCTAGATTTCTCAATACTAGGAGTATTTGTTTTAATTACCATTCCATCTGCTGCTGGCATAGCACACGATGCTACAGGTTTAGGAGATTTTTCCATTTCAACCAAGCACATCCTGCAATTACCAGCTATTGATAATTTTTCGTGATAACAGAACCTTGGAATTTCGACGCCAGCTTTTTCACAGGCTTGAAGGACAGTTAAACCTTCTTCAACCTCAATCTCTCTATCATTTACTTTTAATTTAAGCATTTTTATCTAACAAGTGTTGATCTACTAAATAAGGAATATTTTTATTTTCCTTCACAATTGGATCAAATTTATTTCTTTTTTTAATTTCATCTTTAAAATGTCTTAATAAACCTTGTACTGGCCATGAAGAACCTTCACCAAAAGCACAGATGGTATGTCCCTCTATCTGTTTTGTAACATCACTTAACATATCTACTTCGTCTTTTGACGCCTCTCCTCTAGCCATTCTTTCTAGCATTCGCCACATCCATCCTGATCCTTCTCTACAAGGAGTACATTGCCCACAACTTTCATGTTTATAAAATCTTGCAATTCTAGCCATACATTTAATAATATCTTGATCATTATTAATAACTACTATACCTGCAGTACCTAATCCGCTTTTTTCAGCTACTAATGAATCGAAATCCATAGTCAATGTTTCACATTTTTCTTTAGGTATTAAAGGCATTGATGAACCTCCAGGAATTACAGCTTGTAAGTTTTCCCAACCTCCTACTACACCTCCTGCATGAAATTCTATTAATTCTTTTAATGGTATGTTCATCTCTTCTTCAACATTGCATGGGTTATTAACATTTCCAGATATACAGAAAATTTTAGTACCTGTATTTTTTTCTCTACCTAAAGAAGCAAACCATTTACCACCTCTTCTAAGAATTGTTGGAACGACAGCTATAGTTTCAACGTTATTAATGATTGTAGGGCATCCATAAAGTCCAATTAGTGCAGGAAATGGTGGTTTCAATCTTGGTTGACCCTTTTTACCCTCTATACTTTCAAGTAAAGCAGTCTCTTCACCACAAATATAAGCACCAGCACCATAATGAATGTAGATATCTAAATCCCATCCAGTTCCTGCAGCATTTTTTCCTATTAAGTTTTCTTTATAAGCTTCATCGATTGCAGTTTGGAGTTTTTGTCCATCAATAAAATATTCACCTCTAATATAAATATAACAAACATGAGCTTGCACAGCATAAGATGCTAACAGGCAGCCTTCTATCAATTTATGAGGTTCAAATCGTAATATATCTCTATCTTTACAAGTGCCCGGTTCTGATTCATCTCCATTTATTACTAAATAATGAGGTCTCGATCCAACTTCTTTTGGAGCAAAAGACCATTTCAATCCAGTAGGAAAACCCGCACCGCCTCTTCCTCTTAATTGAGACTCTTTAATTTCATTAATTATCCAATCTCTGCCATTATCTACGAGTTCTTTAGTTTTAATCCAATCACCTCTTTTTTTAGATGAGATTATACTTGAATCCAAATCATTATATAAATTTTGAAAAATTCTATCTTTATCTTTAAGCATTTTTTAAATCCATAAGTGTTTTTCTATTATTTTCGGGTTCATTGTTTATTCTTCCTCTATATGAGCCAGGTTTTGGTGTCTCACCTTTTAAAATTTTATCGAGTATTTTTAAGGTTTTATTTTTGTCAAGATCTTCATAATATTCATCGTTAATTTGCATCATTGGTGCATTGACACAAGCACCTAGACATTCAACTTCTACCCAAGAACAATTTTTATCAATAGATAATTGTGATTCATTTTCTGAGATTTTTTCTTTACATGCCTCTACTAATTTTCCTGCTCCTCTAATCATGCATGGAGTAGTTGTACAAACTTGAACAAAATATTTTCCCACTGGCGATAAATTATACATAGAGTAGAAAGTTGCTACCTCGTAAACTTTGATGTAAGGCATATCTAAAAATTTTGCGATATATTTCATTGCTACTAATGGTATCCAGTTATCATTTTGTTTTTGTGCAATGTAAAGTAATGCCATTACAGCGCTTTGTTTTTTACCTTCTGGATATTTAGCAACCATAGCGTTTGCTGCCTGTAAAGAAGAAGAATTAAATTCAAAATTTTTTGGTTGATCCTTTGCTGGTCTTTTTAAACTCATCTATCTACCTCTCCAAAAACAATATCTAAAGAGCCTAGCACAGCTGGCACATCTGCTAACATATGACCTTTAATTAGATAATCCATTGATTGTAAATGGGAAAAACCAGGAGCTCTTATTTTACATTTATAAGGTTTACTTGTCCCATCTGAAATTAGATAAACTCCAAATTCACCTTTGGGTGCTTCCACTGCAGTATAAGTCTCATCTTTAGGGACACGGTAACCTTCGGTAAATAATTTAAAATGATGAATTAATGCTTCCATTGACTGTTTAATATCTTTTTTTGATGGTGGTGTAATTTTTCCATCTAAACTTTTGATAGGACCTTTTTCCATTTTAGCTAAACATTGTTTAATTATTGACACACTTTCTTTCATTTCTTCTATTCTACATAAATAACGATCATAACAGTCACCATTTTTTCCAACTGGAATTTTAAATTCTAATTGTTCATAACAATCATATGGTTGAGACTTTCTAAGATCCCATGAAATACCTGATCCTCTAATCATTACTCCACTAAAAGAATAGTCTAGAGCATCCTCTTTAGTGACTATACCTATATCTACGTTTCTTTGTTTAAATATTCTATTGTCTGTTAATAAATTTTCTAAATCATTAATAATTTTTGGAAAACTTTTACAGAATTTTTCTATATCGTCTTCTAGTCCTGCTGGTAAATCTTGATGCACTCCTCCAGCTCTAAAATAATTTGCATGAAGTCTAGATCCAGATGCTCTTTCATAAAAAGTCATTAGAGTTTCTCTTTCCTCAAACCCCCATAAAGATGGAGTAAGAGCACCAACATCTAGTGCTTGGGTCGTTACATTTAAAATATGACTTAAAATTCTTCCAATTTCACAAAACATTACTCTTATTAATTGTGCTCTAATTGGGACTTCAATTTTTAAAATTTTTTCTATTGCTAAAGCAAAAGCATGTTCTTGATTCATTGGGGCAACATAATCAAGACGATCAAAATATGGCACTGCTTGCATATATGTTTTGTTTTCTATTAATTTTTCAGTTCCACGATGCAATAAACCTATATGTGGATCAGCTTTCTCAACAACCTCTCCATCTAATTCTAGTATTAATCTTAACACTCCATGCGCAGCAGGGTGTTGAGGTCCAAAATTCAAATTCAAATTTTTAATTTTTTTGGTCATTTTTTTCTGTTTGGTCTTTTATATAGTTGGTTCCTTCCCAAGGACTCTCGTAATCAAAATTTCTATAATTTTGTTCTAGTTTGACTGGTTCATTAATAACTTTTTTCTTATCCTCGCTATATCTTACTTCTGTATGACCTGTTAAAGGAAAGTCTTTTCTTAAAGGATGTCCTTCAAATCCATAATCAGTTAAAATTCTCCTTAAATCTGGATGATCTTTAAAATTTACCCCATACATATCAAATACTTCTCTTTCCATCCAATTAGCTGCAGGAAAAATAGATGTCAATGAAGTTATGACTTCATTTTCGTTAATATAAAAATTCAAAATTATTCTTTGATTAAATTCATGACTTAAAAGTAAGTAAACTACTTTAAATCTTTGATTTCGCTCTGGATAATCAACAACTGTAATATCAATAATCTGTCTAAATTTAGTATCCTTATTTGTTTTTAAAAACAAAATTACATCTATTAAATCATTTTTATCTATTTCAATATAAATTTGATCATATTTTATCTCTGTTTTATTTATTTTAGTTGTTAATTCAGAATTAATTTTTTTTTCTAAGTCTACTAAATTTTTCATTTTATCTATCTATGGATCCTTTATTTCTAATTTTTTTTTGAAGTTGCATTATTCCTGATAATAAGGCTTCAGCAGAAGGTGGGCAGCCAGGTACATAAATGTCTACTGGTACTATTCTATCACATCCTCTAACAACTGAATATGAATAATGGTAATAACCACCTCCATTAGCACAACTTCCCATAGATATAACATATCTAGGTTCAGGCATTTGATCATAAACTTTTCTAAGTGCTGGTGCCATTTTATTTGTCAAAGTTCCAGCAACAATCATTACATCAGATTGTCTTGGTGATCCTCGTGGGGCAGCTCCAAATCTTTCTAGGTCGTATCTAGGCATCGCTGTTTGCATCATTTCAACAGCACAACATGCAAGTCCAAATGTCATCCAATGCAACGATCCTGATCGTGACCAATTTATCAAGTTATTTAATGAAGTTGTTATAAAACCATTCTTGCTAAAATCTGCAGCTAGTTGTTTAAATTCTTCTGGAACTTGATCTAACTTATTATTCATTTATATTCCTAATTATTCCCAGTCCAAAGCACCTTTTTTCCATTCATATATAAAACCAACTGTAAGTATGAATAAAAAAATCATCATTGATGTAAAACCAAGAATTCCAATATTGCCCAATGATATTGCCCATGGAAATAGAAAAGCTATTTCCAAATCAAAAATAATAAATAAAATTGCAACTAAGTAAAATCTCACATCAAACTCCATTCTTGAGTCTTCAAACGGTTCAAAACCACATTCATAAGCAGATAATTTTTCTGGATCAGGTTTTTTTGGTGATAAGATAAAGTTTAATAGTACAAATGCACAACTTAAACCTAATGCGATTATTAGGAATAAAATTATAGGTAGGTAATCTTTTAAAAAATCCGCAGTCATTGAGGAATATATATCATTTTTTAAAGGTAGATGTAGTGGTGATAGGTCACATTATTCAAAATATACACTATATTTGATAATGATTATCAACATTAAATGCAGTTATTTATATGTAAAATTTAAAAGTGGCGGGAGTGAAGGGACTCGAACCCTCGACCTATCGCGTGACAGGCGATCGCTCTAACCAACTGAGCTACACCCCCACTTTTGATTCATTTTGGTGGGCAGTAAAGGACTCGAACCTTTGACCCCCTCGGTGTAAACGAGATGCTCTACCAACTGAGCTAACCGCCCAAAACCAAAAGAGTGATTTATATCCTTTAGCCTATCAACGTCAAGATTTAATAGTTGTTATATTATGCAGAAAATTTTTAAAATCCACCTCTCCAATTATTTTTGGAGTTAAAATCTTCTTCTTCTTCTTTAGATGTAGGTCTCAATAAATAATATCCTACAATTATTATTCCTATCAAAATATAAAGAAATTCCATTTTAAATAATCTGTTATTGAATACTTGCTTGTGATTTATCATCTTTTTTAGATAAATCTACTTCAACCCACTCAGTTTTTTTAAGTTCTTTCGTTAAAGCAATCTTCAAAACCTCATCTGCAAATTCAACTGAAGTAATCTTAATCTCGTCAATAATTTTTTTCGGCATATCTACAAGATCTTTTTCATTTTCTTTTGGGATTAAAACTTGTTTAATTCCTGCTCTGTGGGCAGCTAATAATTTTTCTTTCAACCCACCAATCGGTAGAACTTGGCCAGTTAAAGTAACCTCCCCTGTCATAGCAACGTCTTTTTTAACTGGAATATTAGTGATTGATGAGACTATTGATGTAACCATTCCAATACCAGCGGAGGGGCCATCTTTGGGTGTCGCACCCTCAGGAACATGAATATGAAAATCTTTTTTTTCAAATACTGGAGGAATTATTCCATATTCTAAACATTTAGATCTTACAAAAGATTTAGCTGCCTTTACAGACTCTTGCATTACATCACCTAACTTACCAGTAATTTGCATTCTTCCTTTACCAGGCATTGTAACTGTCTCTATTTTTAAAATTTCTCCACCATATTCAGTCCATGCTAAACCGGTCACTATTCCCACTCTGTTTTCAGTCTCTAATTCACCAGATTTGTATTTAGCTACACCTAAAAAATCTGATAAGTTTTTTCCAGTAACATTAACTTCTTTTTCTTCTCCAGATACAACTTTTTTGACTACTTTTCTTGCTATTTTTGAAATCTCTCTTTCCAAATTTCGCACTCCAGATTCTTTTGTATAACTTCTAATAACCTCTTTTATAATATCTTCTCCTAACTTCATCTCTTGTTCTTTAACACCATTATCTTTTATTTGTTTTGGAAGAAGATATTTGTTAGCTATATTTATTTTTTCATCTTCTGTATATCCCGCCAGTCTTATAACTTCCATTCTATCTAATAATGGCGGTAAAATATTTAGCGTATTAGCCGTTGTGACAAACATAACATCAGATAAATCATAATCTACTTCAAGATAATGATCATTAAATGTAGTGTTTTGTTCAGGGTCTAAAGCTTCTAATAAAGCAGATGATGGATCTCCTCTGTAATCATTTCCAATCTTGTCAATTTCGTCCAATAAAATTAGAGGATTTTTAGTTCCTGCTTTTTTCATCATTTGAATAATTTTTCCTGGCAAAGATCCAATATAAGTTCGTCTATGACCTCTTATTTCCGCCTCATCTCTCATGCCGCCTACGGACATTCTTACAAATTCTCTGTTTGTAGCTTTGGCTATTGATTTACCTAAAGATGTTTTTCCAACACCAGGAGGGCCCACTAAACAAAGTATAGGTCCTTTGATTTTATCCATTCTTTTTTGAACAGCTAGGAATTCTATAATTCTTTCTTTTACCTTTTCTAATCCAAAATGATCTTTATCAAGTATACTTAAAGCTTTAAGCAAATCTATATCCACTTCACTTTTTTTATGCCAAGGAAGATCAACCATCCAATCTAAATAATTTCTAACAACTGTTGCCTCTGCTGACATAGGACTCATGTTTTTCAATTTTTTTAATTCTTGTAAACATTTTTTTTCAACTTCTTTAGGCATTTTTGCTTTTAGAATAGATTTATTTAGGCTGGTATTTTCATCTTTACCTTCTTCTATTTCACCTAGTTCCTTTTGAATTGCTTTAAGTTGTTCATTTAAATAATATTCTCTTTGTGTTTTTTCCATTTGAGTTTTAACTCTACCTCTAATTCTTTTCTCAACACCAATAATACTAGTTTCATTTTCCATTATTTTGATTATTGCATTAAGTCTTTTTTTTACATCTACAGTTTCAAATATTTGTTGTTTTTCGGAAATTGTTGCTGTTAGGTGTGAAGCAATATTATCAGAAATCTGTGCAGGATCTTTTAATTGTTTAATTGTATTGATTGTTTCACTTGATATTTTTTTATTTATTGATGAAAGTTTCTCCATTCTTCTAATTGCAGTAACTGCTAGTGGATAAAGATCTTCATTATCAATAATTACATCATTATGAGGCGTAAAATCGCAAGTTATAAATTTTTCATTATCTTTGAAATCTAATATTTTGACTCTTTTGACACCTTCAACTAAAACTTTTACTGTTCCATCAGGAAGTTTCAAAAGCTGGAGGATACTACCTTCACAACCATATGTGAACACGTCTGTTTTTTTTGGATCATCAATCTCTGAATTCTTTTGAGTAACAAGAATGATTTTTTTTTCTTTTTTCATTACTTCGTTTAAGGCTGAAATAGATTTGTCTCTTCCAACAAATAAAGGGATTACCATATTTGGAAATACTACAATGTCTCTTAGAGGCAATAACGGTAAAGAAATTTTTACATCCATGTGTTAAATATGGATATTAAAAAAAATATTGCAATACCTTTTTACAAGTTATTATGGTTATTAAGCCGCTGATGTTTTGCTAGTTTTGGCTTTATTGTCAGTTTTTGAATGTACTATAATTGGTTGTGTTTGTCCTTTTGCAGCTGAAGCATCAATAATAACTTCTTCAATATTTTCTTGACTTGGTAAATCATACATTGTTTTTAAAAGTATATTTTCTAATATTGATCTCAGACCTCTAGCTCCTGTTTTTTTATTAATTGCCTTAATAGCAATTTCTTTAA
The DNA here is from genome assembly GCA_014654165.1 of Pelagibacterales bacterium SAG-MED13. Lineage (GTDB taxonomy): Bacteria > Pseudomonadota > Alphaproteobacteria > Pelagibacterales > Pelagibacteraceae > Pelagibacter. The sequence goes on along the minus strand of JACWDK010000006.1, from coordinate 26,687 downwards.
GAGCAGCATCCTTAAAAACTAGTTTAGCTCCATCTAATTTAAATAGCTCTTGATATTGTTTAGTTAGTGAATTTTTTGGTTCTTGAAGTATCTTAATTAAAGATTTTTCATTTAAATCTTCTAAAGTTGCAATCATAGGCAGTCTACCAATAAACTCTGGAATTAATCCATATTTTAATAAATCTTCAGGTTCTAAGCTTTTCATCCATTCGCCAATTTTTTTATCTTGTGTATTCTTCACATCTGCTCCAAAGCCTATTGAGGTTCCTTTGTCTCTTTGAGAAATAATTTTATCTAATCCAGCAAATGCTCCCCCACAAATAAACAAAATATTTGTTGTATCTACTTGCAAAAATTCTTGTTGAGGGTGCTTTCTACCTCCCTGAGGAGGAACACTCGCAACAGTACCTTCCATTATTTTAAGTAATGCTTGTTGAACACCTTCACCAGATACATCTCTCGTTATCGAGGGATTTTCAGATTTTCTACTAATTTTATCTACTTCGTCTATATAAACAATTCCTCGTTGAGCTTTTTCTACATTGTAATCTGCGGCTTGTAATAGTTTTAAAATTATATTTTCAACATCTTCACCTACATAACCAGCTTCAGTTAAAGTTGTTGCGTCAGCCATAGTAAAAGGTACATCTAAAATTCTTGCTAAAGTTTGAGCTAACAATGTCTTTCCACATCCTGTTGGACCAACTAAAAGAATATTTGATTTCGCGAGCTCAACATTTTTACTTGTTTTGTTTTCATAGTTAAGTCTTTTGTAATGATTATGAACTGCTACTGATAAAACTTTTTTTGCATGAGTCTGACCAATTACATAATCATCTAAAACAGAGCAAATTTCTTTTGGAGAAGGTAAGCCATCTTGATGTTTAACAAATGAATCTTTACTTTCCTCTTTGATTATATCCATACATAATTCGACACACTCATCACAAATAAAAACAGTAGGTCCAGCTATAAGTTTTCTAACTTCGTGTTGACTTTTTCCACAAAAGGAACAATAGAGAATATTTTTATTATTAGTGCTCATATATTTATAAACGAATCAATTTAAATATCTTATTATATAAGACTAATAATAATCAAGTTTCTAATAGATGCTTGCTATATATGGTATCTTAAGATCTTTTTTCTACTACAGAGTCAATTAAACCAAAAGATTTAGCACTATCAGCAGTCATAAAATTATCTCTTTCTAATGCTGATTTAATTTCGTCAACTGTTTTACCTGTATGTTTGGAATAAATTTCATTTAATCTTTTCTTTAGTGACAAAACTTCATTAGCGTGAATTTCTATATCTGTAGCCTGACCTTGAAAACCTGCAGAAGGTTGGTGAACCATAATTCTGGAATTAGGTAATGAAAATCTTTTTCCTTTTGTTCCAGCTGACAATAAAAATGAGCCCATAGATGCTGCTTGTCCTATACATAGCGTAGATATGTCAGGTTTTACATACTGCATAGTATCATAAATACCTAATCCAGCAGTTACTAGCCCACCTGGACTATTAATATATAAATAAATTTCTTTTTTTGGATCTTCGGCCTCTAAAAATAATAATTGAGCGGTAACTAATGAAGCAACATTATCGTTAATTTGACCAGTTAAAAATATAATTCTTTCTTTTAATAATCTTGAATATATATCATATGCACGTTCACCTTTATTTGATTGTTCAACAACCATTGGTACAAGATTATTCATTTGTTCAGACAATTTATTAGTCATAAAATCGATTCGTATTAATTATATAGCTTGGGATTACTTTTTGCTAACTTTTTTTGTTTTTTTTATAACAGATTTAGTTTTATTCTCTTTTACCTGAGTTTTATTCTTTATTGGTTTTTTTGTGTCAATCTTTTTGTTTAGTTTTCTTTGATCCTTAAGTTCATCGTCAAGTTGTTGTTTTTGAGATTCTTTTAAAATTTTTTCTGCTTCATCCTTCGAAACTTCTTTTTTGATAGATTTTGCTTTTTCTTTTATTAAATTTAAAATTTTTTCTTCATAGACAGTACCTCTTAAACTTGCGATGGCTGAAGGGTTTTTTTGGTAAAAATCCATAACCATCTTTTCTTGACCTGGCATCATTCGAATTTGTTTTTGAACTTCTGCCTGTAACTCTGGCTCTGTGACTTTAATTTTATTCTGTTCACCAAATTCATTTAATATCAAACCAACTTTTATTCTTTTTTTTGCAACTTCCTCGAAATTTTTATTACTTTTTTTTGTATCTTCTTCTGACATTCCTTGTGAAAGGATTTTCATTTCTTCATCAATCAAATTTTGAGGTATTTCTTCTACTTTGAATTTTTCAATTTGTTTAAGTATTTGATTTTTTGATAGCCTATCTAAAGAATTTTTGTATTCATCATTAATCTGTTTAGATATTAAACTTTGTAAATCTTTTAAATCTTTTGCTCCCAAGTTTTTTGCAAATTCATCATTTATTTTTACTTCCTCAGGATTTTTAACAGATTTAATTTTACATTTAAACTTTGCTTTTTTTTTTATTAATTCTTTTTCAGGAAAATTTTCTGGTAATATTGCTTCAACTATTTTTTCATCTTCTATTTTAGTACCAACTAATTGAGCATCAAAACCTTTAAGGAATAAATCTTTACCTAATGTAAGCTGAGTATTTTTAGCTTCACTGCCTTTAAATGGTTTATCATCTACAGTGGCATTATAATCAAAAACTACTAGATCACCTTCTTTCGCTTTAGTATCTTTACCTGCATCCTTAAAATTAGGTTGATTTTTTGCTATTTCTTTAATTCTTTTCTCTGTTTCTTTTTCATCTATCTTTACAGAATAGTCCTCAAACTTTATATCATTTATAGACTTTAGTTCTACTTTAGGAAGTTCAGTTACTGATATTGTATATTCTAACTCTTTATCTTCACCATAGGTTTTAAGATCTAACTTGGGTTGTCCAGCAGGTTTAATCTTATTTTCTGCTAATGCCTTAGTTGAAGTATCTTTTATAACTTTGTCAAGAACCTCATTAAAAACTGCTTTACCGAATTGTCTTTTTAAAACTTCTCTAGGAACCTTTCCTGGTCTAAAACCTTTTAAATTTACTGATCCTTTGATTTCCTCGTATTTATCATCCATATAAGAATTCATAGTTTTTTTATCTATGAATACTTTAAGATCTTTGGTTAAACCTTTTTTATTTTCTATTGTAACTTTCATAATCAAATTAATGGTAGGGCGAAAAGGACTCGAACCTTCACAGATTGCTCTATCGGTTCCTAAGACCGACGCGTCTACCAATTCCGCCATCGCCCCACAAATTAGGTGGTTTTATATATTATTGAAACTATTTGTCCAACGACATTTATTGTAAATTAGATTAATTTTCCTCTATAATATTAATATGATTGTTTCACCGTGCATAAGTATTTGTAAAACTGATCCAAAAACTGGATATTGTTATGGTTGTGGTAGAACGAAGGATGAAAAAAAAATTTGGAAGCTAGAAGAAACTAATGATCAATGGAAGATAGAAAATATTGAAGTTATAAAAAGAAGATTGACAGGTTGGCAATTAGAAAGTTTCCAAGAGTCCTATACATATAAAATAAAAAATGGTATTTCTCTTTTCAAAAAAAATTTAAATAATGAGTAGAACTTCAATTGTAATAATAATCTATATTTTAGGTCTTGTTTTTGGCGCTTTATTTCTTGATATTTGGAGTGCAGAAACAAGTATACTTAAAGGCCTCTTGGGTCTTGGTTGGACAGCCTTACTTTTAATAGGCATATTTTTTTCTGACAAACATGAAAAAAAGTAATTTTTTTAAATTTTTATTAATATTTACAATTTTTTATCCAATACAAAATCTTAGTTCAGAAATAATAATTATGAGTTCATGTGATGATAAGCAGGACGAATTTATAAAAAATGAGTACATATTAAATTTAGATGAATTAATTTTAAAAAGAAATTACGTATACAAAGAGAAGACATTTAAAAAATATAAGATTACCGATCTGAGTGTTAAAAAATCCAATTCTTATGTTAGAAATATCTACGTTGAGGATAAAAAAATATTAACCCACAAACATGGATATCCACAATTTTATACTCAAATCTTATTTGAAATCGGAAAACAAGAAATTTTTATGAAAACTGTATTAAATGATGAAGTTGGTTTGACAAAAATTTCTACTTGTAAAAAAATTGAGAAATTTCAGAAAGAAAGTTAATTTTTTTTCTTATTTTTAGAGATATTTCTTTTTTTTGATCCAAATCTATTGTTCGTTATATTACTTCTGTGCTTAGCATAAGCTTGTTTCTGGGCTTGTTTCATTGCTCTTTTTGAAGACATAATATTTCTAATAATCTATTTCAATTCTGCCTATCTTATTAAATTTTTTATCAGAGATAACAATTTCACCTGAAGAAGGACCATAGTTTAAAACTTCTGAAATTACCACATAATGAGTCACCAATACTAAATTTTTCTTACTATTGAAATCTTTAATATATTTCTTTAAATCTAATATTTGCTTAGTTTTATTTTTTGAAAATCTGGCACTATAAAATGAATTTAAAAATTCTTTTGTATTATACTTTTGGAAGGATATATCTGCGGTTTCTTTGCATCTGCACCATTCACTTGATAAAATTTTTTCTATTTTAACCTTATTTTTTTTAAAAAATTTACCAATATTTTTTGCTTGGATTCTGCCCTCTTCACTTAAATTTCTTTGAGTGGAACAATCGTTTAAATTGAAATTGTCTGGGTCACCATTTCCAGGTGCGTAAGCATGTCTTATAAATATTAATTTTCCCCCTTCACTTAATTGGTCTAATAAATTTTTATTTAAATCTGCTTTAACAGATGATGTTAAAGATATAAATAATATAATTATGAATTTTAAAAATTTCATTTATGGATATTAAATTAAATAATTTGAATAAAACAATAGTTAACTGTAAAAAATGTCCTCGATTAGTTAAATTTATAAATAAAGTTAGTACCAATAAAAGAAAACAAAATTTAGATGAAGTATATTGGGGGAAACCTGTGCCAGGATTTGGTAATTTAAATTCAAAATTAGCAATTATTGGTTTAGCACCAGCTGCTCATGGAGGTACTAGAACCGGTAGAGCTTTTACCGGAGATAAATCTGGAGATTTTTTATTTAAATGTTTGCATAAAGTGGGAATTTCAAATAATCCGTATTCTATAAATTTAAAGGATAACCTTAAATTAAAATCGACATATATTACAAATATTCTTAAATGTGTGCCACCAGAGGATAAACCTCTTCTTAAAGAATTATCCAATTGTTCGAAATTTTTTAGTGAAGAAATCCTATATCTAAGAAAATTAAAAGTAATAGTTACTCTTGGAAAAGTAGCATTCGATAACTGTGGAAATTTTTATAAAGATAAGTTTCAGATCAAAAAAAAATTAGTTTTCAAACACGGAAAAATTCAATACTTACCAAATGGATTAATCATTATTCCAAGTTACCATCCAAGCCCTCGAAATGTTAATACAAAACTAATCTCTAGCAAGATGATGATAGATTTATTTAAAAAGGCTAAAAAACTAGCTAAACTTTAATGCTATCACAAAAAAAAGGTATAAATTTTGAATATATCTCTTCAGGAATTTTAACAGGTTTTCCTTTTTTGTTCACAAAAACTAGATGAACTTGTGCCTCTACAATAACTTCATCACTTTTTGATATTATTTGGTTCATAAAAAAAGAAGTTTTAGAGATTGATTTAACAAATGACCTCACAGATAATTCATCTTCAAGGTATGCTGATTTCTTATATTCAATATTGCATGACTTTACTATTATTAAAGAATTATAATCTTTTTCAATTTTTTTATTACTAAATCCAACAGAAAATAAAGCTTCTGTTCTAGCTCTTTCTAAGAATTTTAAGTAATTAGCATAATAAACTACACCCCCTGAGTCTGTATCTTCATAGTAAATTTTCACATTATGAAAAAAATTTTCATGCATAAAAATATTGTATCAAATAATTAATTATTTTGCTGAAAAATAAATATTCTTATAATAAGCAATAGCTTTCATTTTTGAATTATCTGTGTCAGACATAATGGCTAATCCATCTAGTTCATTTACATCTAAATCATGAAATTTCTTAAAATCATCTTTTACATTAACTTTTACTTTAACCCATTCGTTTAAATTATTTTTGGTAGTCGAGAGAACCATATCTATAGATTTTTTTGTATATGGACTTGGCGAATTAAATCCAATTTCATTATTACTTGAAAAAACATAATTAATTGCTCTATTTGAAAGTGGAGTAGCGCCAGTCTTTTTAATTGCAAATACCCTAGCAGCAAAATCGTGACCTTTTTTTGTTTCTTCTTTAATACCAGGTAAATCTTTCTCAATTTTCCATGTAATATTTAAAAAAGGTGTTTTGTTTAGATCTATCTTAACTTCTTTTCCTAATCCTGATGCTGCATTATCTGCAATGGCCTTTAAAAATTTACCGTCCTCACTGGATCCCAAAGTATAGACAGTTTTATTATCCGCCCCTCTCACTTTTCTGACTTTTAGCTCCGTCAGCTCAGTTTCAGTAAAATCGAAGACTTTAAATTCACTTGCTAGGCTTAATTTTACAAATACTAAATAGATAATAAGAAGATTTATTAAAAATTTCATAAATTAAATTTAAAGAAATTCGTTAATACATTATTTTGACAAGATTTAAACATCCAAAAATCAACTTTTAACTTTATATAAATGCTATGAAGACAATATCAGTGTTTATACTCTTAATTTATTGGTCAATCTTGATTTTTGCTCCAGTTATGTCCAAAGATGTGAAGCTAAGCCGTGCCAAAACAAATACTACCAAAATATTGGAAATTAAACCTCAAATTTAATAAGTCGAACGACCACCACTAATATCAAAAACAGCTGCTGTAGAAAAAGTGTTTTCTTCAGAAGAAAGCCAACAAACTAAAGAGGTAAATTCCTCGACTTCTAGAAATCTCCCTCTTGGTACTTTTGATAACATACGTTGAACGTGTTCTTTGGTCATTTGATCTAAAATTCTAGTTTTGGCCCCAGCTGGCGTAATAGCATTTACGGCAATATTTTTATTTGCTAACTCTTTACCTAGAGATTTTGTCAATCCAATAGCTCCTGCTTTACCTACACTGTAAGCACTAGCATTTGCATTGCCATCTTTTCCTGCTACAGACGCAACATTTACAATTCTACCATAATTGTTTTTAATCATATTTGGCACAATTGCTCTGCAGCAATTAAAGGTTCCCATTAAATTTATATCTACAACTTTTTTCCACATCTCAATATCATATTCCCATAAAGCCATTGTAGGACCTGTAATACCTGCATTATTGATTAAAATATCTATATTAGAATTTTTTGTAATATCATTAATGCAACTTTCTACCTCTTTATAATTTGATACATCTATAATATTCGAGGTTAGATTGGGGTCATTTATATTCTTAATTGCTTTTTTTAACATTTCAGAATCTATATCCCAAATTATCACTTTAGCTCCTGATTTTAAAAAACGTTTTGCTATATCTAAGCCAAATCCTTGTGCTCCTCCAGTTACAAGAGCAGTTCTTTTATTAAAATTAAAAGCAATTTTTTCCATAAGCTTATTTTTTAGCTAATAAATAATAAATAAAACCAGAAATAAAAGCACCAATCATCCACGAATAAGATTGAAGGAACATCAAATTACTATTCCAAATAGTAGAAGCTGAAAAAATAAACCCTATGAATATTGAATACACTCCTTTAACGTGCCATCCTCCTGAAAAATAATAAGCTCCATTTGTTTCCAAAGAATATATATCTTTATTTACCAAGTTTCCTTTATTTATGAAATAATAATCACAAATCATGATTCCAAACAATGGACCAAAAAAAGAACTAAAGGTGTCTATAAAAGACAAAATCCCGATTTGACTTAAATAAGTTAACCAAAAAATAGCTACTAAAAAACCCAAAATTGAAATTATAAAACCTGAACTTTTTAATGAAAGAGAGGAAGGCATAAAATTGATTAGGGTATATTGGGTAGGAATAAAATTTGCTATCAAATTAGTTGATGCTGAAGCAATAATCATAAAAATTAAAACTAAATTTGTAATTAATAAATTATCTAATTTTCCTATTATGTCGGTAGGGTTTGTGTATATTGTTCCAATATTATCAGGATCAAATTTTAAATAAGAATCTACGCTTACAACTATGAATAAAGCAAAAAAAGAAAAAATAATTAAGTTTAACAATAAACTAAAATTTCCTTTTTTTAATTGATTTTCGCTTCTTACATATCGTGAGAAATCTCCAAAGGTTAAAATTATAATTGAAAAATAGGCAAAAATAGTTCCCGCAATCGTAATTATTGGCATAAAATTTTGAGTATCTAAAAAATTTGTTAAATCTAGAGCTTCCCTAAATGCTGAGGAACTAAACTTAACATCACTTAAAAAGGTTATAAAAAAAAACAATATCATTCCCAAATAAACTAGCACAGCAGAAAATTTAATTAATCTTTTATTAAAAATCATTCCAACACTAAATAAAAGTGCTTGAATGATTATAGTTATTATTATTGTAGCCCAATCAATAAGATTTAAACCTAAAAAAAATATTAAAAAAATTTCTTTGTCTAATAATGATGGTTCAAAATAATAAATAAATACTCTTATTAAGTATCCAAATGCTTTAGATAAAAAATATGTTTGAATTCCAAACATAAAAATACCGACTGAGCATCTCAATAAACCAAAATATTTTGCTCCTTTAAATCCTAAAGAAGATCTCAATAAAACTACAAAAGGTAGTCCAAATTTTTGAGATGGCTTACCTATTAAATTAGAAAAAAAATAAACCAAGACTGAACCAATAATTGTGCCTATGAAAACAACAAATGTATTAAGATCATAGATTAAATATAAAGATGTGATCAGGGAAAATCCAATAACACTCTGGATGTTTACACCCCAAAAACAAAACAAGTCTTGCCAATCCCAGTTTTTATTACTTGGATTTACGGTGACTAGATCCCAATTAATTAATGCTCTTTTTGAATTTTCCTGTCTCACGTGAAATATATTAAACTAATAATTTCTACTGTCCATATAAGAGAGACGGTAACCAAAGCGCTATTTGAGGAAATATAATAATTAAAACTAATCCTATTACTTGTAAAACCATAAATTGCATCATTCCATAATAGATATCTTTGAGATCCCATTCTGGCACCACACCTTTTAAAAAATATGCTGATAATGCTACGGGAGGAGACAACCAGGCGGTCTGTAAGTTTACAGCAACTAAAATTGCAAACCATGTTAAGTTAAATCCTAAAGCCTCTACCAAAGGCAAAATAATTGGGATAATTATCATTACGATAGGAACCCATTCCAAAGGCCATCCTAGTAAAAAAATCATTACCATTATCATTGCAAGAATTAGGTATTTATTCATTTCTAAACCCAGCAAAAATTCTGTAAGCAATGTTGGTGTCCCTAATCGCGCAAAAACAGCACCAAAAAAATTGGATGCAGCAACTAAAACCATAATTAACGCAGTAATTTCTAAAGTTTTTACTAAAGCTTCTTGAAGTTTAGGGAGTGTTAATTTTTTGTAAGCTAGTGAAAGAAGTAAAGCACCCATTGCACCACAACCTGCAGCTTCTGTTGGGGTAGCAAATCCAAATAAAATACTTCCGAGTGCTGCAAAAACTAATGCTGCAGGTGGAACTAATCCTAGAAAAAATTCTATCCAGACTTCTTTCATACTAGCTGCCCTCATATCTTCTGGTAAGACTGGTCCTAATTCAGGATTAATCATACATCTAATGGTGGTGTAGGCTGCATATAAACTGGCAAGCAATATTCCTGGAATAATTGCAGCTGCAAATAAGTCAATAACTGGAATTTCCATAATTGGTCCCATAACAACAAGCATAATACTAGGAGGAATAAGTATTCCTAATGTTCCGCCAGCAGTAATTGTTCCAGCAGCAAGTTTTACATCATAACCCGATCTGTTCATAGATTTCGCCGCCATGATGCCAAGAATAGTGACAGAAGCTCCTACAATTCCAGTTGCAGCTGCAAATATCACGGATACAAATAATACTGCATAATACAATGAGCCTTTAACCTTAGCGAGCATTAATTGAAAAGCTGAGAATAATCTTTCCATCAACCCTGCTTGTTCCATCATAATTCCCATAAACACAAAGAGCGGGACTGCCGCAAGAGTTTGTTCTGTCATTACCATAGAAAACTGAAGGGTCATTAAATAAAAAACTAATTTACCAAAACCTAAATATCCAAAAACAAATCCAAGAAATATTAAAGTAAATGATATAGGAAATCCTACAAATATTGCAAAAAGCATTACACCAACTAAAATGAAACCCAAAATAGCTGGGTCTATAAACTCAGCAATCATTTATTTTCTCCAGGCCATTCACCTTTTTTAGCTGCCCAATAACTTTTAAATAACTCTGAAATACCTTGTAAAAGTAAAAATATAATTCCTATTAACAAGCATGTCTTTATAGGCCACATATATGGCATCCAAGTCGTATCCATGCCTCTTTCGCCTCTTTGTATTGACTCCCCCACAAATCCAATTGTCATATAAAGAAAAACAATTAAACCGGGAAAATAAAACAATAGATACAACCAAAAATCTATTGTTCCTTGAGTTTTAATTTTAAAATTTCTATATAAAAAATCTGCTCTTATATGTACACCCCGCGATAGAGCATAACCTGCTCCTAACATAAACAAGGCTCCATATAAAAATCTACTAATATCATATGCCCATATCGTAGGAGCTAAAAATAGTTTTCTTGCTAGAACTTCATAGGTCATTGCAAATATTAATGGTATCAATATCCAACAAACAACGTTTCCAATTAATTTGCTAAATTTATCAATATTAACAATAGACTTTGCCATCCATAATGGCATTTCATCTGGCATTTTTCCTGAACCACCTCGCCTTTCGGCTATCATTTCATCTGAAGTATCTAGTTTTGATGGTTCGTCTGACATAAATTTTGTTATAAGAAGTTAGAGCGGACTTTAAAATCCGCTCTAATTAAATCAAGATTAATTACTGATTACTTTAATGTTGCTGCGTGAGCCATTCCTAGCTTCGCATTAGACATTTGAGCACCACTCCAGAAAGGAACAGCAACATCAGCAAACTCTTTCATAGAGTCATACACTTCTTTGAAAAATGCATTTTTCTCTGCATTTTTATTTAAAGTTGCTTTAGCAGCTGCCATATATTCTACGAAATAGTCAGATGGAGTGTCTTCTAATTTTACACCATGCTTAGTAGTCAATGTTTGTAATGCTTTACCGTTCTCATAGATTCTGTAACTCAAAGATTTAGCTAATGAAGCATTAGCAGCAACTTCAAGAGACTTCTTCTCATGAGCACTCATAGCGTTATATGTTTTTCCAGTAATGTAAAAGTCAGCATTAACAACTACTTGGTGTAAACCTTGTAGATAGTAGTGCTTTAAAACTTTTTGGAAACCAAATACCATATCTGGTTTTGGACAACACCATTCAGCAGCATCAATAGTTCCTGCTTCTAGTGCTGGTAAAATATCACCACCACCCATAGCAACAGATGCTATACCGATGTCTTTGTAAGTTTGTCCTGGAATTCCTGGAGGAGTTCTGAATTTATATTTTCTAAAGTCAGCCATATCTTTAATTGGTTTTGGAAACCAACCTAAAGCTTCAGGTCCAACTGGTTGTAACATAAATCCTTTGATGTCTCTTCCCATTTCCTTCCAAAGTTGGTCGTATAATTCTTTACCACCACCATATTGGAACCAAGATAAGAACGCTAAGTTATCAATACCTACTCCACCACCAGCTACTGGAGAACCAAATAGCATAGCTGCAGGGTGATCACCTGACCAATAGTGAGTCCATGCGAATCCACAATCGATCAATCCTTTATCAACTGCATCTAGAGTTTCTTTAACTCCAACAACAGCTCCAGCAGGAAGTATTTCAAACTTTAACGATCCACTCGTTAATTCAGTCACTGTATCAGTAAAGTCCTTTAACATTTTAACTTCATCAGCCTTTGTGTTAAGAACAGTCTGACATTTTAGTGTTTTTGCAGCGTTAGCATTAGAAACAAATCCTAGTACTAAAACCGTTGCAAATAACATTGAAATGATTTTTTTCATTATTTTTCCTCTTGTTAGTTAAATTTAACTTGATCATACAACCAGAAAAATAAAGGAGACACAAGTGACAATTGATAAATATGAGTGTAAAGATGTTCAAATAAGATTAATTAAAAAACTATTCAACTAGCAATGGAAAATTTCGATTACATTATTATTGGAGCAGGATCGGCAGGTTGTGTTTTAGCTAATAGACTTTCTACCAACCCTAACAATAAAGTAGCTTTAGTTGAGGCCGGAGGAAAAGATAATTATCCTTGGATACACATTCCAGTAGGATATTTCAAGACGATGCATAATCCCTCTGTCGATTGGTGTTATAAAACTGAACCTGATGAAACAATGAATGGCAGATCTATTCGATATCCTAGGGGAAAAACATTAGGTGGAAGTTCTGCAATAAATGGTCTTCTTTATATAAGGGGTCAAAGTAGAGATTACGATGTTTGGAGACAATTAGGTAATACTGGTTGGGGCTGGGATGATGTTTTACCTTATTTTATTAAAGCTGAGAATCAAGAAAGAGGAAAAAATGAATTTCATGGAACTGGTGGGCCTTTATCTGTCTCTGATCAAAGAATTCAATTACCTTTATTAAATGAATTTCAAAATGCTGCCGAAGAATTTGGCATTCCAAAAACTAAAGATTTTAACACAGGTGACAATAATGGATGTGGATATTTTCAAGTTACTGAAAAAGATGGTTTTAGATGTAGTACAGCTGTTGGATATTTAAACCCCATTAAAAAAAGGCAAAATTTAAAGATAATTACAAATGCACACGTTAAAAAAATTAACTTTCAAAACAAAATAGCTAAAGAAGTAGAGTATTGGCAAGATAACGAAGTAAAGAAGTTAGTTGTAAATCGAGAAATTATTTTATCATCAGGATCTATTGGTTCTCCTCAAATTCTTCAAACCTCAGGTATAGGAAACGCAAATAAACTAAATAATTTAGGTATTGAAGTTGTTCAAGAATTAAAAGGTGTAGGAGAAAATCTTCAAGATCATTTGATGTTTAGACCTATTTATAAAGTTCATGGAATAAAATCGCTCAATAAAAAAGTTAATAGTTTATTTGGTAAACTAATGATCGGATTAGAATACGTATTTAACAGAAGTGGTCCAATGACAATGGGAGCGAGTCAGATGTGTATGTTTGCGAAAAGTGATCCTTCATTAGAACTACCAGATCTTCAATGGCATGTTCAGCCAATGAGTATGGATACCTTGGGGGCAACAAAGAATCATGACTTTCATGCTTTTACACCAACTGTATCAAATATTAGACCAACTAGTAGAGGTCATGTAAATATTATTGATAAAGATTCGAGAACTTATGCAAAGGTGAAACTAAATTATCTTTCTACAGATCATGATAGAATAGTTGCTGCTAAAGGAATTAAATTAACTAGAAAAATTGTGATGGAGTCAGAGACTTTTAAAAAATATAAACCTGAAGAGTATAGACCAGGAATTGATATAAATGATGATGAGCAATTAGTTAAAGCTGGTTCAGATTATACTCAAACTATATTTCATCCAGTTGGAACATGTAAGATGGGACAAGATGATATGGCTGTAGTAGATGAAAAGTTAAAAGTAAAAGGAATAGAAAATTTACGTGTCATAGATGCTTCTATCATGCCTAATATTACTTCTGGTAATACTAATGCACCTACAATAATGATTGCAGAGAAAGGTGCAGATATGATACTAGAAAACTAATGCCGATTGATCTTCTTTCTCCTGAACAATTAACTATTTTAACTCAAATTATTTTAATTGATCTCGTTTTGGCAGGAGATAATGCCATTATTATTGGAATGGTTGCATCTAAATTTCCTGTGGAGCAAAGAAAACAAATTATTTTTTGGGGTATTGGTGGAGCAGTAATATTAAGAATTATTTTAACTTTACTTACTGCATATTTATTGCAGATTACTGGATTGAGATTAATAGGAGGTCTGCTTCTATTATATATAGTATATAAACTTTACGTAGACGTGATCAAAGGTGTTGATCATCAGGACAACATTAAAGTAAATAATTCTAATTTTTTAAAAGCTATTTGGACAATCTTATTAGCAGATTTTACAATGAGCTTAGATAATGTTTTGGGTGTTGCGGGTGCAGCTGGAGATCACTATGGACTGTTAGTTTTTGGCTTGGTTCTATCAATAATTTTAATGGCTACAGCAGCTACTTTAATATCAAGTTGGATAAAAAAATATAAATGGATAGCTTGGGCTGGGTTATTAGCAATTTTACTAGTAGCTATTGAGTTGATTTACACAGATTTTAAAATATTATTTTTATGATGTTTCTAAAAAAATATAATCTCAAGAATAAAACTGCCGTTGTAACAGGAGCGGGTAAAGGGCTTGGAAGAGCTTGTGCGATAGCACTAGCAGAGGCCGGTGCTAACTTAATAATAATTAGCAGAACTAAAAAAGATTTAGATGAGGTTTCTAAAACAATTAAAAAACTTAAATCAAAATGCAAATCTTATGTTTGTGATATTACTAAATACAATGAGATTAAAGAAATAATAAACAAACAATCTAAAATAGACATCTTAGTTAATAACGCAGGTAATAATATTCCTGAACATTTTACAAAAGTTAAAACGAAAAATATGGAATACCTGGTAAAGATTAATACGATGGCAACATTTAATCTAGCTCAACTTTGCGCTTTAAAAATGATAAAGTCTAAAAACCGAAAAAAAAAAGGTGGAGCTATAATCAATATGTCATCACAAATGGGTCATGTTGGAGGGCCAATAAGAAGTGTTTATAATATGACAAAATTCGGTTTAGAAGGTTTGACAAAAGGTATGTCAATAGATCTTGCGAAGTATAACATAAGAGTAAATACTGTATGTCCAACTTTTGTGGTAACACCAATGACCAGTAAGTTTTTTAAAAGTAAAAAATTTAAGAAAGAAGTATTGGGGAATATACCCTTAGGAAGATTTGCAGAACTTTCAGATGTTGCTTCTGCTACGGTCTTTCTTGCTTCAGATGCAGCTTCTATGATTACTGGCACTTCTCTTTTGGTTGATGGTGGATGGACAGCAAGATAATTTATAAATTATTTTTTGTAATAATCACTTTTTTAACTACACAATTATATGCGGTTGAATTTAAAGGTAAATTTTTTCAAGGTCATTATATTATAGGTATTACTAACCCTTTAGCAGAAATTACAGTTGATAAAAAAAAAGTTAAAGTCTCCAAAGATGGTTATTTTGTTTTTGGAATTGATCGGGATCGAAAATTTGATTTAAAAATCACTAAAATTATAAATGGAAACAAACAAATATTTGTTAAACAAGTTTTAAAAAGACAATATAATATTCAAAGAATTGATGGATTAGAGGAAAGTAAAGTAACTCCTCCCGAATCTGTTTATAAAAGAATTAAAAAAGAAAATAATAAAATTGGTAAGGCAAGAGCAATCAACTCAGATTTATTATTTTTTAAAGATAAGTTTATAATGCCTGTTGATGGAATAATAAGTGGGGTTTATGGTAGTCAAAGAATTTTAAATGGTAAACCTAAGTGGCCTCACTATGGTATAGATATAGCAGCAAAAAAAGGAACAATGATTAAAGCTTCAGGTGCTGGTGTTATTACTATGGCTGAAGATGATCTTTATTATACTGGTGGCACAATAATTATGGATCATGGTCATGGAATATCATCAATCTATTCACATTTAGAAAACGTTTTAGTTTCTGTAGGTGATCAAATTAATAAAGGAGATGTAATAGGGACTGTTGGTTCAACAGGAAGATCTACTGGTCCACATTTAGACTTTAGAGTTAATTGGTTTCAGACAAGATTAGACCCTATGTCTGTTTTAAACTTAAACTAAAGAAGGTTGTTTTTTCATGTCTTCTTTTTTAATTCCAGCAACTTTCACAGGTTTTTTCATTGCATCTCTTCTAAATGGTTCACCCAGTTCTTGATTTAAAATTACCTCTATAAACGTTGTAATTCCTTTTTTTTGATCATCACAAGACTGTTTAATTGCAGCAGTAGTTTCTTCCATTGTTTTTGCAGTAACACCTTTTAATCCACAAGCATCTGCAACTTTTGCGTAACTTAATTCTGGATCTAATTCTGTTCCAACAAAATTATTATCAAACCAAAGAGTAGTATTTCTTTTTTCAGCTCCCCACTGATAATTTCTAAATATTACCATAGTTATTGCTGGCCATTCCTCTCTAGCACACGAACTCATTTCATTCATACTTATTCCAAATGCACCATCTCCAGCAAATCCAATTACGGGTGTATCAGGACATCCAATTTTAGCGCCAAGAATTGCTGGAAACCCATATCCACATGGACCAAATAAACCAGGTGCTAAATATTTTCTAGGTTTTTCAAAAGTTGGGTAAGCATTTCCAATTGCACAATTATTACCAATATCACTTGAAATAATTACATCATCAGGCATACCTACCTGTATTGCTCTCCAAGCTTGACGTGGAGACATTCTATCTGAATCTCTTTCTCTTGCCTCTTTATTCCAAACTGTTCCTTCATCATCATCTTCGTGATTTAAACTAGATAATTGTTGTAACCATGCTGATTTAGTTTGGTGAATTAAATCTTTTCTTTTTTGTCTATCTACATCACCAGCATTCGATGATAGTTTTTCAAAGATTTGTTGCGCAACTAGTTTTGCATCTCCACTTATACCTACTGTTACCTTTTTAGTTAATCCAATTCTATCTGGATTAATATCTACTTGAATTATATTTGCATTTTTCGGCCAGTAATCAATTCCATAACCAGGTAATGTTGAAAAAGGATTTAACCTTGTTCCTAAAGCTAAAACAACATCTGCTTTTGAAATAAGTTCCATAGCTGCTTTAGACCCGTTATAACCTAGAGGTCCAACTGCTAAAGAATGGCTGCCAGGAAAACTATCATTATGTTGATATCCAGAACAAACTGGAGAGTCTAATTTCTCTGCAAGTTTTTTTGTTTCTTCAATTGCTCCGCCAATTACCACTCCAGCACCAGATAAAATTACAGGAAATTTTGCTTTTGATAAAAGATCTGCTGCTTTAGTAATTGCATCTGCTCCTCCACCTTGACGTTCTAGCCTTACAATTGGAGGAAGTTCAATATCAATTACTTGAGTCCAATAGTCTCGTGGAACATTTATTTGAGCAGGTGCAGATCCTCTTATCGCTTTTTCAATAACTCTATTTAATACTTCTGCCATTCTAGAAGGGTCTCTAACTTCTTCTTGATAACAAACCATATCTTTAAATAGATTCATTTGTTCAACTTCTTGAAATCCACCTTGACCCATAGTTTTATTTGCAGCTTGAGGAGTTACTAATAGTAGTGGGGTATGATTCCAATATGCAGTTTTTATAGGAGTTACTAATCCAGTTATACCTGGCCCATTTTGAGCAATGACCATAGACATTTTCCCTGTAGATCTTGTGTAACCATCTGCAATCAAGCCACCATTAGTCTCATGAGCAACATCCCAAAAAGTAATTCCTGCATCAGGAAAAATATCTGAGATTGGCATAAAAGCTGATCCTATAATTCCAAAAGCATGTTCAATACCATGCATTTGTAAAACTTTTACAAAAGCTTCTTCGGTTGTCATTTTTGTCATTTATAGAACCTTTCTAAACTAAATTTTGTAATATTTTTAAAAATTAATTGTTAATTCAGGCGATTAATATATAAGTTTTTAAAAATTTCAAACAAACAAATCGACACTAGAAAGATATGGCTACAGACATCATAATACATGACCAAAAAGATAACGTAGGTGTCGTAGTTATAGAAAAAATCACTCCGCAGCAAGAATGCAAGTGCTGGATCATGGAAAATGACAGTTCTACAGAGATTCAATCAATGGATGAAATCCCCTTAGGACATAAAATTGCTATGATAGATCTAAAAGAGGGAGACACAATTCTTAAATATGGACACGATATAGGTAAGGTGGTTAAATCAATTAAAAAAGGTGAGCATGTTCATGTTCACAATGTAAAAACAAAAAAGTGGTAATTGTATGGAGATTCCAAAAAGTTTTTTAGGCTATAAAAGAGAAAATGGAAGAGCCGGAACAAGAAATCATGTAATTATTCTACCAGTAGATGACATTTCAAATGCTTGTGCCGAGTCGGTAGCAAATAATATAAAAGGAACTATAGCACTTCCTCATTCATATGGGAGACTTCAATTTGGAGCAGATTTGGAGTTACATTTTAGAACTATGATAGGCACCGGAAGTAACCCTAACGTTGCAGCTGTTATCGTAATTGGTATTGAACCTAAGTGGACAAAAAAGATTGTTGATGGGATTGCTAAAACTGGAAAGCCAGTAGAAGGATTTCACATAGAGCGCACTGGAGATATAGGCACAGTAATGAAAGCATCTAAAAAAGCCCAAGAATTTGTAATGTGGGCATCAGAAAAACAACGAGTGGAATGTCCAATAAGTGATTTGTGGATTTCAGTAAAATGTGGGGAGTCGGATACGACTTCAGGTCTAGCTTCAAATCCTACAGTGGGAAATTTAATGGATAAACTAGAGCCTTTAGGTGTTCATTTATGTTTTGGAGAAACATCTGAACTTACTGGAGCTGAAAAAGTATGCGCAACTAGAGGAGCAACAAAAGAGGCATCTGATAAATTTATGAAAACATGGAATGATTATAATGATTTTATTTTAAAAGAAGCAACTGATGATCTTTCTGAAAGTCAACCAACAGCTGGGAATATAGCTGGTGGATTAACAACCATAGAAGAAAAAGCATTTGGTAACTTTCAAAAAATTGGAAGTTGTAAGTTTATTGATGTTTTAGAACCAGCAGAGGAACCTAAAAAAGGTAATGGATTATATTTCATGGACACTTCTTCAGCAGCTGCTGAATGTGTTACACTTCAGGCGGCGGCAGGATTCAATATCCATTTATTCCCTACAGGACAAGGAAATATAGTTGGCAACCCTATAGAGCCTGTTGTTAAATTAACTGCAAATCCTCTAACCGTCAAAGGGATGGGTGAGCACATAGATTGTGATGTATCAAAAATTCTTTCAAGAGAAATGAATTTATCAGAGGCTGGTGACAAACTTATAGAGACAACTTTAAGAGTTGCTAATGGAAGATTAACCTGCGCAGAAGCACTTGGTCATAAAGAATTTGTCATGACTAAGCTTTATAGAAGTGCATAAATAATTTTATATTTTATGGATTATAAAAAATATCTGGTAGTAGCACCAGGTATTGTCCTTGCTTTTGTTCTTTATACGCTTTCTCAAGGTTTTAATAACATTATTGGTATTGAATTTTTTGGATATGATAAAAGTCCTATCTCAACAGCAATGATAGCAATTCTTTTAGGAATATTATTTGGTAATATATTTAAAATTAGAAACAGTATTCAAAAAGGATTAGATTTTTCAAGAGAATATATTTTAAAATTAGGAATAATCTGCCTTGGCATACAATTAAAACCATTTGAATTTTTAGAATTCAGTAAAATTGCAATACCATTAATTATAATCTGCATGATAAGTGTTTTAATTGTAATAAAACTTATAATAAAAAAATTAAATATTCCAACTAGAATGGCATACTTAATATCGATAGGTAGTACCGTTTGTGGAACAACAGCTATTATGGCTACAGCGCCAGTAATTAAAGCCAGTAAAAATGAAGTATCTTATGCAATTGCAAACATTACACTATTTGGAATACTATCGATGTTATTATATCCATATTTTGCAAATTTGTATTTTGAAGGAAATCCATTATTTGCAGGCCTATTTTTAGGAACCTCTATTCATGAGACCTCACAAGTTGCAGCTGCAGGATTAATATATGACCAACAATTCAACAGTCCTGAAACTTTAAATATAGCAACAGTAACTAAGCTTATTAGAAATACTTTTTTAATTATTATGATCCCCCTTTTTGCATTTTTATATAATAGAGGTATTCCTAAGGAGAAAAACTATTCCGTACTAGATATATTTCCTTATTTTGTTTTGGGCTTTATAGTAATGATTGTTTTTAGAAATATTGGTGATCAAATTTTTACAAATAACAATAATGATAATTGGATAGAAACAATTTTTTATATTAAAACCTTATCTAAAGTTTTTTTAACAATGGCAATGGCAGCTATAGGGCTATCAACAAACTTAAAAGATATTATAAATATGGGTTATAAACCATTTGCTGTTGGTTTTGTAGCTATGCTGACGGTTGGAATTGTTTCAGTCCTAACGATCGAAATTTATTTAAAATTATTTATTTAGATTGTTTTGAGGACTTATTAAAATTTTTTTTTCTAAAATTTGAAACAAATCTTCTTATGAAGGCTGCTGAAATTCCTAGAATAACAGCAAACAAAATAGAAAATAATCCATAAAAGAATGGCATATCTTTTGAGAAGTCTTTAATAAATCTTGAAAAGAAATTAAGATCTTTGCTTAAAACTTTAATTGTTTCTTTTTGAACTTCTTCTGAAAAAAAAGTATCATAAGCAATAATTATACCAACAACTAATAATAAAATTGCCAATAATGCTTTAAGTCCCGAACTGTCAATTTGTTCTCCAAGCTTTTGTCCAACCTGGACACCAATAATCGAACCTATTACTAACATAACAACCAACATTAGGTCTATAGAGCCATAATTAAATGAATGTAAAAAAGTAACTATGACACTTACAAAAATAGTTACAAATAAAGATGTGCCTGGAACTAGTTTAGTGGGCATTTTAATAATATAAATCATTGCAGGTACTAAAATAAAGGCCCCACCTATACCCATTATTGCTGCTATAAAACCAACAGCCAAACCAATAATAATTGGAGTAAATATACTTTCATATAATTTTGATTTTGGAAATCTCATTCGAAAAGGAAGCCCATGTATCCAATAATGAACATGTAACTTTTTTTTCTCTATGACATTTTTTTTTGCTTTATCAATTTCGCCAAGACTTTCGACCAGCATTAATGTACCGATAATAGCAAGTATATACATATAAGCTAAAGAAATGACGGTATCAATTTTGCCTATATCTTGAAAATAAGTAAAAGTATAAATGCCTAAAGCAGTTCCTATAGAACCACCTATTACGATCATAAAGCCCATTTTATAATCCAATGTGTTTTTTAAATAATGAGTAGTAGATCCTGATACAGAAGTTGCTAGAATATTGTTTGCTTCATTAGCAACTGCATATGCAGGTGGAACTCCCATAAAAATTAAAAATGGAGTCATTAAAAATCCACCTCCAACACCAAATAAACCTGAAAGCACTCCAACTATTGCACTTAATAAGAGTATTTCAATTGGATTAATAAATACTTGAGCTATTGGTAAAAAAACATCCATATTAAAATAAAAAAAACTATTAATATAACTTAGTTAAAAGTTACAAAAGTTCCAACTAAGATTACTCCCCAGCAAGCACCTATTGCAGAAAAAATTCCAGTTTTTATAAATGTTGATTTGTTATCTTTAAGTTTTTGAGTAATTTTTATATTTGGAATATGCATTTATATTTCTCAATACACCCAGTGAAAAAATTGTCAAATCTTAATTGAAAGAATTGTTAATTATTAATATTAGTAGATTGTTGCTCCAAATACCTTTACTTCTCCATCCTCAACCCCAAGAACCAATCTACCTAGAAACTCCCCTTTAATTTCTTTGTTAGTCTGCTTAATAAGGACAGTGACGTGATCACCTCTTTTTAGAGTACCAAAAGGCTCGTAAGTTTCATTTAGATTAGTGATTATTTTATTATTAGCCCACTGTTTTCCAAGCTCTACTTCATTAGCTCCAAATAACATTTGAGTTGAAAAATCTTTAGTAAATCCTCCATAATCCTTGAGATTTGATGATCTGACTAAATTTTCCCATAAAGGTTTGCCTATTGCAAATATATCCTGGTCAGATTTAGCTAGTAGATCCATAGATATTTTTTATTTAAGAAGCTTTTTTCTTCTCGTTCTCATCTACAATATGATAAACAGGGATCTTTTCTAGGGTAAACTTCCCAGTTTTCGGATCTCTTCTTGAAACAGTAAGACAATGCCAATTTTCATCATCTAGTTTCATATGGTCTCCTCTGTAATAATAGCCTGGCCAACGAGTTTCTTCTCTAAATAGAGTATGTTCAGTTACACATTGAGAAGTTAAAGCCCTGTGCTTTAATTCCCATGCCCTCATCAATTGATGATAATCCTCTGCACCAACTTTTTCTAAATCTTCCTCTAACCATGCAAGTAATTCTAGACCTCTTTTGAGCATATTTTCATTAGTCATATAATTTGTTGCAATTCCTCCTACATACTCATCCATTATTCTCTGAAGTCTTTGAAGTCCTTGGATTGGGGAAATATAACTTGGAGAAACAGTTCCTCCAGTAATTTCATTTTGAGCAACAGTAAAGGTTTCTAGAGGCTTGTAAACTTTGGCTTTAAAATCATTACATTGTTTATCAGATATATTAATTCCATCTGCTTTTTGATCTTCAATATATTTAACTGCAGCTTTTGCAGCTAGTCTTCCCTCCGTAAATGATCCTGATGAAAATTTGTGTGCACTTCCACCAACAGTATCACCAGCGCCAAATAAACCATCAATAGTTAACATTCTATTGTATCCCCAGAAATATTCTGGAGGTGATAAATCCTCTGGACCACTTACCCATGCTCCTGAACAAGTAGCATGTGAACCCATTACATATGGCTCTGATGTAGTTAATTCTGGATTTGTATATTTTGGATCAATATTTTGGGAAGCCCAAACAACTGCTTGTCCAACAGTCATTCCCAAAAAGTTTTCCCATCCAACAGTTTCTAAGTGAGGATCTTGGAAAGCTTCAGTTGTGACCATCTGAATTGGTCCACCACCTGCCATTGTTTCTTGAATAAAAGCATGATTTCTCAAACAAGTTGGAGTTGGATGATGATCAATATACTCTCCAACTAACTCTTTAGTTTGATCGTACCATTTCTTCTCATAATTCTCCCCATTTGCATTTTGAGTATAAGTTTTTAAATGTAAAAAATATGCACCAACAGGTCCATACCCATCTTTAAATCTACAAAGAACAATTCTATTTTCCATTTGTGTCATTTTTGCACCTGCAGCAATTGGTAATGCATAAGCAGATCCATTGCTCCAAGGAGCGTACCAAGTTCTGCCCATGCCTTCTCCAACAGCTCTTGGTTTAAAAATATGAGATGCCCCACCTGCAGCAACAATAACAGCTTTTGCTCTAAACACATGAAAATCTCCTGTCCTCATATTAAAACCAACTGCACCACCTACTCTATTTTCTTTTGCTTCATCCATTAAAAGATGAGTAATCATTATTCTGTTATAAATTTTATCAGCTGATTTTTTTGCAGCTTCCGCAACAATAGGCTTATAACTTTCACCATGGATCATTATTTGCCATTTACCTTCTCTTAAATATCTGCCAGTTTTTTCATTTTTCATCATTGGAAGACCCCACTCATCAAACATATGAACAGTTGAATCTACATGACGAGCCATGTCATATCCTAAGTCTTCTCTGACCATACCCATCAAATCATTACGTGCATATCTTACATGGTCTTCAGGTTGATTTTCATCCCATTGCATTCCCATGTAACAATTAATAGCATACAAGCCTTGTGCAACAGCTCCACTTCTGTCAATATTAGCTTTTTCAACACATACAATTTTTAAATCTCTTCCCCAATGTCTAGCTTCAAAAGTAGCACCAGTTCCAGCCATACCTCCACCTACTACCAATACATCACAATCTTCAATGTGAGTTTTATGTTTAGCCATTAATAGTAAACTCCTTTTTTAAAAGACTCTTTTGGTACCGATGGTAATTCTTGTTTTGTATTTAATCCTTCTGGTTCGCTATAAAGTCTTTGAGAATTGATTTCACCCTGATTAGGTTTATCACCTTCTGCAAGTTTTGGAATAAATTTTCCCCAAGGTTTTGTTGTTATTGGGGATACAAAGTTTTTTTCAGTACCATTTCTAAATTTTATTTTCCAAGAGATTGTTCCTTTTTCTTCTTCTCTTCGTACTCTAACGCTATGACCCATTGGCGCAAAGTCTGCATAACCTCTAACATCAATTGCATGATTAGGACAAGCTTTTACACATGAATAACATTCCCAGCAAAAATTTGGTTCTATGTTTTTTGCACGTCTGATATTTTCATCTATATGCATTATATCAGATGGGCAAATATCTACGCAATGTCCACAGCCATCACATCTAGTCATGTATACAAAAGTTGACATAATATTTATTTTTCTCCTTTTTCTATTATCATATTAATAATGTTTTGGCTCTTCTCTTTTTATACCTAAGCCAAATTGCTCAGGTGCGTCTGCTGGTGGTGGAAGATTATCTCTAGATCCATCAGCTTCTGCTAAATTTTTTTGTATAGCTGCTCCGGGTTTATAAAACATATGTGCAAATTTTGACCAGTATACTCCTCCAAAAAGAATCAAGTTTGCAGCAATAAACAGTGATAAAAATAAAAATGAAAGCCCTACTTGACCATTAAATTGTGTATAAGACCATGCTAATCCAAAAGTTGAACAAGCTAGCAAAGCCAAAACAAATAAATCAGCTTTTATAATTCTATACCATGGATGAGCTTCTGCAGATACATCAACTCTTAAAAAAAACCAAAACCAAAATCCTCCCAAACAAGTTAGGATTGCTCCTGCATGCCATAATGTTGACCATAATTCTGAATTGTCTTTGTCTACGCCTGTATAACAAAAAACCAACATAGCAGAAGATAACCAAAATAATATAGTCCCATACATACCAAGTACGTGTGCTAATCTTCTCTTACCAAATCCTAATTCAGAAGTTGTGCCTATATCTACTACAGTTGTTTTTGCTATTATTGAAGTTCTTTCTCCAATTCCTAATTCTCTTGTAGCATTAAGTTTTGCTTTTTTTGCGTTAGATAGAAAATAAGTGAGATTTTTATGATGTATCATTTGAATAATTGTTCCAATAGCAATAAGTGCAACCATAGAAATAATAAATCCTTGCATAACAAGTGGAGATATAATTTCTGATAAATCAGAGAATGGGTTTACGTTAAACATTTCCGCCTTATGTTAAATTATTTTAATATAAACTTCAAAGATGTCTAATCTACTTAAAAAAATAGTTCAACTGCTAACTCACCGCAATTTAACGTTGATAACAGGCTATTTTTTTCTCTTATAGTGCTGCTTATTTGGAATAACAGATCTTACTCCGCCTTGAGGATTGTCAACATCACCATCTCTGCGTGGAATTAAATGAAAATGACAATGAAAAATTGACTGGCCAGAAACTGAACCAATATTTGTTCCAAAATTAAATCCTTTAACTTTGTTATCTTTTTCAATAATTTCTTTTTGAACTATTTTTATGATATCATTACATGCAATTAATTCCTCATTAGTAAGTTCAAAGCTATTTTTTATATGTCTCTTAGGTATTATTAAGCAATGGTATTTTGATACTGGGTAAGAGTCATAACTAGCATATGCTAAATTATTTTCTTTGCTCACACCACTTTCCTTAATATTACAAAATAAGCAGGGATTATTTGGATCTCTCATATTTTTAAAACTTATATGTTCTGCAGTTTTTTATTGCTAAACTATAGTATTTTGCAAGTATTTTATAGTAATCTAAGTTTTTCCTTCTCCATCCAATTTGTTTTATTGTTTTTATGGAGGTAACACCTTTTCCCGAACCAATTAATATTATTTCATCAAATTTTTTAATCTCTTTAATTAATATATCTTTTTTAATTTACTTTTAAAAAACTTATAAGTAATCCCTTCATATGCATCTTTTTTGGAAGTAAAAATTTTCTTATCTTTTATAAAAAATAAATTTGATGTGCCTGATTCTAAAATTTTTTTATTAGATACTAGACCAATGTCTGACTTAGAATTATCCATTTTTGACAAATAAAATAAAATCTTTTTATATTTTAAATTTTTATATTTTGGTCTCTCACGTTTCAATTTAACTAATTTTAAATCAAAATCTAATTTTGGTTTAACTCTTTTTCTTAATGATACTGAAATTGTTTTTTTATTTAGAGCAACTCTAAGTAAATGATTGTATTGAGTTTTCTTTGATAGATTTTTATTTATTAGTTCAAAAATATCTTTTTTAAGAGATCTTTTTTTTATTCCGTAACTTTTAAGGGATTTAACTAAATTTTCTATATGGTTTTTAAAAAACAAAATTTTAGGTGGTTTTCCAAAAATCCACATAGTCGTAAATACGCCGTGATCACCCCACAAATCTTTAAAGTTTATTTCTTTAAGATCTTTAAGCTGATAAGATTTTTTTAATAAGTAAATTACCATTGTTA
>JACWDK010000005.1 GCA_014654165.1 Pelagibacterales bacterium SAG-MED13 | reverse complement strand
TGGAAAATTTTATGCTTTACCTCAAGCACCTCAACAATTTAAGCAACTTATTATGGTATCTGGATTTGATAAATATTTTCAAATTGCTCCATGTTTTAGGGATGAAGATGCTAGAGCTGATAGAAGCCCAGGTGAATTTTATCAATTAGATTTAGAAATGTCATTCGTTGAACAGGAAGATATATTTCAAGTTGTTGAGAAATTATTAATTAATACTTTTAAAGAATTTTCTTCTAAAAAATTGTTAAATACTAATTTTCCAAAAATTTCATACGCTGACTCAATGTTAAAATATGGTACAGATAAACCTGATTTGAGAAATCCTTTAATAATAAATGATATAACCAAGATTTTTTTAAGAGACGACGTGTCATTCGAAATTTTTAAAAAATTAGTTAAATCAGGATCAAAAGTAAGATGCATAGTTACAAAAAAAACAAATAATAAGCCAAGAAGTTTTTTTGATAATATTGATAAATGGGCAAAGGAACAAGGAGCTTCTGGTTTAGCATATTTTACAATAGAAAAAGACAAAGAAATTTATGGCAAAGGCCCTATAGGAAAATTTTTTTCAAAATACGCTTTAGAGGAATTAATGCAAATAACAAACGCTAAATTAGGCGATAGCATTTTCCTAGCATGTGGAAAACAAAATGAGTTAGAAAAGATTACTTCATTAGCAAGAGAGAAAATAGCAAAGGAATTAGATCTAATTGATGAAAATATTTTTGCTTTTTGTTGGATTGTTGATTATCCCATGTTTGAAAAAGATGAAATAACTAATAAAATTAAATTTAGTCACAATCCTTTTTCTATGCCTCAAGGAGATTTGGAAAAAATTGATTATGAAAAACCTTTAGAAATTTATGCTTATCAATATGATATCGTTTGTAATGGTATCGAGTTATCTTCTGGAGCAATTAGAAATCATATACCTGAATTGATGTATAAACTTTTTTCTATTGCTGGTTATTCTAAAATGGATGTTGATGAAAAATTTAGTGGGATGATCAATGCTTTAAGTTATGGAGCCCCACCACACGGGGGTATAGCGCCTGGAATTGATAGAATAGTCATGCTTTTAGCAAATGAAAAAAATATTAGAGAAGTCACCATGTTTCCAATGAACCAAAATGCCCAGGATCTAATGATGAATGCACCTTCAAATGTTAACGAAAATCAATTAAAAGAGTTAAATTTATCGTTAAAAGTTAAAAAATAGTTATTTTTTTCCTTTAAGATTTATTTTGACATCAGAAAGATCAACCAGGTTCTTTTTATAATTGTTTCTTACAAAACCTTTACTTGTAATATCTTTAACAATCTTTAGGAATTGATTTTGATCCTCTGACACATCATCACCATCATCAATATTTATTCCTTCTGAATTACCAATTGTAGGTGTATGGGCTAAATCTTCTCTATTTTGGTAGGAAATAGCTAGTTCTCTAAATATATAATCAAGAATTGAAGTAGCACTTAAAATCCTATCATTACCATAAACCTTTCCTGATGGCTCAAATTTTGTATCCACAAATGCGCTTATATATTCATCTAAAGGAACTCCATATTGCAATCCTAAGGATACAGCTATTGCAAAATTATTCATTAAGGCCTTCACTAGTTCTCCCTCTTTACTGGTATCAATAAATATCTCTCCTATCTTACCATCTTCATATTCGCCAGTATGGAGGTAAACTTTATGATCGCCAATAGTTGCTTTTTGAATATAACCTTTTCTTCTATCTGGCATACCAAATCTCTTACCTGTTTTTTCAGTTTTAGGAAAACTTTGTGTTAAAATACTCTCAATTTTGTGTGAATTTGTATTTGTTTCTTTTTTAGTTTTATCTATCTTAATACTTTCTATTACTTTGTTGTTGTTAGGATCTAGGCTTTTAGTTTTACGATTATCTAATTTGACATCAATAACTTCAAATTTACCGTCATCTCTTTTTTCTAAATTCTTAAGCTCTGCTTCGTCTATTTTGTCTAGATAATGATTTACTTTGAATGTACAAGTATAATAAGTTTCTACTAAAAATTTTGCCATATTACCTCTTTATAAAATTTAAATTGAATAATGAATCATTTTATTTATATACTTTTACATATTTTAGTCTAATTTATTTTATACAATTTAAAATTGAAAATTAAAAAATTTTAATGTTGACACTTTTTAAAAAAATATTCACTTGGTGGAATCGCGATACTTTAGGAACTCATTTAGAGACTATATTATTTGGTAAACTTGTTGGACAAGATACTTTTGGTAACAAATATTATGAGAGTAAAAGTGGAAAAAGATGGGTAATCTATTCAGGAGAAATAGACGCATCCAAAATTCCAGTTGAATGGTTTTCTTGGATCCACTTTATGCCAAACAAAATTGAAAAAAAACACGAGTTAAAAAAATATGATTGGCAGAAACCGCATCAATCTAATTTAACTGGCACCGAAGGGGCCTATCATCCCAATAAAGATAAAAAAAATGGTATTCAAAAAAAATATAAAAGTTGGAAATAAAAAGTTTTTCTTATTTTTATTTATTTTCTCAATAGCTATGGTTTTTTCAATTGATTTAAAATCAAATGATATTTTAGAGGGAAAAAAAACAAACTTAAAGATATTAGATAAAATAAGTTCTAAAAATGAGTTGATCAGATTAAGTAATGGTAAAGATTATATATATAAGGATTTATCAATAAAAAGTATCAAATGTACAAATTC
Organism: Pelagibacterales bacterium SAG-MED13; assembly: GCA_014654165.1. GTDB lineage: Bacteria > Pseudomonadota > Alphaproteobacteria > Pelagibacterales > Pelagibacteraceae > Pelagibacter. The sequence goes on along the minus strand of JACWDK010000005.1, from coordinate 58,464 downwards.
AGAATTTGACGATAATCCTGAAATAAAGGCTTATATTCAAGTTAAGGATCTCACTAAAAAGGACAAAAATAATGTTTTTGTTTTTAATGGATGGATGTTTTCCTCAAGCCCTTCGATAACACCTTTTGATCATCCTGTATATGATATTTGGCTTGTAAGTTGCTATTAGTTAATTTTTTCTTTATCAAGCCAACTTACATTAAAATCTGAGTTTAAAAACTTATGGTGGTTTAATAATTTTTTATGTAAAGGTATAGTTGTATTTATACCTTCAATTACAAATTCATCTAACGATCTATTCATTCTCTGAATTGCTTCAACTCTGTTTCTGCCATGACAAATTAATTTACATATCATACTATCGTAATATGGTGTCACTTTATAACCTTGAAAAATAGCACCATCAACTCTTGTTCTAAAACCTGATGGTTGGTGGCACATACCAATTGTTCCTGGAGAAGGCTGAAAATTCTTATTTGGATCTTCAGCATTAATTCTACATTCAATCGCATGACCTCTTGGTTTTATGTCAGATTGATTTAGAGCGGTCTCTCCTGAAAAAGCTATCCAAATTTGTTCTTTAATAATATCAATTCCTGTAACCATCTCAGTAACAGGATGTTCAACTTGGACTCTAGTATTCATTTCTAAAAAATAAAATTTTCCATCTTCATATATATATTCGACGGTTCCAGCTCCTTGATATCCAATATTTCTAACCATATTTAAAGTTTTTTCGAATAGATCATTCCTGATATCATCATTCAAAACTGGACTAGGAGTTTCCTCAATTAATTTTTGGTGCCTTCTTTGAACTGAACAATCTCTTTCATGCAAATGAACAACTCTATTTTTCCCCGCTAAAATTTGTACTTCGATATGCCTAGGGTTTTGAAAAAATTTTTCTATATAAACTTCATCATTACCAAAATATTTTTGAGCTTCAGATTTTGCTATAGAAAAAAATGTTTCAAAATCTTCTTCTTTCTCAACAATCTTCATTCCTTTTCCACCTCCTCCTCCCGATGCTTTAATAAGAACTGGAAAGCCAATTTTTTTACATAGATTTTTTGCCTCAAGAATATTCTTTACTCCACCTTCAGATCCCTCAATTACCGGTAAACCATTTTCTTTAGCAATTTTTTTTGCTTGAATTTTATCTCCCATCATTTGAATATGTTTAGAAGATGCACCTATAAATTTAATATTATTCTCCTCAAGCACTTTTGCGAAATTTGCATTCTCAGATAAAAAACCGTATCCAGGATGCACTGCCTCAGAATTTGTTAGCTCTATAGCTGACATCAAAGCTGGTATATTTAAATAACTATTTGCTGGAAGGTGAGAACCTATACAAATACTTTCATCAGCTAATTTTACATGCATACTATCTCTATCTACATCTGAATGAACCGCCACAGTAGAAATTCCCCATTCTTTACATGCTCTGATAACTCTGACCGCAATTTCTCCACGGTTTGCAATTAAGATTTTTTTAAACATTACTCAAGTATGATAATTGTTTGACCAAATTCTACTGGCTGACCATCTTCCACACAAACTTCTTTAACTATTCCACTAGCTGAAGACGGCACATGATTCATTGTTTTCATCGCTTCCACAATCATCACTGTATCACCTTTTTTAATTTTTTTTCCTATTTCAACAAATTTTTTTGCTCCTGGTTCAGGAGCGTGATAAGCAGTTCCAATTATCGGTGAGGTGACTTCTATTCCAGATTTATTTTTTTCATTTTTGAATGATGAAGTAATAGTGTGGTCAATATTTTTACCATTTGTAGTACTTTCATTTATTAATGAACTGTTATTCTTAGAAACTTTAATTTTGGTATCTTTCTCAGCATACTCTATTTCAGTGAGATTAAATTCATCTAAATAACTACTTAATTCTTTTATAATTTTTTTATCAATTTTCATCTATCAAAAGTTTTTGCATTGAAATTATGGCTAAAATATATCCTTCTGTGCCTAAACCAAAAATTCCACCTGTAGCTATATCACTTATAAGTGACTTATGTCTAAATTCTTCTCTTTTGTAAATATTCGAAATATGCAATTCAATTATTGGTTTTTTAAAGACACTTAAAGCATCTCTTATAGCAACTGATGTATGGGTGAAAGCCGCACCATTAATTATTATTCCATTAAATTTCTTTCTACAATCTTGAATTAAATTTACTATTTCACCTTCTATATTAGATTGAAAAAATTCAGCCTCCAAACCTAATTCTTTAGATTTCTCTATACAGTTCTCTTTTAATTTATCAAATGTTGTTGATCCATATTGTGATTGTTCTCTTTCACCTAATAGATTAATATTTGGACCATTGATAATAATTATTTTATTATTCATTTAGCTTTTATATACGATGAAAAAAAAAATAAAAATAGAAATTAACGGTAAATCAAATACAATTGATGAAAAAACTAAATTATCAGATGTTATTTTAGATTTAAAGGTACCTTTAAAAAAAGTTGCAATTGAATTGAATAGAGAAATAGTAGATAAAAAAAAATTGAATAAAATTGTTTTAAAAAAAAATGATCAAATTGAAATTGTTCATTTTATTGGTGGAGGTTAAAATTGATACAAGATAAATTTATTGTTGCAAAAAAAAAGTTTAATTCGAGATTAATTGTAGGTACTGGAAAGTATAAAAATATGAATGAATGTGCCAAGGCAATAAAAATATCTGGAGCGGACATTGTAACAGTAGCAGTTAGAAGAGTTAATATTTCTGATAAAAAAAAACCTCTTTTAATGGATTATATCGACCCTAAAAAAATAACTTACCTACCAAATACTGCAGGATGTTTTAATTCTCAAGATGCACTTAGAACATTGAGGTTAGCTAGAGAGATTGGAGGATGGAAGTTAGTAAAATTAGAAGTATTAGGGGATAAAAAAAATTTATTTCCTGAAATGATTGAAACATTAAAATCAACCGAAATACTCACAAATGAAGGTTTTAAAGTTATGGTTTATTGTAATGATGACCCGTTGATGGCAAAAAGATTAGAAAATGCCGGAGCTTCAGCTATAATGCCTCTTGCTGCACCTATTGGCTCTGGATTAGGCATACTTAATAAAATCAATATTCAAATAATTAGAAAACAAACTAAATTACCTTTAATTATTGATGCAGGCTTAGGACAAGCTTCAGATGCAACGATAGCAATGGAACTAGGTTGTGACGGAGTTTTAGTAAACACAGCTATTGCAAAAGCAAAAAAACCATATCAAATGGCTTTAGCTTTTAAGAATGCTGTTTTAGCTGGTAGACAATCATTTTTGTCAGGTAGAATTGATAAATTATTAATGGGAAATCCCTCGTCTCCTATAAAAGGAATTATTTAGATCTTTTAAAAAATTTCTTTTTCCTATATGTTTTTTTCTTTCCTTTTATTTCAGTTGTTTTTTTTTCTTTAATTTGTTGTTCAAGATTTTTAAGTTTTTCAAAATATTCAATAAGTTGAATAGTCTTCTTAGATTTATTTCTTACATCGATAATGTATTCTGGTATAATTAATGAATTATCGGTGATAATATCTATTTTCATTTTATTTTTTTTTTCGAAGTAAGTTAAATCATCAACAAAGTTTTCTTTTAAAAAATCTGAAATTTTTTTACATACTTTTAATTCGACAAATTTTGCTTTGTTTAGTACTGCATTTAATTCAACTATTTTGAGTAATTTTTGAGCAAATGACTCATCTGTTAATTCCACCTTCCATTTTACGGCACTCTCTCTTAATCTCTGTCTTGACATTTCCAACAAACCAAAATTACTGATTCTTCCAATTTGAATTCTCGCTCTGTCCGACCTACATTTCTCTTTCAATCTTCTCTCTACAGTTCTTCTATTCCCATAATTTAACATATCTATAAAATCGATAATAATTAAACCTGACAAATCTCTTATCTTAATTTGTCTAGCGATTTCAGCAGCCGCCTCTAAGTTTGTATCTAGGGCAGTACTTTCAACATTTTTTTGTTTAATTGAACTTCCTGAATTTATATCTATTGAAACCAAAGCCTCTGTGGGATTAATTACTAAATAACCTCCTGAGTTTAATTTTATCTCAGAATCAAATATTTGATTTAATTTTTGCTCAATACCTTCTCCAATAAACAAAGGAATCTTTCCTCTATACTTTTTGATTTTCTTGACATTTGATGGCATCATCATTTTCATAAAGTTTTGAGCTTTTTTATAACCCTCATTACCTTCTATTATGATATTCTTAGTATTTTCATCATACATATCTCTAAGTGTTCTTTTAATAATTTCACTTTCTTGATGGATCAAAGATGGAGCAATAGAATTTAGTGCATTATCTTTTATTTGATTCCATGATTTTATCAAAATTTCTAAATCATGATTGATTTCATTTTTTGTTTTATTACTTCCAGCAGTTCTAACAATTAAACCCATTTCTTTTGGAATTTTAATTTCATTTAAAATTAATCTTATTTTTTTTCTATCTGCAGGATTAAATATTTTTCTTGAAATACCACCACCTTTAGGAGTATTTGGCATTAAAACAATATATTTACCTGCAATAGAGATAAAGGTACTTAATGCAGCGCCTTTTTGACCTCTTTCATCTTTAATAACTTGAACAAGTATTACTTGATTTGGTTTTATTACTTCCTGAATTTTATATCTCTTAAATTTGAGTCTGCTATCATTTTTCTTCTCTTTTTCTTCTAGTACATTCGCCTTTTCATCTTCTAAATTTTCTTTTTCATCTATTTCATTTTTTTTTACATCAATTGGATCATCAACCTCTAACTTACCCTCTGCTAAATTCTCCTCTTCTTTTGCCTCTACTTTTTTTGAAAGCTCTTCTCTTGCTTTTTCTTCTTCTTTTTTTATTATTTCTAAATCACTTTTAGGTATTTGATAATAATCCGACTGAATATCATTAAAAGATAAAAAACCATGTCTTTCTCTTCCAAAATCAATAAAAGCAGCTTGGAGTGAGGGTTCAATTCTACTTACTTTGCCGAGATATATATTATTTTTTATAAGGTTATTCTTTAAACCTTCATACTCATAATCTTCAATATCATTGTTGGATTTAAGCACAACTCTAGTCTCATTTGGATGCGAGGCATCAATATATAAATTTTTTTCCATACGTTATTGTTTGATTGTTTCATTTAGTTATTAAATATTAAAAATTTTGTATAATTATAATGCCTTATCTTTAACAAATTCCCATATATAATGGAATTAAAATGACAAATATATTTAAAAATATTTTCATAGCGTTTGTATGTTTACTATTGATTGTATCCATCTCTATTTTGGTTGTTTTATGGACTTTTTCAAACAATATCCCAGATTATAAATTTTTAAAAAACTATAAACCTCCTGTCTCTAGTAAAATGTACTCTGGAAACGGTGATTTAGTCGCTGATTTCTCTAAAGAAAAAAGAATATTTGTACCTTATGAAGCTATACCTCAAAATGTAATTAATGCTTTTTTATCAGCAGAAGATAAAAACTTTTTTACTCACCCTGGTGTAGACGCAAAAGGAGTTTTAAGAGCTACAATTAATAATATTCAAAACATAATGACCTCTAAAAGACTAGAGGGAGCTTCAACAATAACACAACAAGTAGCTAAAAACTTTTTATTAACCAACGAAATAAGTTTGAATAGAAAATTAAAAGAGGCAATTTTAGCTTTTAGGATAGAAAGAGCATTAAACAAAGAAAGAATATTAGAATTATATTTAAATCAAATTTACTTGGGTAGTGGGGCATACGGAGTAGCAGCTGCGAGCTTAGAATATTTTGATAAATCAATTAAAGAGTTAGATTATGCTGAATCAGCACTATTAGCTGCTTTGCCAAAAGCTCCGAGTCGATATAATCCTTATAAAAATTTAGATTTAGCAAAATTCAGAAGAAATTTAGTTTTAAAGAATCTTTTAGATAATAATTTTTTAAATTTAAAAGAATATAAAGAATACATAAAACAGAATATTAAATTAAAAAAAACTAAAAAAGTTTTTTTAGAAGATGCACAATACTATATTGAGGATGTTAGAAAAAATATTATAGAAAAATTAACTTATGAAAAGGTTTATAAACAAGGTTACAATATAAATACTCCAATAAATTTAGAATTACAAAAAATAGCTACAGAGTCCTTAAGGAATGGATTAGAAGCATATGACCAAAGAAAAGGTTGGAGAGGACCGATTTCCAATATTAAATATAAAGACAATTGGAACGAAAATTTAGATAAAAAGTTTGATTTAGAAAATTCTATCAATTGGCAAATTGCAATTGTGAAAAAAGTAAATCAATTTAATGCACTTATAGAAACAGAAAATAATTTAAAAGGAATCATTAATTATAAAGATATATCCTGGACTAGAAAAGAATTTAAAGATTTACTTAAAATTGGTGACATAATATATGTCAAAAAATTAAAGAATAACTTATATAGTTTAAAACAACTTCCAGAAATAAATGGAGGGATTGTAGTAATGAACCCATATACTGGAAGAGTTATTGCCTTAAGTGGAGGGTTTAGTTTTAAAAATAGTGAATTTAACAGAGCTTCACAAGCTCTTAGACAACCTGGTTCAGCATTTAAACCTTTTGTATATGCATTAGCTCTAGAAAATCAATTCACACCATCTTCATTAGTATTAGATGCTCCTCTAGTATTAGACCAAGGAATAGACTTAAAAAAATGGAAACCTGAAAACTACGGTAAAAAATTTTATGGACCTTCTACTCTTAGAGTTGGACTTGAAAAGTCTCGTAACTTAATGACTGTTAGGATAGCTCAGAATTTAGGTGTAGATAAAGTTGCTAGTTTTTCAAAGAAATTAAATATTTATAACGATCCTCAAGAATTACTTTCAATTTCACTTGGATCAGCAGAAACTACTTTATTAAATTTAACATCAGCTTACTCGTCTTTTGTGAATGGAGGAAAACTTATTTATCCAGTGATTATTGATAGAATTCAAGATAGTGAAGGAAATACTATAATTAATAATGAAAATAGAAAATGTATTAATTGTGATAAGATTTCATTTACAGGTGAAGATTATCCTGAAATAGAGGATAATTATAAAAGAGTAATATCTGAACAAACCGCATACCAAGTGACGTCTTTTTTAGAAGGTGTTATTAAAAGAGGAACTGGAAAAAAGTTAAGAGATTTAAAACTAAATTTAGCAGGTAAGACTGGCACAACTAACGAAAATACTGATGCATGGTTTATTGGTTATACATCTAATCTTGTAATAGGGGTTTATGTAGGAATGGACAACCCTAAACCCTTAGGAAAATATGAGACTGGATCAAAAGCTGCATTACCTATATTCAAGGAATTTATCAAAAAAGCTGTCAAAAAATCAGATTCGAGACCTTTTAAAGTGCCTGAGAAGATAACCTTAATGGTTGTTGATCCTTTAACAGGTGAAAAAGCAAAATTTACATCAAAAAATACTATAATTGAGGCTTACAAAAGTAAAAATGTAATTGATGGTAAAGTATTATATTCAGATAATAATAGATTAGATTTAAATAATATATTAAAGTTTTATTAATGGAAGATAAATATTTAGATTATAAGAAAGAAATTGAAAAAATAAATCAAAGAGTTAAGGAGTATCTTTGAAAAAAACGACATTTATTCTAGATTAGAAAATCATAATAAAAAAATGTTGGATGCTAATTTTTGGAATGATAAAGTAAATTCACAAAAAATTATAAAAGAAAAAAAGTTATTAGAAGATTTAACACGATCTTATGAAAAATCTTTGGAAAAATCAAAAGATTTAAATGACTTGTATGATCTTGCAATTGAAGAAAATAATACAAATATTCAAGTTGAAATTTTAAAAGAATTTAAAGAGTTATTAGTCTCAGTAAAAAAAAATGAAGTAAGATGTTTTCTATCAAATGAGGCCGATTCTTTTGATTGTTACATAGAAATTCATGCAGGGGCTGGAGGTACTGAAAGTCAAGATTGGGCCAACATGTTAAGGCGAATGTACTTAAAATGGTCAGATAATAAAAATTATAAATGTCATTTGATAAGTGAGCATAAAGGGGAAGAGGCAGGAATAAAATCATCCACAATAAAAATTGAAGGGGATTATGTGTTTGGTTGGTTAAAAAAAGAATCTGGAATTCATCGTCTGGTAAGGATATCTCCTTTTGATTCTGGAGCTAGAAGACATACTAGTTTTGCTAGTGTTTGGATATACCCTGTTGTAGATGAGAATATTAATTTAGAAATTTTAGATAAAGATTTAAGAATTGATACCTATCGCTCAAGTGGAGCAGGAGGACAGCACGTAAATACAACAGATAGTGCAGTAAGAATAACACATTTACCATCAAAAATTGTTGTGCAATGCCAAAATGAGAGATCTCAGCATAAAAATAAAGAGACTTGTATGAATATGCTCAAAGCAAGATTATATGATTTTGAAATAAAAAAAAAGGAGCAACAAAACCAAAACAAAGAAGCTTCAAAATCAGAAATTGGGTGGGGGCATCAAATTAGATCATATGTTTTACAACCATATAGACTAGTAAAAGATAACAGAACCCAACATGAAAACACCAGTCCAGAGAGAGTCTTGGATGGTGAATTAGACGATTTTTTGGAGCACTCACTATATAGAATTAAATGAGAAAAATAATTTTTAGAGTTCTAATATTAACTTTATTAGTTTTTTTTAGCTTTATCGTATATTTGAGCACTATTGGAATTAATACAAATAAATTAAATAGTCAAATATCAGAAAAGATTAAAAATATTCATCAAGATTTAGAAATAAAATTGAAAAAAGTAAATATTATATTAGATCCATTCAATTTTAGACTTAAGGTCAAAACATCAGGAGCAATAATTAAAAATGGCAGTAAAAATCTTAATGTAGAGAACATTAAATCAAACATCTCAATAAAATCATTAATAGATAGTCAATTTTATTTAACTGATTTATTTATTTCAACAAAATCATTAGAAATAAAAAAATTAATTTCCTTTGTAAGATTAGTGCATGATAAACCACAATTTTTTATAACAGAAAAATTCATAGATACAGCTAATTTAACGGCAGATATTTATTTAGAATTTGATGAAAAGGGAAATGTAAAAAAAAATTTTGTAGTCAATGGATATGTTAATGATGGTAGTCTACGATCAATTAAAAAAATTAAATTTTCAAAAATTAATTTTATTTTTAGCTTAAATCAGAATGAACTCTCATTTAAAGATGTTAATTTTTTATTTAATAACAAGAAACTCGTATTTCCTGATGTAAAAGCTTTCAAGAAAAAAAATAATTTTTTCGTTAGTGGAAAAAATATTATTAAAAAAATATCTTTAGCTGATAATGAAATTAAAGATTTATTAAATTTTACTCAACTTAAAATCCCAATAAAAGATATTGAATTTGAGGCAAAAAATGTTTTTTCATTTTCAATTAATAATAGTTTAAAAATAAAAGATCTAAAAATTAATTCCGAACTAAATCTAATAAAATTAGATGTACTTAATGGTCTTGATTTAAAGAAACTATTACCCAATGTTCAAAACAATATTAACTTTATAAATCATAAAATATCAGTAGGATTAATCAACAAATCTTTCAAAGTAAAAGGTGAAGGAAATTTAAAAATCCAAAACGAAATAGATAAGATTCAATATGAACTTAATAAATCAACAAAAGATTTTAACTTTAATTTTTTAATTGAAATGTCAAAAAATCCATTAATACTTGATTTATTGAATTACCAGAAAGGTACCAATTCAGACCTCAAAATAAGTGTTGTAGGTAATAAAAAGTTAACAGATGATGATATAATTTTTAAAGATATTTCTTTAACAGAAAAAGATAATTTCTTTAATTTTAAAAAATTATATTTGAATAAAGAGTATAAAATTCAATCTGTTGAAAAAATTCAACTTAATTTTGTTGATAAAGATAATTTAAAAAATGTACTAACTTTAAACAAACAAAAACAAAATTATATTTTAAAAGGTGAAAGTTTTAATGCTAATAAGATAATTAATGATTTACTTAAAACGACTAAATCAGATAAAAAAAATCTTTTTAAAGATAGTTTTAAGGTAAATATAGATATAAATAAAACCTTTTTAGATAAAAACAGTATTATAAACAATCTTAATGGTTATTTACTTTTCAAAGATGATGAGATTAAAGATGCAATTTTAAACTCAAATTTTTCAAAAAATGAAAAAATCGTTCTTACAATTAAATCAACCGAGAATGGGAAAATTACTACTTTATATACAGATGTTGCTAAACCCCTTGTAAATAGATATGAATTTATAAAAGGTTTTGAAGAAGGAAATTTAGACTTTTATTCTATTAAAAAAAATGGTGTTTCAAAATCTACTTTAATAATAGATAATTTTAAAGTTCAAGAAGTTCCAGCTTTAGCAAAATTACTTACACTTGCATCTTTGCAGGGCATAGCCGACTTATTAACTGGAGAGGGAATTCGATTTAGTGACTTCGAAATAAAATTTTTGAATAATGGAAATTTAATGAAAATTGAGGAATTATATGCGATCGGCCCAGCAATTTCGATTATGATGGATGGATATGTAGAAAGTAATGAGCTGATTAGTTTAAGAGGAACATTAGTTCCAGCTACTACAATTAATAGAACAATTTCTTCAATTCCTTTGATTGGTAAAATTTTAGTAGGGAATAAAACAGGAGAAGGTGTTTTTGGAGTCAGTTTTAAAGTCAAAGGACACCCAAAAGATTTAAAAACATCTGTTAATCCTGTAAAAACTCTTACACCACGATTTATAACCAGAACTTTAGAAAAAATTAAAAAAAATTAATTTAACTTAACTTTAATATGTCTTTTTTTTCCTAAAGACAGTTTAATAGAATTTTCTATAAATAATTTTTTATCAATGATTAACTTTTCATTATTTATAGTTTGATTATTAATTTTAATTCCATTAGCTTTAATTAATCTTCTAATTTCACTTTTAGAATTTTCTAATTTAGATAAAATAACTAAATCGATTATATTAAAATTTTTATCTAATTGATCTTTATTAATAAAAAAAGAGGGTAAAGCTGAACCTAAAGAATGTTCTACAAAAGTTTTTTTTGCCGTTTCTTCACTTAATTTAGCTTCTTTTGTCCCATGAAGCATTGATGTAGTTTCATTTGCAAGGGTAATTTTCTGTTGATTAATATCTTGTACTCTAATTTTTTCAATATCGGTAATACTTAAATCTGTAAAAAAATTTAGAAATTTCAAAACATCTCTATCATCAATGTTCCTCCAAAATTGCCAATAATTATAAGGTGATAAAAGCTTTTTATCTAACCATACTGCTCCAGATTCTGTTTTCCCCATCTTTGCGCCTGAAGCTAAAGTAATTAAAGGAGTTGTAAGTCCATAAGCTTTTTTATTTGAATACCTTTTGATGAGATCAACTCCATTAATAATGTTACCCCATTGGTCAGACCCTCCAATTTGTAATGAACAATCTTGATTTTTATTAAGTTCTAAAAAATCATATGCTTGTAAAATCATATAATTAAATTCCATGTAACTTAAAGATTGTTCTCTTTCTAATCTCATTTTAACACTATCAAAAGTTAACATTTTATTAATTGTAAAATGTTTTCCTATATCTCTAAGGAAAGAAATATAATTCAAATTTTTTAACCATTTAAAATTATTGACAAATATTGGTTTAGTATTTTTATTATTAGTTATTAAATATTTTTTCAAAATATTTTCAATATTCTTTGAGTTTTTTTCGATTTCATCTTCTTTTAATATTTTACGTGTTTTATCTTTTCCTGAAGGATCTCCAATTCGAGTTGTTCCACCCCCTAATAATACAATAGGTTGGTGACCATGTCGTTGAAACAGTCTCAAACACATTATTTGAAGAAGACTACCTACATGCAAACTTTCAGCAGTACAGTCAAAACCGATGTAAGCTTTTACTTTCTTTTTATCTAACAAAGAAGATAATTCACTTTCATTTGTACACTGATATAAAAAACCTCTATCTTTAAATTCTTTTAAAAATTTATTCATAAGTCTATAATTCTACAATATACAATATTTTATAAAAAAAAATAAGAATGGGAAAGATTTATACTGCATTAGGACTTATGAGTGGCACATCATTGGATGGAGTAGATGTATCAATAATTGAGTCGGATGGTAATACAGAATATTCATCGATTTCAAATAAGTATTTTCAATACGATAGCAAAATAATTCAAAAATTATTGGAATTAAGGAATAAAATATCAAAAACTCAAGATTTAAAGTTATATTCTAAGGAAATTAATATTCTAGAAAGAGCAATTACATTATTTCATGCTAACGCAGTAGAAGAAATACTTAAAAAATCGAACTCAATTATTGATTTAATTGGTTTTCATGGGCAAACAATATATCACAATCCATCAAAAAAAATTACTAAACAGCTGGGTGATGGAAAATTATTGTCTCAATTAACAAAAAAAAAAGTTGTATATAACTTCAGACAAAACGATATGATTAATGGAGGTCAGGGAGCACCACTTACACCAATCTTCCATAATGTTTTAGCAAATAAAATAAATAAAGAATATAATTTAAATTTTCCAATAAATATTTTAAACATTGGGGGAATTTCAAATATTACTAAAACAGTAAATGAAAATAATTTGTGGAATTTAGATAAAATTTATGCTCACGATATCGGCCCAGGTAATTGTTTAATAGACGATTGGATTAGAAAAAATTCTAAAAAAAAATATGATCACAACGGACTAATAGCCAGGTCAGGTAATATAGATAAATTAATTTTAAATCAAGCCTTAGAAAACTTTTCTTTTAATCCGTCTTATAAAAAATCTTTAGATGTAAAAGACTATGATATTTTTTTTGCTAAAGGATTATCATTAGAAAATGGAGCTGCAACTATAACTGAATTTACTGCGAAACTAATTTCAGATGGAATAATTTATACTAATCGTGATGAACAATCTAAAAATTATAAATTGTTGGTATGTGGAGGAGGAAGGAAAAATGATTATTTATTAGAAAGAGTACAAAATAATTTTGTTCAACTTCATTTAGAATCAATTGATAAATATCAAGTAGATGGAGATTTTGTAGAGTCACAAGCTTTTGCCTTTTTAGCTATCAGATCTATAAAGAATATGCCCATATCATTCCCAAGCACAACTAGATGTAACAAAGAATCAACTGGTGGAACTATTGTAAAAAATTTTTAGTATAGAGCAGTTTCTTTTTTGATATAACTACTTAAACATTTAGTAAGTCCAGTCTCATTTTTTGAAAAAAAATGATTAGCTTCAGATATAGATTGAAATTCAACTTTAATACCTTTTTGAGCGCTAAGTCTTTTATCTAAATCTTTTATAAATTCTAAAGGAACTAGTTCATCTTTTTTTCCATATACCATAAGTCCAGACGAAGGACATGGTGATAAAAAAGAAAAATCATAAACATTTGGTTGGGGAGATATTGCAACAAATCTATTAATTTCTGGTCTTCTCATTAGTAATTGCATTGCTATCAAAGAACCAAAAGAAAAACCTGAAACCCAACATTGTGAGTTATCAAAATTTTCTCTTTCTAACCAATCTAAAGCTGCAGCAGCATCAGCTAATTCACCTTGGCCATTATCAAACTCTCCATCACTTTTACCTACACCTCTAAAATTAACTCTACAAACTGAAAAATCATTCTCCATAAAAGTATTAAAAGTTTCTACAACAACTTTATTATTCATGGTTCCTCCATATTGAGGGTGTGGTTGAAGAACTAGAGCTATTGGTGACGTATTTTTTTTACTCTTAAAATATTTTGCTTCCAATCTTCCAGCTGGGCCAGGGATGAAAATTTCTAAAATTTTATTATCCATAATTGTTATTGATTATTATTCTCAAAAAAAATTACATTTATCACATGTGCGTGACAAAATAATAGCTTTTTTTTTAATTAAGATACTTGACTATTTTAGTCAGGTTTATATATACCCATGAAATAAAGACTTATGAAACTTACTTCTAGAGGTAGATATGCGGTAATGGCTTTAGTAGATCTGGCGAGATTTGACAATATTAATCCAGTTTCTCTAAGAGATATTTCTTTAAGACAAGGTATTTCCCTAGATTATTTAGAGCAAATTTTTTCAAAATTAAGAAAAAAAGAGATTGTTCAAAGTGTTAGAGGAACACAAGGTGGATATGTTCTTAATAAAAAAGCCAAAGAGATCAAACTAAATAATATTTTTGAGGCAGTAGATGAAAAAGTTAAAACTGTTCAATGTAATAAAGAATCAAAAAAAGGATGTAATGGCAAATCTATCAAATGTGTAACACATAATCTTTGGGATGAACTTGAAAACCATATAAATAACTTTTTTAAAGAAAAAAGTTTAGAGGATTTAGTTAAAGACAATATTGAAAGAAGAATTTAAAATGGATACTAGAGAAAAAGATATTGAAAAATTAAAAGATTATAAATATGGTTTCACTACTGAAATAGAAAATATTAGGGCACCGAAAGGATTAGATGAAAAAGTAATAAAATTTATATCTAATATTAAAAAAGAACCTAAGTGGATGTTAGATTTTCGATTAAAAGCTTTTGAAAGATTTAAAAAATTAGAAGAACCTAATTGGCAAAAACCTAAATATCCAAAGATAGATTATCAAGATTTATATTATTACTCTGCACCTAAAAGCATGAAGGATAAGCCAAAAAGTCTTGATGAACTTGATCCAAAACTTTTAGAGACATATAAAAAACTTGGCATTCCATTACAAGAACAAGCTAGATTAAATGGAATAGCAATTGATGCAGTATTTGACTCGGTTTCTGTCGCCACAACCTTTAAAGGAGAATTGACAAAACATGGGATTATTTTTTGTTCTATGTCTGAAGCTATACAAAAATATCCAGATTTAGTAAAAAAATATTTAGGTACAGTTATTCCAACTACCGACCATTTTTTTGCTACTCTTAATTCTGCAGTATTTACTGATGGATCGTTTGTTTATATTCCCAAAGGAATTAAGTGCCCAATGGAACTATCTACTTATTTCAGAATAAATGCATCTGAGACAGGGCAATTTGAGAGGACTTTGATCATAGCTGATGAAAGAAGCTATGTGAGTTATTTAGAGGGTTGTACTGCACCTATGAGGGATGAAAATCAATTACATGCTGCAAATGTAGAATTAATTGCTTTAGATGATGCTGAAATTAAATACTCCACAGTTCAAAACTGGTATCCAGGAGATGAAAATGGAAAAGGTGGAATTTATAACTTTGTTACAAAAAGAGGGTTATGCAAAGGAAAAAATTCTAAAATTTCTTGGACACAGGTAGAAACTGGTTCAGCAATAACGTGGAAATATCCTAGTTGTATTTTAAAAGGTGATAATTCAGTTGGAGAATTTTATTCGATAGCTATTACGAACAATCATCAAAAGGCTGACACAGGCACTAAAATGATTCATTTAGGTAAAAACACAAAAAGTAAAATAATCTCAAAAGGGATTAGTGCAGGATACTCTGATATGACTTATAGAGGTTTAGTTGATATCAATTCCAAAGCACAAAACTCTAGTAATTATACTCAATGCGACTCATTATTAATGGGAAATAAATGTGGTGCACACACAGTTCCCTATATTAAAAATAAAAATTTCAACTCAAGTATAGCTCATGAAGCAACAACTTCAAAAATTAGTGAGGAACAACTTCACTATTGTCAACAAAGAGGGTTAAACCCTGAGGAAGCAGTTGGTTTAATTGTAAACGGGTTCTGTAAAGAAGTTCTTCAACAATTACCAATGGAATTTGCAGTAGAAGCTCAAAAATTAGTTGGCATTAGCTTAGAGGGGAGTGTTGGTTAATGTTAAAAATAAATAATTTAAATGCTAATATAGAAAATAAATCTATTTTAAAAGGTCTATCTTTAAATATAAAACCTGGAGAAGTGCATGCTATTATGGGTCCAAATGGGTCTGGTAAGAGTACACTGTCGAATATTTTATCAGGAAAAAAAGGCTATGAAATTTCAGGGGAAATTTTATTTGAAGACAAGAATTTATTTGACCTTGAAACAGAAGAAAGAGCACATAAAGGGATATTTTTAGCTTTTCAATATCCTTTAGAAATTCCAGGTGTAAATACAAATATTTTTTTAAAAACCTCTTTAAACGCTATCAGAAAAGCAAGAGGTGAAAAAGAACTAGATGCTATCGAATTTTTAAAACTTGTTAAAAAAAAAGCTAAGGAGTTAAAATTTGATGAGGAAAAATTGAACAGACAATTGAATGTTGGTTTTTCTGGTGGTGAAAAGAAGAAAAATGAGATTTTGCAAATGTCTATGTTAGCTCCTAAGCTATCAATATTAGATGAAACAGACTCAGGTCTAGATATTGATGCACTGAGAATAGTTTCAGATGGAGTAAACACTTTAAGAAATAAAGACAACTCTTTTTTAATCATAACTCACTATCAAAGATTACTTGAATACATAAAACCAGATTTTGTTCATGTTTTAATGGGAGGAAAGATTATCAAATCTGGAGGCCCAGAGTTAGCTTTGGAATTAGAGAAAAAAGGATATGAAAAATTTAATTAAATGACCGACCAAATTAAAATAGATTTTGATAAAATTATAAAAAATTCAAGTTTTTCTGATGGGGATATTAAATTAAAAAAAGAACATTTGAATAGATTTATAAAACAGGGCTTTCCAAATAGAAAACTTGAAAATTGGAAGTTTTCAGACTTAAGTCAGATTATCCAAAAAAATATTGGTCAGCTTAGTTTTTATAACGACCATTCCTCTTCTAACAAGATTGATACATCTATTTTAATAGATGGATTGGAGCATAATAAAATTTTTTTCATAAATGGAAGAGTAGAAAAAATTGACTTTAGTTATGAGGATAAAACTCAGATAGAAATTAATGAAGATTGTAAACTAGATAATTTATTAAAGAATAATAATTCTTTAATTGATTTAAATAAAGCATTTACAAATAAAAGTTACAAAATCTTAATAAAGAAAGATTATTCATTAAAAAAACCTCTTATAGTCTATCACACAAATAACAATGAAATTAAATCAAAAAATATAAATCTAAGATTAGAATTTGAATTGGAGCAAAATAGCTCCTTGAGATTAATTGATTTTTTTTATGATAATAATGAAAAAAATTTTATTAATATTTTTTATAATTTTGATTTAAAAAAAGATGCTATATTAAAAAATTATAAAGTTGATAAAACTTTAAACCAAAATATCAAGTATTCTTTTAACAATATAGATCAAGATGAAAACAGTATTTCCGAAACATTCATTTTATCCTCTGGCTCAAATTTTTTTAAAAATGAAATTAATTGTAATCTTAATGGAGAATATTCCTCAGCTTTTGTAAATGGTATTTTTTCTTTGATGGATAAGCAACATCATGAAATCAGAACAACCATAAATCATTTAACTGAGAATACTAAAAGTTATCAATTGATAAAAAGTGTCTTAGGAAAAGACTCTAAATCAATTTACCAAGGAAAAATATTTGTTAATTCTGAAGCACAAAAAACAGATGGTTATCAATTAAGTAAAGCAATCTTATTAGATGAAACATCTGAATTTAATGCTAAGCCTGAACTAGAAATTTATGCTGATGATGTTAAGTGTTCTCATGGGTCTTCTTCAGGTAGTCTTGATGAAAATTCGATTTTTTACTTAATGTCTAGAGGACTAAACTATAAACAATCAAAAGAACTTTTGATAAATGGATTTTTGTTAGACGTGATAGAAAAAATTACAGATCCTGAAATTAAAAACTTAATAAAAAATACGATTGGATTTAAAGAATGAATATAGATAAAATTAAGAAGGAATTTCCTATTTTTGATGAAAAAATCCAGAATAATGATTTGGTTTATTTAGATAGCGCAAATTCTTCACAAAAACCGAAAGTTGTTTTAGACCGGATCAATGAATTTTATTCTAAGCAGTTCTCTAATGTGGGAAGAAGTTTGCATTATTTAGCAGTAGCTGCAACAAACTTATATGAAAATACAAGAACTTCTGTTCAAAGATATATAAATGCAAAAGATAAAAATGAAATAATATTTACTAAGGGAGCCACTGAAGCATTAAATTTGGTAGCAAATACTCTGGGTCAAACTATAATAGAACCGAATGATGAAATTCTCATTACTGAATTAGAACATCACTCTAATTATGTTCCTTGGCATTTTTTAAGAAAATCCAAGAATGTAAAAATAAAGTTCGCTGAAATCAATGAAGATGGAGAAATACCAATTGAAAATATAGAAAAAGAAATAACAAGTAAAACAAAAGTAATTGCAATTACACACTTATCAAATGTAACTGGTGCAATTCTTCCTATTAAAGAAATAACTCAATTAGCCCATTCAAAGGGAATAATTGTTGTAGTAGATGGATGTCAAGGAGGACCTCATCTAAAGTTAGATATGCAAGATCTAGATTGTGACTTTTATGCAATCTCTTGTCATAAAATGTATGGACCTACAGGACTTGGGGTTTTATATGGTAAGAAGAAATGGCTTGAACAACTTCCACCATACCAAGGTGGAGGTGGGATGATTAATGATGTTAAAAAAGATGGAATATCATATGGAGATCTTCCAAATAAATATGAAGCTGGAACAATGGCAACTGCCCAAGTTATAGCTTTTGATCAGTCAATTAAGTTTCTAGAAAGTATTGGAATTGAAAATATTATAAGTCATGAAAAAAAATTAATAGAGTATGGTCAAGAGATTTTAAAAAAAAATAATTCTGTAGAATTAATTGGCAGTCCAAAAGAACGTGGTGGCGTGTTATCATTTACTATAAAAGGTATTCATCCACATGATATTGCTACAATTTTAGATGAAACAGGAGTTGCAATAAGAGCTGGCCATCATTGTTGTCAAATACTTCATGATAAATTAGGTATACCTGCTAGTGCAAGAGCATCTTTAGGAGTTTACAATACTAAGGAAGATTTAGATAAATTAAACGAGGGAATTAATAACTGTAAAAAAATTTTTGATTTAAAATGAACCTAAAAGAACTTTATCAAGAAATAATTTTAGAGCACGGCAAGAATCCAAGAAATTTAGGAAAACCAGAAAACTTTAATAAAGATGCAAAAGGAAATAATCCTTTATGTGGTGATAATGTACACGTGTATTTAAAGCTTAATAACCAAAGAAAAGTTGAAGACATATCATTTGAGGGGAGTGGATGTGCAATTTCAATGGCCTCAGCCTCAATTATGACTGATTTAATAAAAGGCAAAAGCGACAATGAGGCAAAAGAAATTATTGAAGATTTTTTAGGAATGATAAAAGAAAATCCTGAACTAAAATCTAATATATTAAAAGAAGATGATAAAACTAAGTTAATGTGTTTATCTGGAGTTAAGCAGTACCCAATGAGAGTTAAATGTGCTACATTATCATGGCATACTTTAGTCTCGGCTATGGAAAATGAGGGAAAAGAAGTTAGTACGGAAAGCTAAAACATTATGGAAGTTAAAGATAAGATTATTCAAGAAATTAAAAAAATTTATGATCCTGAAGTACCAGTAAATATTTATGAGTTAGGGTTAATTTACGACATTAAAGTAGACGGTCGAAAGGCCGAAATAAAGATGACTTTAACCACACCTAATTGTCCCGTTGCAGAAAGCTTACCAAAAGAGGTAAAAGATGGTGCAATGCAAGTAGAAGAAATAGATGATGTGAACCTTGAGTTAGTTTGGGATCCACCTTGGACAAAAGATATGATGTCAGATGCCGCTAAATTGGAGTTAAATCTATAATGGATCAAATAATTAAATTAAGTGATAATGCTGCTTCAAGAATAAAAGATATAATGTCAAGTGCTGAAAAAAATGCCATAGGCGTTAGAGTTTCAGTGAAGTCAGGCGGTTGTGCTGGGATGTCTTATGTTATGGAGTATTCAAAAGAGATTAACCCAAATGATGAAGTAATAGAGGACAAAGGTGTTAAAGTTTTCATCGACTCAGCCGCAGTTATGTATCTTTTAGGTACAGAAATGGATTATAAAAAAGAGGACTTTTCCTCAACATTTGTCTTTAATAATCCAAATGAAACTGAACGATGCGGTTGTGGAGAATCCTTTAAAGTATGATCCCACTTTGAACATATCAGTATTGCAAAAATTGCATAGATATGATATAAATTGTTTATGAACGTTTTTGAATTTAGAAATTTGCTAAATAGTGAAGACAGAAAAGAGAAAAGAAAATCTTTTATAAGATCTCTTATTAAATCTGTAGATACTGGTGCAAATGGAACCCAAGATTACATTGTTAAAAAAGGTACTGGCAAAAATAAAATTGCTAAAACTAGACAGTAATATTTAACAACTGTAATACATCTCGAACTCAATTGGATGAGGAGTATGCTCGAAATTATGTATTTCCTCAAATTTTAAAGCTATATATGCGTCTATTTGATCATCAGTGAAAACATTTCCTTGTTTTAAAAAATCTCTATCTTTGTCTAAACTTTCCATGGCTTCTCTTAATGATCCACAAACAGTTGGAATTTTTTTAACTTCATCCTCTGATAATGCATAAAGATCTTTATCAAATGATTTACCTGGATCAATTTTATTTTTAATTCCATCTAAGCCAGCCATTAACATAGCAGCAAAAGTTAAATACGGATTGCCTGCTGCATCACCAAATCTAATTTCGCATCTTGCAGCTTTTTTGCTTAAAGTTATTGGAATTCTACAAGAAGCAGATCTATTTCTTGCAGAGTAAGCTAACAAAACTGGAGCTTCAAACCCTGGTATTAATCTTTTGTAACTATTTGTTGTAGCATTTGAAAATGCGTTTATTGCTTTAGCATGTTTTAAAATTCCACCTATATAATGTAAAGCAGTGTCAGATAAACCTGCATATTTATCTCCTGCAAATAAAGCTGTATCTTCTTTCCAAATTGATTGATGCACGTGCATACCTGAGCCGTTATCACCTTTAACAGGTTTTGGCATAAAGGTTGCAGTCTTACCAAAAGAATGTGAAACCATATGAACTGCATACTTATATAATTGTAAATTATCAGCTTGATCTACTAGGGTACCAAAATACATACCTAGCTCATGTTGACTTGGAGCAACTTCATGGTGGTGTTTTTCAACTTTAATACCCATCTCCTTCATAGCCTTTAAATATTCACTTCTCATATCTTGTTCGCTATCAACAGGTGGAACTGGAAAGTAACCACCTTTAATCCCTGGCCTATGACCCATATTTCCGTTTTCATATTCTCTTCCAGAATTATATGGACCTTCTTTACTGTCAATTTTAAAACCAGTTTCGTTCATATCATTTTTAAACCTTACATCGTCGAATACAAAAAATTCAGCCTCCGGTCCAAAAAATGCTTTATCGCCAATACCAGTACTTTTCAAATACGCCTCAGCTTTTTTAGCAGTGCCTCTAGGATCTCTTTCATACGGATCTTTTTTAATTGCGTCTAAGATATCACAAAAAAGATTAAGTGTATTATGAGATGTAAAAGGATCAACAATTGCTCTGCTTAAATCAGGTTTAAGTATCATGTCTGATTCATTGATAGCTTTCCATCCAGCAATTGAGGAACCATCGAAGAAGATACCCTCATTTAACATTTCATCATCAACCATTTTAGCATCCATGGTTACGTGCTGAAGTTTACCTCTTGGATCAGTGAATCTTAAATCCACGTATTCAATCTCTTTATCTTTGATAGTTTTTAATACCTCATTAGCGCTCATGTAATCTCCTTTATAATTCTGAAGCATGTGATACCAAATAAAGATTGTTAAATAATGTACTTTTACTTAATAACACCTATGCACTTTTCACATGAGTGTATAATCAAATATGAAAAAAAACTAACAATTAGAAGTTGAATAATGAGTTTATTAAATAAAGAACCAGTTTTAAGAGTAGAGAGGATACTTAAAGAGTTTGATCCAAAACAAAAAGTAATTATTTTAAAAACTTCTGCAAGAACTGCAATTGAGGCTGCTACATCCTTAGGTTGTGAAGTAGGAGCTATAGTTAAAAGTTTACTTTTTAGAACTGAGAGTAATTTTATTTTATGTTTGGTTGCAGGAGATAGAAAGGTTTCATTATATAAAATTAAAAAAAAATTAAACTGTAAAGACGTTTCAATGGCATTAGTTCAAGAAGTTAAAAATATCACTGGTTATACAATAGGGGGTGTTTCTCCAATAGGCCATGTAAACAAAGTTAGAATCTTTATAGATAGTTCATTAGAAAGATTTAGTTATTTATTTGCTGCTGCGGGACACCCAAATTGTGTATTCAAAATTAGTTTTATAGACTTACAAAAAATTACTGGTGGATCAATTAAAGATATAACAGAATGAAACAACCGAAGTTAATTGATTATTTATTATTGATATTTCTTGCATTAATTTGGGCCTCAGCATTCTTTAATATTAAAATCGCAACTTATTCTTTTGGAGCAATAACAATTGCATTTTTAAGAGTTTTTTTTGGAGCAATACCAGTTTTATTATTGTGTTATTATAAAAATATTAAGATCGAAGCTTTTTCCAAAGATTGGCATTGGTTTGCAATGATTGGATTTATAAATCTTGTCGTACCATTTTTCTTAATAGCTTACGGAGTACAATCTGTTCAAAGTAACTTGGCAGCTATTTTAATGTCTACTACTCCATTAAGTTCAACTGTGTTAGGTCATTTTTATACAAAAAATGAAAAATTTAATTTTATCAAAACATTTGGAATTCTGATTGGTTTCTCCGGAATACTTTATTTATTTTCAGACAATTTATTAATTAATGAAAATAACTTTATATCGGCATTATTAATACTATTAGGCTCAACTTGTTATGTTGTTGGAGGTGTTTTAACTTTAAAGATAAGTAAAAAAAAGAATGAAAATGTTACTGGTTCAATTCTAATTTGGGCAACTATAATTTTGATGCCGCTAATGATTTTATTAGAACAACCTTGGAAAGTTGTTCCAAGATTAGATTCAACTATTTCTGTTATTTATCTCGGATTAGTATCGACTGGCATTGCCTGGTTATTGAGATTTAGAATTTTAATTCATAACGGACTTATCTTTCAATCACAAGTCTCTTACCTTATTCCTATCTTTGGAACTATATTAAGTTACATATTCTTAAAAGAACTTATTACAACTAAAGTTTTAATTTCATTAATTGCAGTTTCTATAGGAATTTATTTTGTAAGAAAAGCTGACAATAAAAAATTACTTGAGTCTTGAAATTTCTCTTATATGCTCTGGAGTAGTCTCACAACATCCACCTAAGATTGTGGCTCCATTTTTCACTAATTTTTGATAAAAATTGTAAAATAATTTTCCTGATATATCCTCTCTTTTCCCCAACGCTATATTTGGATTAGTTCCAATCTCTTCTGGTTTAGCTCTATTAAAAGTTTTTACAGGTGTTGGTTCTTCTACTTTCCATAGATTAGCTTTAAATCCAAATGGAATGTCTAGGCTACCAATCTCTGTGGAACTATTTTGGGCTATTTCTGGAGATACACATGCTCCAATTAACCCTATCCAATTATTATTTTTATATTTCTGAAATACATCAGTTAAAGTCTCTCCAGTTGGTAAATACCCATTCTTTTTTAAATGAACTCCCACTAAAACTGGTTTATTAAATTTTACAGCCACATTAGAAGCTATATCTATTTCTCTTCCACTTGAAACTACATCTAAATAGAAAAAATCTACATATGGAGCAATAACTTCTGCTTGTTCATAAAAATCTAATTCAATATTCTTACTACTTCTTTTATCTTCAACATATGTATCGGTTTGACTTGGTAAACTTCCGGCTATTAAGATATTTTTTTTTGAAATTTCTTTAGCTTTAATTGAAAGCAAACAGGCTTTTTCATTAACATACCGAAAATGTTGGTCTACTTTATTCTGGATTAACCTCAATTTTCTTGACGAAAAAGTATTTGTTACAATTACTTCAGCTCCAGCATTTATGAAAGATAAGTGTATATCTGTTACTAAATTATGAAATTTTTCATTTAAAATCGCACTAGTTGACCAAAGAGTTCCTTTTGAGATTAGACCATTTGCTAAAAGCTGCTGACCCATACCTCCATCTAGTATCCTAATTTGATTAAAAAAATCTAATTTCATTCTTTATTATTTTTATAAACTATTTTAATATTAAATGAATAAGATCTCCTTTCACCTTTTACATTGAATGGATAAGCTGTATGCATAAGATAATTAGGAAACAAAATTAAGTCCCCAACTTTTGGTATAATATTATAAATACTTTGACTTAAAAAATTTTTTTGGCCGTTAATAAAATCTATAGTGCCATTTGTTTTTATCTTTTTATTTTTAACCAATTTATTTGTTGTCATATTATAAGGTATTTTTATATATCCTACTCCTGACAAATCACCAGTGTGATAATGTACTGGATTATATTCACCTTTAAATTGTCTTACTACCCACAAATTTAATATCTTAATATCTTTTATGTTCTTTATGTTATCTTTTCTCAAAAAATCTAGGGCAAATTTTTTTATTTCTTTTGATAAATATTTATCAACAAAAGATTTATTAATTTTAACCTCATTTTTGATTTGACTAGTTAATTCTGAACTATAGTCTTTAAAATTTGATTTAACTTTTAGGTCAAATTCTTGATTAAGTTTTTTTATAAAATTATTTGTAACTCTCGTCTTACCTAAAATTGGACCAAAAGGTCTAATTGTTTTCATAAAGTCCTTTTATATAAATATTTTTTGACCAATCAATTATTGAAAAATATTAATTAGTAAAATTAATTACACAACATATAGTATAAATACAATTATAAGTAGAAAATATAATTATAACAAATGGACACACGTTAAATTTCTTAGTTAGATCTTTCATGGCTATTAAAATTAGAAAAAAAATAGCAAAACCTACGACCAAAAATAAAAGATCTAAATTGGTCCAAAAATCTAGAAAAAAAATCAAAACGAGAAGAAAGCTTGTGGCAAAAAGAACTGCGACCAGTAAGCGTTTAAATAAATCTAGAAAAAACAATAACATTAAATCAACTAAAAAAAAAAGAGGAGAAAAAATGAGTGCAGAAACAATGAAAGTGTCATCTGTATTAGATACATCTCATTTAAAGGTTAAATTTCCATTTAAATCTAAATATGGAAACTACATAAATGGTAAATTTGTAGAACCTTTATCAGGAAAGTATTTTGATAATCCTAGTCCGATATCAAATGAGACTATCTGTTCAGTGGCAAGATCAAATGATAAAGATGTCGAAGCAGCATTAGATGCAGCTCACGAAGCCTTTAAAACATGGGGAAAAACTGACATCACTACAAGATCGAACATAATGATGAAAATAGCTGATGTTTTGGAAAAAAACCTAAACTTACTTGCAACAGCTGAATGTTTAGATAACGGAAAACCTATAAGAGAGTGTATGGCAGCTGATTTGCCTTTGGTAATTGATCACTGGAGATATTTTGCTGGAGTAATTAGAGCTGAGGAAGGTTCTGTTGCTGAGATCAGTAACTCTCAATACTCTTACAACATACCTGAACCATTAGGAGTAGTTGGTCAGATTGTTCCATGGAACTTTCCATTATTAATGGCTACTTGGAAATTAGCTCCAGCTTTAGCTGCAGGTAATTGTTCAGTTTTAAAACCAGCAGAACAAACACCAGCTTCAATTATGGTTATGATGGAATTAATAGGTGATCTATTACCTCCAGGAGTTGTAAACATTGTAAGTGGTTTTGGATTAGAAGCAGGTAAACCTTTAGCATCTTCTAAAAGAGTTGCAAAAGTTGCTTTTACTGGGGAAACTTCTACTGGAAGATTGATCATGCAGTACGCGGCCCAAAACATTATTCCAATTACATTGGAATTAGGTGGAAAATCTCCAAATATTTTCTTTGAAGATATCATGGAAAAAGATGATGATTTTCTGGACAAATGTGTTGAAGGTTTCGTAATGTTTAACTTGAACCAAGGTGAAGTATGTACTTGTCCGAGTAGAGCATTAGTTCAGGAGTCTATCTACGATAAATTCATGGAAAAATGTATAGCTCGAACTAAAGCAGTTGTTCAAGATAATCCATTAAAGATGGAAACTATGATTGGGGCTCAAGCTTCGGTTGAACAAATGGAGAAGATTAAATCTTATCTTGATCTTGGAAAAAAAGAGGGTGCAAAAGTTCTTACTGGTGGAGCTGTTGGTAAATTAAATAGTGGATTGGAAAAAGGAAATTATATCCAGCCTACAATTTTTGAGACCAACAATAAATCTCGTATTTCTCAAGAAGAAATCTTTGGCCCTGTAGTATCTGTGATTAAATTTAAAGATGAAGCAGAAGCATTAGAAATTGCTAATGATACTCTTTACGGTTTAGGTGCAGGTGTTTGGACTAGAAATGGTAATATTGCTTACAGAATGGGTAGAGCAATACAAGCAGGAATTGTGTGGACTAATTGTTACCATGCATATCCAGCTCACTCTCCATTTGGTGGTTACAAACAATCAGGTGTTGGAAGAGAGACTCATAAAATGATGCTTAGTCATTACAGACAGAATAAGAACTTACATGTTTCTTATGCTGAAAAGAAATTAGGCTTCTTTTAAACAAATAATATATACTGGTCCATGATTCGATATCATGGGCCAGAGAAAAAATATGAAAGTATCAGCAACTCACTCAGCACTTAATTTATTATCAGAACTTCAGGAGAGATATGGAGAAAAATTAATGTTTCATCAATCTGGAGGGTGTTGTGATGGAAGTGCACCAATGTGTTTTCAAGAGGGTGAATTCCCTTTAGGAGACAACGATATTAAATTAGGAGAGATTGGCGGAGTTCCTTTCTATATGAATGCGGATCAATACGAAAAATGGAAACACACAGATCTAACAATTGACGCAGTAAAAGGCATTGGTGGAATGTTTTCTCTGGACAATGGAACTGGAAGAAGATTTTTAACTAAATCTGAGATATGTCTTGTAGTGGACAATGAAAATCCAAACCATTAATTAATTTATCAAACCTATAAATGCCCATAAAGTTAAGTTCTCAAAAAATAATTAAAGAGTGGATTGATTATAACGATCATATGAATGTTTCTTATTATTTATTAATATTTGATAAATATGGTTCAGATACATTAAATGATAATTTTAAAATGGGTGAACACTCGGCTAGAACTACAGGAAAAAGTACTATGATTGTAGAAACAAATATTACTTATAATCAAGAGCTTAAAGTTAACGATGAGGTTGATGTAAATTTGTTATTTTTTGCACACGATAAGAAAAGGCTTTTATATAAAATGGAAATGGTCCATAAAACAAAAAAATATTTAGCTTCAACAATTGAAGTTTTGGCTTTGTATGTTGATCTCAATTCACGAAAAGTATCAGAATTTGAGGAAGAGAAAGTTAATATAATGGATGATTATATAAAAAAAAATCAAAAAGAGTTTGATAATTCTAATCTAAAATTTTTTTCTAAACTTAAAAATTAATTATTTTAACTTCCAGCCCGCGCACTGGAAGAAAAAAATAAAATTATTGTCCTGGTGCTTTATATGAACCAGAAGCAACTTCACTTGCTTTAACTGTAGCTTTATTAAAATCTATAGCTTCTAATATAGTTAAATTTCTAACAGCACCTGAGGCTTCTACTACGAGTTTGACAGCTGCAAAATCTTCAAAACTAGTTAACTCATTTACAACCACAAAGTCATAAGAACCTCTAACTATATCCATACTGTGCATCGTTCCACCCATAGCCTTAGTTAATTTTTCAACTACTGCTTTTCTATCCGTTTTAGGATCTTTTAAAAAACCCTGAAATGCTTTTTCAGTATAGTTTCCCATTATATACGCTTTCATTTATAACTCCTTTATTTTAATTTTTTAAAATATTATTGTACCAAATTTTTGTAATGTGTAAAAATTACATAGTAGACACAACCTGTAGTAATGTTAGATTAAAATATGTACGAAAAATTTGGTCAATTTATTGATGGTAAATGGCAACAATCATCCGACAAAGGAACTTATGAAGTAATTAATCCAGCTACTGAAGAAGTTATAGGTCATGCTTCTAAAGCAACTACTCAAGATGTTGATAGAGCTCTTAAGTCAGCTGAAAAAGGTTTGGAGATTTGGAAGAAAACTGCACCATGGCAAAGATCTTATATCATTAGACGGATAGCAGATAAGATGAGAGAAAAACAAGATGTACTCGCTAAATGGATGACATTAGAAGTTGGAAAACCTTTGACTGAAGCAAAAGGTGAAATCAATGGTGCAGCAGATATATTTGAGTGGAATGCTGAGGAAACAAAAAGAATTTATGGTCAAACTGTAGAGAGTAGATTTGAAGATACTAGAGTGCATGTATATTATCAGCCTGTGGGAGTGGTTGCTGCTTTATCTCCATGGAATTTTCCCGCGGTTCTATCAGCTAGAAAAATTTCAACAGCATTAGCTGCTGGTTGTTCAGTGATAATAAAGCCTGACGTGATAACTCCAGGGGTTGTTATGCAAATGGTAGATATTTGCAGTGAATGTGGGGTGCCACCTGGTGTTGTAAATCTTTTATCTGGGGATCCACCTAGTATTGCTCAACAGCTAATAGCTTCAGATATAGTTAAAAAGATATCCATCACAGGTTCTTCAAGAGTAGGAAAATTAATTTTAAAACAAGCTGCTGACAAAGTTCAAAGAGTTACAATGGAACTTAGTGGCCATTCACCATTTATAGTTTTTGACGATGCTGATATTAAAAAAGCAGCAGATATGGCAATTGCAGCAAAATTTAGAAACAATGGACAAGTATGTATATCCCCAAATAGATTTTATATCCAAGAAGAAAAAAAAGATGAATTTGTTAATTTATTCGTAGAAAAAACAAAAAAATTAAAAATCGGCAATGGTATGGATCCAGATACCCAATTAGGACCCTTAACAACTCAAAAAAGATTAAATGAAATAGAAGCTTTAGTTGAAAAAACTAAAAAAGAAGGAGCCAAGGTTTTACTTGGTGGAAAAAGACCAGCAGGCTTTAACAAGGGATTTTTTTATGAACCAACTATATTTGATGATGTAAAAGACGATTTTACAATTATGAAAGAAGAACCTTTTGGTCCACTTGTTCCAATGTTGTCTTTTAAGTCATTTGATGAAGTCATAAAACGAGCTAACAATCATGAACTTGGATTATGTAGTTATGTGTGTACAAATTCTATGGAAGTGGCTCATCTGGCATCAGAACGGTTAGAAACAGGTTCTGTTGCAGTAAATACTGGTATGGTAGCTATAGCAGAGGCACCATTTGGAGGAATTAAACAAAGTGGATATGGAAGAGAGGGTGGTTCAATGGCTATTAAAGATTATTTAAATGTGAAGTATACTCACTTAGGAATTAAAGGATAAAAAATGAAATTATTAAGAGTAGGAAATATAAATAAAGAAAAACCAGCTATTATAGATAATGAAGGCGATTATCGAGATTTATCATCAATAATAGATGATTTTAATCCAGAAAGTTTAAACTTTGAAATAATAGATAAAATTAAGAATTCTGATATTTCAAATTTACCAAAGTTAGATTCAAACTTAAGAATTGGTGCTTGTGTTTCAAAACCGGAAAAATTTATTGGTATAGGATTAAATTTTAAAGACCATGCTGAAGAACAAAACTTGCCAGCTCCGAAAGAGCCAATTATCTTTTCAAAATTTACAAGCTGTATAACTGGTCCAAATGATCCAATTATAGTTCCTAAAGGATCTAATCATACAGACTGGGAAGTGGAACTAGGTTTTGTAATAGGAAAGAAAGCGATAAATGTAAGTATCGACAATGCTCTAGATCATGTCCTTGGTTTTTTTCTTGTAAACGATGTAAGTGAGAGAAATTTTCAAAAAAACAAAGGCTTAACGTGGGATAAAGGTAAAGGCTTTGATACTTTTGGACCTATTGGGCCATATATAGTTACAAAAGATGAGCTACCAGATTTTCAAAATTTAAATATGTTTTTAGATGTAGATGGAAAAAGAATGCAAACCGGAAATACTGAAAAAATGATTTTTGACGTCAAAACTTTAGTTTCTTACATGAGCTCTTGTATGAGTTTACATCCAGGCGATATTTGTTGTACTGGAACACCTCCCGGAGTTGGAGAAAATATGTCTCCTCCACATTTTTTAAAGGGAGGAGAAGAAGTAATCTTGGGTATAGATAAACTTGGCACACAAAAACATCAAGTTGTTCCTTACAAAGATTAAAACTTTATTTTTTAGTAATGCAAAAAAGAGATCTTTATTACGAGAGAATTCCTACTAAACTTTTAAGAGAGGATGTTAGGTATATAGGAAATATCCTAGGGAAGGTGATAAAAGAGCAAGAGGGTCAAAGTTTTTTCGAATTAGTTGAAAAAGTTAGAAAGTTATCAAAAACTAACAAAAAAAATTCTAATTTCAAGAATACAAATAAAAAAGTAATAAAAGCAATTAAAGCTCTTAGTCCAAAAAATACATTTAAGTTAACTAGAGCATTTACTCATTTTATGAACTTTATGAATTTGGCTGAACTGATTGATACATCGAGAAGTTTAAATGAATATGAAAATAGTAAAAAAAAAATTACAAATAACAACTTATTTATAGAAGAAATTTTTGAAAATCTTTTTGAAAATAGAAATATCTCAAATAATAAAATATATAATACTGCTAAAAATTTAGATATAGGAATCGTATTAACTGCTCATCCAACTGAAGTTAAAAGAAGAACTTTGATTCAGAAGTATCATAATATAATTGATATCTTTGAGCAAAGAAATCTTTTAAAAAACTATCCCTCTAAATTAAAAGCTTTAGATAAAAAACTTTTTGATGAGTTAACAATTATTTGGAATACTGACGACTTAAAAAGATTTAAACCATCACCTTTTGATGAAGCAAGATGGGGACTTGCTATAATTGAAGATAGTTTATGGGACACTATTCCTAAAGTCTATAGAAGATTAAATTCTATATTTGTCCAAAACATGAAAAAGGGATTACCAAAAAATTTTAATCCAATAGAATTTGGATCATGGATGGGGGGTGACAGAGATGGCAATCCTAATGTAACAGCAGAAGTTACTCAAAAGGTTATTTTATTATCCAGATGGGAAGCTGCCAAATTATATGAAAAAGCTTTAACAAAACTAATTAGATCTTATTCTATGGGGAAATGTTCGAAAGAAATTAAAAGAAAGGTAGGAAAATCATTTGAACCTTACCGTGTCTTTCTTAGACCTTTGAGAGACAAAATGAGAGTCACCCACAGATCAATTGAAAGATATCTAGTAAATAAGAAACCTTTAGATCAAAATAAATTATTGAATTCTAGAGAGGAAATATTGAAACCATTAAGAGTCGTTAGAGAGTCTTTAGAACAAAATCAGAATGAAAACATTGCAAGTGGTGAATTATTAGATTTAATGAGAAGAGCTAAATGTTTTGGTGTTAACTTAGCTAGACTTGATATCAGGCAAGAGTCTTCAAGACATAGTCAATTAATCGCTGAATTTGTTAAGAAAAAATACAAGAAAGACTATTTTAAACTTAGTGAAAAAGAAAAAATAGATTTTCTAAAATCAAAGCTAATAACTAAAAAAAATTACATTAATAAATTTAATTTTAAAAACAGAGAAAATAAGGAGGTATGGTCAACATTTAAAGTATTAGCTAATGAACCCTCAGAGTGTTTGGGTGCATATGTTATTTCGATGACTAATTCAGCATCTGATATTTTATCTGTATATTTTTTACAAAAAGAGACAAATATAAAAAATAAACTAAGAGTAGTCCCTCTATTTGAAACTTTAGATGATTTAGTCAATGCCAATGAAATTATGGAAAGTTTATTCTCACAATCGTGGTACAGAAAATTAATTAATAACAATCAAGAAGTAATGATAGGATATTCAGATTCTAGTAAAGATGCAGGAAAAATTTGTGCAAATTGGCATCAGTATAAAGCCCAAGAATCAATTATTAAGTTAGGTAAAAAATATAAAGTAAATGTAACTTTCTTTCATGGTAGAGGGGGATCACCAGGAAGAGGGGGTGGGCCTATTCAAGCAACATTAAGATCACAACCTCCAAATTCAGTAAATGGAAAAATAAGAATTACTGATCAAGGTGAGGTGATACAACAAAAATATGGATATGAACCTTTAGCAAAATATAACTTATGCAGTTATATAGGCGCAGTTACTGATGCAACATTAAATCCACCACCAACTCCAAAGAAAAATTGGAGATCTTTAATAAGCAAAATGTCTGATATTTCTAAAAATTCATATCGAAAAAATATTAACCATAGTTTAGATTTCATTAAATATTTTAAAACTGTTACTCCTCACAAAGCACTAGGGAAACTTTCAATAGGATCCAGACCTTCAAAAAGAAAAAATTTGGATAATATAAAAAGCTTAAGAGCAATCCCATGGGTTTTTGCTTGGACACAGATAAGACTGATGTTACCTGCATGGCTTGGAAGTGCAGAGGCTTTAAGATATTCATATATTAAACAATTTAGGAAAACTCTTTATGACATGGAGAGAAATTGGCCTTTTTTTAATTCTATGATGGATATGCTTGATATGGTGATCTCAAAAGCTGATCCTGAGATATCAAAAATATATGAGCATTATCTTGCAGATAAAAGTTTAAAAAGGGTTGGTAAAAGATTAAGATTTCAATTTGATACTATTAAGAAATTAAACAAGAAGATAACTCCCAAAGAAATAATGAATTCTAGAAAACAATTTAGGACAACTATTATTGTAAGAAATATATATTCTGAAGTTTTGAATATTATTCAACCAATTGTAATTAAAAAACTGAGGAATAATAATAGTAGTCAAAATAAAAAATATTTAAATGATGCTTTGTTAACCTCAATAGCTGGAATTTCAGCTGCAATGAAAAATACTGGATAATGATTGAATTATTTTTAGCATTTGGAGCAGGATTAATTAGTTTTCTATCTCCTTGTGTTTTACCTCTTATACCAGGATATATATCTTTTGTATCTGGCCAATCGTTGCAAGAATTATTAGCAGATAAAAGAATTAATATATTTCCCTTAATCTTATTCTGTTTTGGTTTTTCAACAGTCTTTATAATATTTGGTGCGACTGCCTCATTTTTAGGTCAAGTTTTATTGCAGAATTCTCAAGTGCTAAGAATAATCGCAGGTTTAATTATTATTATTTTTTCATTACAACTTATCGGCCTTATAAATTTAAATTTTTTAAATTTTGAAAAAAGACTAGAGGCAAAAAAAACAAAAAGTTTTATTTTTCCATACATTATAGGTTTAGCGTTTGGTTTTGGATGGACGCCATGCATAGGTCCAATTTTAGGTTCAATTCTAGCATTAGCTGCAATAGAGGAGACTTTAGTTAAGGCTATTTTTCTACTATCTTTATATTCTTTAGGACTGGCTTTACCTTTTATTTTATCTGGCTACTTAATTCAAAGATTTTTAATCTTCTCTAAAAATTTTAAAAAAAATATCAATATAATTTCAAAATCAGGGGGAATAATTCTTTTAATTACCGGTGTTTTGATATTAACTAACAAACTACAAGCTTTGGGATATTATTTATTAAGTATTTTTCCATTTTTGCAAAATTTTGGGTAATTAGAATTATGAAAATTTATCAAATAGACTCTAGTGCTAGAAAAGAAGGTTCAACTTCGAGGGCTTTGGCAAAAAAACTTTTAGAAAAAATAAAAAAACCTGAAGATGAAGTTATTTATAGAGATTTAGATGACGAAATGGTTTTTGTATCTGGATTAACAGAGTCTGGAATGAAAATTAAAGAAGAAGATCAGAATGAAAATCATAAAAAGATGTTTGAATTATCAGATCAACTTGTCAAAGAATTAAAAGAAAGTGATATTATTATTATTTCAGCACCTATATATAATTATGGTCCACCTGCTACATTAAAAGCTTGGTCAGATTTAGCAGCAAGGATAGGTGAGACATTTAGATTTAAACCAAATGGAAGAAGAGAAGGTTTGCTTAAAAATAAAAGAGCATTTTTGGTAATAACTTCTGGAGGTACTAAATTAAATAGTAAAGAGGATTTTTTAACTCCATGGTTAAAATTTATTTTAAATTTTTTTGGTATAGAAAAAGTCGATATAATTAGTGCAGATCAAATGGCTCTTGATTATGAAAAATCAATTAAAGAAGCTGAAGAGCAAATAGATAAAATTGTTTAAAGACTAAGTTTTCTTTTTAGATGATTTAACTTACCTTCAGTACTGTCATAATCTATATAACATCCTTGTAAAAACCTATTTCCTTCTTTGTTATTAAATGAAGTTCTTCCGTGTAACGATCTATAATTATCCATCATCAAAAGGTCTTTTTCATCCAATTTGAATTCTATTCGATACTTTTTAGAATTATACATCTCAGACAATTTTTTTCGTGCTCTGTAATATAAGTCTAACTTATTTTTATCTAAAACGGGAACATAGTCCAATCTAGGACTGAACTTTACTTGTTTAAAAGTTTTATTTTCATTCAATTGTATTAATTCCGACCAACGCTCTAAAACTACATCTTTATCTACAAACTTAAATTTTACCTTTACTTCAGTTAAAATTTTATAAAAGTCAGGATTCTCTTTTTTTAAATCTTCGGTCACTGTAAATCCGTCAACTAAGGTTGATAAACCTCCACTAACTTGATTTTCAATACAATGTAATAATTGAATACAAGGTACTGGATTTCGATATGGATTGTCAGTATGTGGGGCCAAAGCTAATGAAGTATAGGCTAGATCATTTGGTGATGATTTAGATTTTACATTAAAATGTTCACCGAAATTTGTTCTACGAACACTTCCTATGGAATTTGCAAATTTTACTATAAAATTATCCTCTGTTGGAACATTTTTAATTATTACAAAACCATATTTATAAAATTCAATAAGCAACTCATACATTATTTTACTCTCAAAAAAATTATCTTCATATCTAAAATTTTTAATATTCAATGTTGAGTCCCATTTAATTTTAGGAATTAATTTTATTATAGTATCTTCGTTAGAAAATTCTTGTGTAAGTTTATCGATTTCTAATTTTGAACTTACTCCATCAGTAAAATCGATTTCTAAATATTTTTCACTAATTTTAGCCTTATGAATTAATATATGATTATTTAGATCTGTTGGATCAAACAATCTTTGTTGAGTATTTTTGTCTAGGAACTCATCATTATTTACCCTTTCTCTTAACCAGAAAGGATGTATCTCTTTTTTGAGACCATTATTTGCAAAAAAAACTTTATTATCTTCGAGTTCTATTTTCATATATTAACAAATGATTATTTAAAATTTAGCTTTAATCAATAGTAATTAAATAGTATTAGTATTTTGTGCATAGGTTAAAATCTTCAGATTATAAAATTTATTCTAAATTTATTGCTAATTTAGCAACTAAACTTACAAGTTATTATTATTCCAAATTGAACAAACCCTTTAAAGTTTCTAACAAATTGAAAGGAAATGGGTATGACCCTGTCACAAGTGCTGATAAAGCTTTTGAAAAATATATAAGAAAACAAATAAAAAATAGATTTCCAGATCACCAAGTCATAGGAGAAGAGTTTCCACAGAAAAAAACAAAAAGTGATTTTACATGGGTTGTTGATCCTATTGACGGAACAAGATCATTCGTAATAGGCAATCCTACATGGAGTAATTTAATTTCTTTAAATTATAGAGGTGAACCTGTTTTGGGTTTAGCAAATTTTCCAGTGCTTAAAAAATATTATTTTAATGTTTCAGATAAGATTTCTTATGTTTCTGAAAATGGAAAAAAAAAGAGAATAAGAGTAAACAAAGCTGCAAATTTTTCAAACATGAAAGTGTCTGCAGCATTCCATGGTTATCTAAGTTTAAATAAACAAAAAAAAATTCCTAAGATTTTAAAATTAATGCAGTTTCCTTGTATTGATGCATTAAGTTATACTCATCTTGCAGAGGGAAAAGTTGATGTGGTATTGCAGTGTGCAAACAAGATTTGGGACATTCATCCTATTATTCCAATTTTAAGAGCAGCGGGAGCAAAAATTAATACTTGGAAAAATGATAATCCTGTAAAAGCAGGAAACATCATTTGTTCATCAAACAAAAGTATTCATAATAAAATTTTAAAAATTCTCAAACCAGTTGCTAAGTAGTTTTACCATAAGTATTAAGCAAAATTACTCCTATAACAATCAATGCAATTCCCAACACTCCGTAAATATTTGGAACTTGGTTATATTTAATAACCCCAAATAAAGCTATTGCTGTAATTGTGAGTCCACCGTATGTAGCATAGGTAAAACCGACTGGAATTACTGACATTGCTTTTGAAAGAGAAAACATACAAAAAAACATTAATA
This sequence comes from Pelagibacterales bacterium SAG-MED13, assembly GCA_014654165.1. Taxonomy (GTDB): domain Bacteria; phylum Pseudomonadota; class Alphaproteobacteria; order Pelagibacterales; family Pelagibacteraceae; genus Pelagibacter. Next base: position 21,815 of record JACWDK010000005.1, on the reverse strand, counting down.
CCAAACAAGCTATAGTAGGACTAAGTTTACTAAATCCATCTGAAATTTTTGCAAAGCTATTTGCACTAATACCAGTTATAATTCCAATTGTTAAAAAAATATAACCCGAAAAAATACTCATTAACAAGAATATGATTATTTAGTTATTTTATCTACAAACTTTTTAGCTATAGGACCAACCAAAAACGCAGCTGCTATTGCAATTGGGAGACCAACTACCCATGCTTTTAAAAATCTATTTATATACTGGCTATCCATTCCTGTATTGATATATGTAATTATTAAGGTCATTATCAAGCTCATGCTAAAACCCATGACCAATATAAACAAAAAATTTGAATATTTTTTTTTAAACATAAATCTTAAATAATTTAAACTGTTTTTCCTATTAGGTTTACAATTAATACTCCAGCGATTATTAAAGCTAGACCAAGAATGGTAAAAAAATCTGGTGTTTGATTAAATCTATAAATTCCAACGAGTGTGGTTGCGATAATACAGAGTCCCGCAAATGATGCATAAGTAATACCTACAGGAATTGTTTTCATAACTATTGAAAGGGCATACATGCATCCAATTATTGTTATTCCAGTAAGGATACTTGGAACAAATAATGTAAAACCTTGAGCACCTTTAGCAAAACCATTTGCAGCAGTACCTAATATTACTGCTATGATTAGAACAATATAAGCTGTAAAATTTACCACAACAAAGCTTACACTTTATTTTTGTAATTTAGTAGCTCCAGTTTCTTGGTACGCAACTTTCCCATCTTTGAATTTATAATAGGACATTACAGCCTCTTTATTTCCATCATTAAAAGTCACCATTGCATGTTCAAAACCCACTTCATCATTTTCAAAAAGCACTCTTACATTACTTTTTTTAACATCTTTCATGCCAACCCAACCAACAACATCTTTTTTGGTTAAAGTTTTTCCTGATGCATGCATTAAAAACTGAAAATCATCGTGTATTAATTCCTCTGCTCCAGCGGTATCACCTTCATTCACTATTTTAGTCATCTTTTCTATTATCGACATAATTTCTCCTGTTAAATATAAATTTTATCAGCTAAACCGTAACAAAGTACAGCACTTAAAATAGTATGCGCTAATGGGCCATAAATTGCTTCATCCGAAGTTTTATCTGTATGTCCAAGTTTATTTATTTTAGTACTATAAAAACCAACAATAAAAGCACATAGGTTTTGTAAAAATACTAAATTAAAGAATGCCCAAGCAGCTTCTAAGCCGTTAGGTCTTATAAAGCCGACATAGATTGCCATTAAGGTTGAACCGATAAAAAAACATCCAAAAAATCTAACTACACCTGCACCTGTAGCATCGATCCCATATTTATCCAAAAAAGTTTGAGTTTGGACAACACATCTAAATCCATAAAAAGCATAACCTATAAAATGAATTATAAAAATTGCTAAGTAAAATATTCCACCAAATTTATCTATCATTACTATTTCCTTAATCCTTTGTTAAATTTATTCACTAAAGATCGGTCTGATCTCATCTTCAATTGTTCCTTCTATAGCAACATCTTTTAATTGCCCCTGAAGTTTTATATATTCAGGATCTGCAGACATGTTAGCGTCAGCGTCATTATCACCTTCAAACATAGATCCAATTAAAGTTTCTCTTATTGTTCTTGGATCTCCACCCATTTGAAAAGAAAAATAGACATCATGGTTAGGATAATGTTTTTTTCTAACCACCGCTAATCCTTTTCCAATTTCCATTGCTTTTCCTAAGCCATCATCTTTTACTCTCATTGTTCTAGTATAAATTACTTTCATTGCTAATCCTTTTTTTTATTTAGCATTAAAATCTATGATATCATCTGTACACTCAACAAATTTGTGAGGTTCATAGAAATCGTTCATAGACTCTAATTGTTTATTTATTGCATCTGGATCAGTGCCTTTCCACCAACAAAACATTGTTAAATTATCACCAGGTGTATTCCAACTCATTTGACACTTTGCATTATCACTTGTCATTGCTTTAGTCATATCTTCCATAGACATTGACCCAGTAACTTCTATCATTTTAGCTTTTGCTTCTTTTGATTTAAAAGTGTGCGTTACTATATAGTTTTTCATATTTCTCCTATTTTATTTTTGTTAAATCATAGATTGAATAGCTATCTAGCACAGCATCCATGATAGGTTTTGATACTTCTGTTCCTTCAATAAATTTGTGTAATCCAGGCTCATCAGTACAAAATATCTTAAACATTACAGTACTTTTATCTGGGGTTACCGTTCCAATAGTTTTTTCTACTACTGCAACTTTAGCTCTTTCTGCTAAACCTTCTGGTGATTGCATAAATCCCATAAATTTTTCAAACATGCCTTCTTTTAATTTAGCTACTACCAACATTTCTTTTTCCATTTTTCCTCCTTGTTTATTATTTATTAATATGAGTCCGACTCTTCACAGATAACAATTGTACTTTTTGGATCTGTAGCTGCCCTTCTGTGAACAACAATTTTTTGATGTTCTTCCGAATTGTACCAGCCTAAAGCCTTTTCTTTATTAGGGAATTCAATCACAACTGTAAGAGTGGGCTCGTCTCCCTCTAAGACCAATTTATTTGGAGTTCTTACAAGAAACTTTCCATCAAAAGGTTTTAGTGTGTCTGCAACTTTACTTGCATATTCTTTTGCAAACATATCCGCATCTTTGACTTTTGGAACTCCTACAAGGTATGCTTTTGTCATTTTATCTCCTTTTTTTTAATATGTATATTCACCACTCATTTGATTTATTGAATGAGCAAATCCACTTTTCCCTTTAAGATTCTGTCTGCTTGAAAAACCAGTGCCTGAAATTTTTTCATATTTTCCAGTACCACCAACAATTATAAAAGTCCCTGATCCACCTTGACCTCCAGTTCCTTTTCCTTTGTAATTTATAAAAACTTTTTCGCCATCGGCTAAATAAAAAGTACACATACCTGTTTCATCTTCAAACTTACCACCCACTAATGTAAGTCCTCCAACACAATTCATTGTAGATTTATCAAATATACTAGTAGGGTCTTTATCAGCAAGACCAGCATTTCCATCATAAGTAATTGCCATATTACCGTTGCCAGCATTCATGATATTCATTTCCCAAGATCCCATACCACTTGCATTAAATTTCCCTGAATTAGCAAAAGCGACTGTAGAAATAATTGTAAATATTAAAGTTATTATTATTTTTTTCATTTTTACTCCTTTTTATTAATATAAAGTTTGAATTACTTTTTTGACTCTTTCAGCTCCGTTAGGAACTAACGCTTCAACGTAAGAATGACATTTGTCAGTTTTAGCTTTGTCATATTTAGAGCCGTAATGTTTATCTACTGCTTTATTTACTCCTTCATCCCATTCTTTTTTCTGGAATGCCTATTTCAAGAGCGTATGTTTTAAGGACTTTGACAGTTGATATTGATTTTTCTTTCATGGCGTACTCAAATGTTTCACCAGAGGGAAGAAAGTAGTTAGCCATATAAATACCAACACAATCCCAAGCTTTAGATTTGTCGTTGTTACTCATACCAGCGATTGATGAAGTAGAAATTGAAATTGCTACACAATAAGTGGCAAATATTTTTATTATATTTTTTATTAGCACAGTATCTCCTTTTAAATAAAGATCTCCGCTAATCTTTATTTAATTATAACGTTAATTAAATGTATGTGAAAAAAGTAACAGTTTTGTTACATAGCTGGTATGCGATATTATAGCCAGCTAGGAATAGGTAGGTTTTTTTCTTTTAAAAAAGATTTATTAAACATCTTTGAGTTGTATTTATCTGATTTGTCACAAAGAATAGTGACAATAGTTTTTCCTGGACCCAATTCTTTTCCAAGCTTAATTGCTCCAGCAATATTAATGCCACAACTTGTTCCTAAACTTAATCCCTCATTCTGAATTAAATCATAAAGAATAGGTAAAGCTTCGTTGTCGTCTATCGAGTAAGCGCCATCAATTTTAGCATTTTCAAAATTTTTAGTTATTCTGCTTGAGCCAATTCCTTCAGTAATTGAATTACCATCAGATTTTAATTCCCCATTTTTAATATAATTATAAAGAGATGAACCTTTAGGGTCTGATAAATAAATTTTTATATCTTTATTCTTTTCTTTTAGAGCATTACTTACACCTGAAATTGTTCCGCCGGTCCCTGAAGAACAAACAAAACCATCTACCTTACCTTCGGTTTGTTCCCAAATTTCTTTTCCAGTTCCTTCGTAATGACCTTTTGCATTAGCAGTGTTATCAAATTGATTAGCCCAGACTACTCCATTATTATTTGTGGGTCTTAGTTCATCAGCTAATCTAGCTGCAACTTTAACATAATTATTATCATCCTTAAAAGGCTTAGCAGGCACCAGTTTAAGTTCAGCACCTAAATTTCTCAAAATATCTTTTTTTTCCTGAGTTTGGTTGTCATTCATTACAATGATTGTTTTATAACCAAGAGAGTTACCCAAAAGACCTAAACCAATACCAGTATTACCAGCAGTCCCCTCAACAACAATTCCACCTTTAAAGATTAACTTTTTTTCTTGTGCATCTTTAATAAGAGCTAATGCAGCTCTATCTTTGACAGAACCACCAGGATTCAAAAATTCAGCTTTACCGTAAATATTACATCCAGTAATTTCTGAAGCTGCTCTTAATTTAATTAAAGGAGTATTTCCAATTCCAGAAATAAAATCTTCTTGATTATTTTTCATTACCATTTTCTTTAGAATCATCTGTTACAGCGTATGGTTTAAATTCACCAGAAGTTGTCCCAACATTTCTTGCAGGTATTCCAATCATTACCGCATTATCTGGAACATTTTTTGTGACAACCGCATTAGCTCCTACTTTGGCATTCCTTCCAATTATAACTGGACCTAAAATTTGAGCACCAGAGCCAACAACAACATTATCCATGAGTGTAGGGTGTCTTTTGACTTTTCTTTGGCTATCAGAGTTTATACTGGGGGCAATACCTCCCAAAGTAACCATATGATAAATTGTTACATTGTGACCAATTTCAGATGTTTCTCCAATGACAACACCCATTCCATGATCAATAAATAAATTTTTTCCAATTTGAGCTTTGGGATGAATTTCTATACCTGTTAAGAACCGTGAAAATTGTGAAATGATTCTTGCAATTAAATCAAATTTTGCGATAGCAAAAAAATTAGCAATCCTGTGAAAAAAAATAGCCTTTACACCTGGGTAAGTTAAAATTAAACTTAATTTTGAATTTGCCGCAGGGTCTCTATCTATTATAGATTGTAAAAAGTCACTCATAGTATTTGTCAGCTTGATATAAATAATTAATGCTTATATAGTTATTTTAAACAGTATTTAAAGGAGAAATTATGTACAAAAACACTAATTGTTTTCATCTAGCAATCCCTTGTGGGGATTTAGAAACTGCAAAGAAATTTTATAGCGAAACTTTAGGTTGCCGATTAGATAACTCTGCTCAAGAATGGGCTGATGTTGATTTTTGGGGAAATGAATTAACACTTCATGCAAGTGATCATAAGCTAGATAGTGAAAGACATGACGTGGACATGGGCAATGTTTCTGTTCCTCATTTTGGAGTTCATTTATCTAGAAAAGATTTTGATACTTTAAAAAATAGATTGAAAGAAAATGGTGCTAAGTATTACGATGAGCCTTACTTAAGATTTAAAGGCACAAAATATGAGCAAGAAACTTTTTTTTGTAAAAGACCCTAACGAAAATATTTTAGAGATTAAAACATTAACGGCTAATTCAGAATAATCTGATTTTAGATGGAATACCTGGTATTGGGTTTTTTTACCGGGCTTAGTTTAATATTAGCAATAGGTGCGCAAAACATTTTTGTAATAGAGCAGGGGCTTAAAAAACAACATGTATTTTTAGTCTGTTTAGTTTGTTCTTTATCAGATTTATTATTAATATTTTCTGGCATTCTTTTATTTCATTTTTTTCATCAATATTTAAATTTATTCGTAGAATTAGTTTTAAATATCTCATTAATAATTTTTTTAATCTATTTTATATATTCTAAAATCAAATCTTTAAAAATTAACGTCAATTTTAATAGCGAATTTAAAGATATATCTAGTTCTGAGATTTTATTAAAGACACTTGGTTTTACTTATCTGAATGCACATGTTTATTCTGATACAGTTTTCTTTTTAGGAAATTTTTCAAAAAATTTTCTTTTTGATGAAAAAATTTATTTTGGTGTTGGCGCATCAATTGCATCATTTATATTTTTCTTTCTGCTAGGTTATTTATCTGTTTACTTTTCAAAATATGCGCAGAAAGACAAAACATGGAAATATATTAATATATTTATAATTGGCTTTATGTTCTTGCTTACAATTTATATAGTCAAAGAAACAGTACATTTTCTTTAATTAATAACATTTTTAAGTGACAATTATAGCGCATGTTAAATTCTCTATTAGTATTTATTTTACAAGTATGAATGATTTAAATAAACATTTTCAACCAAAAAACTTTAGTGATAAAGTTGCTTTATCTTTTACTAAATTTTTAAGGTTGCTAGCAGATACTTTTTTTAAAAAAAGATATGGCCATAGAGCTGTGGTACTAGAAACAGTTGCAGCTGTCCCAGGAATGGTTGCTGGAATGTTGTTACACTTAAAATCTCTTAGAAAAATAGAAGATGATAAAGGTTGGATAAAAACTCTTTTAGATGAAGCTGAAAACGAAAGAATGCATTTAATGACATTTGTTCATATTGCAAAACCAACTGCAGTTGAAAGATTTATAATTATGATTGCACAATTCATTTTTATTTTAACTTATGCAATAATATATTTAGTCTCTCAAAGGACTGCTCATAGAATTGTTGGTTATTTTGAAGAGGAAGCTGTGATTAGCTATACAGAATATTTAAATGAGCTTGAAGCTGGAACTATTCCAGATCAACCTGCCCCTGAAATTGCAATAAATTATTGGAACCTACCACTACATTCTACACTCAAGGATGTTGTAAAAGTAATAAGAGATGACGAAGCGGGACATAGAGATGTAAATCATCAGTTTGCAGATCTAATTAACATTAAAAAATCAAAAAAAAATATTGTTACAAAAGACAAAATTAAAGAAAAAACTGAAGAAATTTTAAATTAATTCTTAATTTAATATGCTTGATAAAAGAAAATTTTTAAAATTATTAGGATTTTCTTACTTATTATTTTTAGCATTACCCTACAGGGTTTTATCATCAGCAACCAAAAAAATTATTAATCCAAATCTTTCAAAAGCTCAAAAAAATATAATGTTTAATGAGGGTACAGAAAGAGCTTTTACAAGTGATTTACTTAAAGAAAATAGAGAGGGATTTTACCATTGTGCAAATTGTAATGCTAAGCTATTTGCATCTAATTCAAAATTTGATAGTGGAACAGGGTGGCCTTCGTTTTCAGAAGCATTACCAGGAGCGTTTAAAACAAAAATAGATTATTCATTTGGTATGAAGCGAGTTGAATATCATTGTGCAAACTGTGGTGCACATCATGGTCATGTTTTTTTAGATGGTCCAACTGCTACTGGAAAAAGATTTTGTAATAATGGATTGTGTTTAATTTTTATTCCAGAAAATTAATTAGAAAAACCGTATTTTCTAAGTCTTACGTCACCTGTTCTTGCGTGAGCTTCCATACCTTCGTATCTTGAAATCCTTGCACAGGCTGCCCCAACAGATTTTGTAGACTCTTTTGTCATTCTTTGAAAACTTAAAGTTTTAATAAATTTTCCTACAAACAATCCACCTGTATAACGACCAGCACCTTTTGTAGGTAAGATATGATTTGTACCAGAGCATTTATCTCCATAAGCAACAGTTGTTTCTTCACCAATAAATAGTGACCCATAATTTTTTAATCTTTTATGAAACCATTCAAGATTTTGAGTTTGAACTTCTAGATGTTCGGGCGCATATTCATCACTTACAGTTGCCATTTCCTCATCAGTATCACAAAGTATAACTTCACCATAATCTCTCCATGCTGCTTCAGCACTTGTTCTTGGAACTTCAGGCAATTCAGCAATCAATTCAGGAACTCTTCTTAGCACTTCTTCAGCTACTCTTTTACTGGTGGTGTATAACCAAGCAGGAGAATTATATCCATGTTCAGCTTGACCTACTAAGTCCACTGCTACCATTTCAGCATCAGCTTTGTCATCCGCAATTACAGCAATTTCTGTTGGACCTGCAAACAAATCGATTCCAACTTTTCCAAATAAAATTCTTTTTGCCTCAGCAACAAACTGATTTCCTGGACCAACCAATATATCTGCAGGTGGATTTTTAAATAATCCATTAGTCATTGCAGCAATACCAGGAACTCCACCTAAATTTAGTATTACATCAGCACCACACAAATCAGCTGTATAAACAATTGCTGGATGAGCTCCAACTCCTTCTTTGGGAGGACTACAAGCAATAATATTTTTTACTCCAGCAACTTTAGCTGTTGTTACACTCATAACAGCAGAGGCTATATGTGCGTAACGTCCGCCAGGTATATAACAACCAGCAGTGTTGACTGGTATTAATTTTTGACCAGCAAACAATCCTGGAGAAAGTTCTACTTCAAAATCTTGACCGTAATTTTTTAATTGTGCTTCTGCAAACTTTCTTACTCTTTCATGAGAAAATTGAATGTCATCTTTTGTTTTTTGATCTAAATCTTTTTTAATCTTTTCAATTCTTTCTTTGGAAACAATAATTTCACCGTAATATTTATCAAATTTTTTAGTTAAATTGATACATGCTTCTTCTTTTGAATTTTCAATTTCTTTTAATAAACTTTTAACTATCTCAGTAGTTTTGGTATCATCAGTAGAGGATGTCTTTGGGGATTTTTTTAAATAAGTAATTGCCATAGTTTTTATTTGAATTAATGAAACTATTTAATGCAAATTAGTTTTTTTTTCAATGAAACTATTAATCTAAAGCTACTACTGCAGCAGCAATAGAGGCTAATCTAGCTGGTGCTTCATCTGATCTACTTGTGATGACCACAGGAACTTTTCCTCCTATAACCACTCCAGCCGCACAAGCTCCTGAAAAGTAAATTAACATTTTTACTAATCCATTTCCTGTCTCAACACTTGGAACTAATAAAACATCCGCCATACCTGCTACACTATTTTGAATACCTTTAATTTCAGCAGATTTTTTAGAAACACTATTATCAAAAGCAAGTGGACCAAAAACATCTGCCTTTAAATTTTCTTTTTTTGCCAATTCTGTAAGTTCTTTCGCATCTATTGAACTTGGAACACTATCCAAAATTTCCTCAGTGGCTGAAAGTATAGCAACTTTTGGCTTTTGAAGACCAATCCGGTGTGAAAAATTTATTACATTTTTTAATATATGCATTTTGGTTTTTAAATTAGGCAAAACATTTAAGGCACCATCTGTAATTATTAAAGGTTTGTCATCTTTATCTAGTGTCATATGCCAAATATGGCTCAATCTAGTTTTTCCTAATAAATTATACTCTCTTTTGAGAACCTCTTTCATTAATACATCTGTATGAATATGTCCTTTAACAATTATTCTAATTTTTTTTTCACTAGCGAGTTTAGCAGCAATTCCAGCAGTATTATTTTCTATAGGTTCATGAATGATTTCATAATTAGAAATATCCCATTTTAAATCTTCAGCACATTTTAAAATTTCTTTTTCATCACCGATAAAAATCGGCTCTATCAAACTTTCGTTGACTGCATCCTGGACAGACAACATTGGTAATGGCTTACCAGCATTAACTATAGCAGCTTTAACAGCTTTCTTTTTATGTGCAGTATTAAGCAAGTTGTTAGGGCAAACAATTTCTTTATTTGATAACATTAAACAAAATATACATTTAAATTTATAAATTGAAATATTATTTTTTGTTTAGAAGAATTTTTTCTAAAAAACAGTATAACATTGTAAAAATATACATTGATCCAATTTCTTTAATTCTAAACTTTGACTCCCCAAATTTTCTTCCAAACCAATTTATTGACACAATCTTATATTTGTATTTTCGAGTAATTATTTTAAGTGGAAGCTCTAAAAAAACATTAAAATTTTCAGATACTATTGGAAATAATTTTAACAATGTTTTCCTTTTGTAAAGTTTAAAAGCGTTTGTGAAGTCATTATAATCTGAAAGAAATAAAAATCTTATAAAATTATTAGCAATTCTATTAATTAACAATTTTACGTAAGGGTAATTTAATATTTTTGAGTCTTTAGAGAATCTTGTACCAAATACAGCATCTAGATTAGGATCATTAATTACACATTTATAATATTTTATAATATCCCTTACATCATCAGATAAATCACACATAAAGATACAAATATGCTCTTTTCTTGATTTTTGGATACCTAGTTCTAAAGCAGGTCCTAACCCTTTTTTTTTATTCCTTAAGACTTTTATCCTTTTGAATTTTTTTTCAATTTTTTTTAATTTTTTGTAAGTATCGTCTATACTCAAATCATCTATGAATATTATTTCATAATCTTTAATTTTTTTTGGAATAATTTCCAATTTCTTTATTGTATGATTTATTTGATTACTCTCATTATACGCAGGAATAATTATTGATAAACTCATTTTAAACTTTAAAACAGTATTAATGAAATTTCAAAAAGAAAAAATATTTTTTATAATTTTTTTTTTAATTTCAATATTAATTGGACGATTTACTTGGGGTCTAATAGAATTAGATTACCAAGATCGTGGAATAATTGGAGAATATTCAAAACAAAATTATAATTCTTTCAATGATATTTTAAGATATTTAGTTTTTCTATCATTACCAAGTTTGATATTTATTATTTCAAAATACTATTCAAATAAAAATTTTTTTAATCAGATTTTATCTTTTTTTAATACTCATACTGAGTATGAAAGAAAAAAGAATATTGAGTTGAATTTATTTTTTTTTACTTTTATATTTATTTTATTAGCAAGTTTCTTTTCAATAAATTTTTTAACAAACATAATCGACAGTTATCATGAAGGTCAAAGAATTAGTTCAGCTTATAAAAATTTTTTAGATAATTCTTTATGGTCAGGTTCATATGTTACTGTTGGTATTTTTTATGAGACATTATCATCATCCATTTTTTGGAAACTTTTTGACCATATTAGTATAGGTATTACCAGATTTGCTGATCTAATTTATGTACTGATATTTAAATTACTTGCAGTTTATTTTATTTATTTACTCACCAAATTCACAAATTTAAATTTATATAAACAGATAATTTTCTTTTTGTTTAACTCTATAGTTTTTGTTTCAATGATAAATTATGAAATTGGAAACGTAAGCTCAATTTCTTTTAGAGAAATACCAATTATTCTGTTGCTGATTTTTTTTACATTTATTATTTCGAAAAGAAACTCGCTTCTATTTATATTTTTAATTTCGTGTTTAAGTCCTCTGTCAATGTTTTGGGGTATAGATAGAGGTTTAATATGTAACATTTTAATATTCTTTATTTTTTTATTCTTAGTTCTTTCAAAAAGATACCAACAAAGTTTTTTTCTTTTATTCTTCATAATGATTGTTTGGGCATCGTCATATTTTTTTTTGGAAAAAGAATTTGAATATTTCATCGAAAATACTTTTTCAATTTACAAAGAAATGCCTTATGTTCATGGACTTATACATCCGGTACCATTTAGTGATGATCCTAACTCATCTAGAGCAACTAAGACCATGTTAGCTATTTTGGGATGTATTATAATATCTATAAATTTAATATTTAATAAAGATAACCCAACTAATTTTTCTAAAATATTTATTTTCTTATCTTTGATATCAATAGGAAGCTATTTATATGCTCTTGGCAGAACTGATGGGCCACATATAAAAAATTCTTTTGGATTCCCCTTAATTACATTGTCAATTTTTTTTTCATATTTTGTTTTAAAATTTTTCAAAAATATTTCTAAGTTGAAATTTTATATAAGTAGCTCAATTATGATAATTACGTTAATATTCTTATCTGAGATAAATTTCTCAAATATCTTTAATTTTAAGAAAAGACTAAATCTTTATGTAAATATAGAAGATAAAGAGTTTCTAAATAAAGATGAAAAAAAATTGATAGATTTTTTAAAACCCAAGGTAAAAAATTTTGATTGTATTCAAATTTTTAGTAATGACGCAATTTTATACTACTTATTACAAAAAAAAAGCTGTACTAAATATTATTTTGTTTGGAGCGCTTCGTCAAAAATAAATCAAAAAAGATTCATTAATCAAATGGAAGAAACTAAGATTATAATATCTGGAGGATCAAAAAATGATTGGGACTACCCTTTAGAGGAAAAATTATATCTTGTAAACTCTTATATAAATGAGAATTTTAATAAGATCGATAGTTATAAAAAATGGAATATTCTAATCAGAGATTAATATCTTCAAGTCTTTTAAAACTGCAGATGAAATTTTGATTTGTTTTTTTGAATTTTTTAAAAATCTTTTATATTTATTTTCCCCAGGATAAAAAATTTCTTTTGTACTCTTTAATTTTGGCAGTTTTTTTATAATTTTAATATTTTCTTTAATTCTTTTTCTATAGTCCCCTATAAATAAGTTTGCCTTAAATAAAAAGAATAAATGGCCAACATTTTGAGGTCCTGAAAAATCTTCAAAAGGATCTTTAACTTTGCCTGCGTGATTACTACCAGTAATTAATCCACTTAAAATATCAACCATCCAAGCTAAACCTGATCCCCTGAAACCAGCCATGGGCAATTGTATACCCTCTAGTGCTTTTTGTGGATCTCTAGTTGGTTTACCAAATCTATCTAGCGCTACTCCTGCTGGTAATTTTGTATTATTTTTTTTGGCTAATCTTATTTTTCCTCTATTAATCATTGAGTTAGATGAATCTAAAATAAAAGGTACCTTTGTGCCAGTTGGTACTCCAAAACAAATTGGGTTTGTACCTAGTAAACTTTTTAATGCACCGTGTGGTGCGATAGCTGGAGGAGCATTTGTATAGATCATTGTAATTAAATTTTTCTTAACCGCTTTTTCAGCATAATATCCCGAAAGTCCATAATGATTACTATTTTTTACAGCAACTAAACCAATCCCAGTCTTCAGAGCATTTTTGATAGCTATCTTTAATGCTAAATCAGCTGCCACAAAACCGATGCTATCATCAGCGTTTATGTGTGCAATAGACTGTGAAATTTTTTTGATTTTAATTTTGGGATTTGGCTTGATGAGCTTTTCTTTAATTCTTTCACAATACATTTTAAGGCGAGATAGTCCATGACTATGGGCTCCTACTAGTTCGGCGTTTAAAATTGCATCTGAGCAAATTTTTGAGTGCTCTGAAGTTAAACCGTGTTTCTTGAATATTTGAAAAACTAATTTATGGATCTTTTTATTTTTGATGTTCAATTAATTCCTTTATAATTTTTTTAGTATCATATTTTTGCTTCCAATTAGGGTAGTCTTTTTTAAATTTTGATGTATCTGATATATACCATATATGATCACCAACTCTTGGTGTTTTCAAAATATTTTTATTAATCTCTATTTTAGAAATCTTTTCTATTAGATCTAAAGCTTCAATAATCGAACAATTTGAATATCTGCCACCACCTATATTATAAATTTCACCATTTTTTGGTTTTTTAAAAAATTCCCAAAAACATTTTATAAGATCATTACTGTGAAGATTGTCTCTTACCTGTTTTCCTTTGTATCCAATTAAATTATATTTTTTCTTAATTAAACTTGTTTTGACAAGATAAGATAAAAAACCGTGAAGATTTGCACCACTATGATTTGGACCTGTTATACAACCTGCTCTAAAACAAACAGTTTTTAAGCCAATATTTTTTCCATATTCTTGTACAATTAAATCTGCATAAGTTTTAGAAACCCCAAAGAAACTATGAGTTGCGTTATCTATAGAAAAATTTTCTTTTATACCTTTATAATTTTTATCAGTTTTACTTAATTCCCATCTTGTATTTTTTTCATAAATCTTAAGTTTATTAGGATTATCACCATAAACCTTGTTAGTTGACATAAATATAAAAGGCACATTTGGGGAATATTTTTTTGTTAATTCTAGAAGATTTAGAGTTCCTGTAGCATTAATATTAAAATCTAAAAAAGGAAAATTTTTACCATAATCATGAGAAGGTTGTGCTGCACAATGAATTATTATCGAAATTCTTTTAGAGCAATCTTTAAAGATTTTTTCTAAACTTTTTAAATTTCTTATATCAATACTATAATTTTTAAAATTTTTGTTTCTTTTTAAAAGTTTTGATTTTACCCAAGAAGTAGATCCACTTTTACCAAAAAAAAATTTTCTTAAATTATTATCTATACCTAATACATCAAACCCTTTATCATGAAAAAAATTTACAGCCTCTGATCCAACTAATCCAGTTGAACCTGTAATAATAGCTAATGACATTAGAAATATTTATTTATTTTTATTTTTTCTTTTTTTAACCATAAAAAAGTGTCGTAAACAACTTCAAAAATATTTCTTTTAGGCTTCCAGTTATATATTTTTGTAACAAGGCTATTATCAGTTATAAAATAAGGAATATCGTATATTGATGTTTTTGAAATTCTTTTAAATTTAATTTTATTTTTTGTTACTTTTCTACACATTACAGTTAATTGTTTGAGCGAGGTATTGCTTTTTTTTGAACCACCAACTGTAAATAACATATTATTAAATTTGTTGAATTTTTTAATTTGTAAAAAAATCAATTCACATAAATCCTTAATATGCAGTACATCTCTAATTTGATTTCCATATCCACCATAACCTATATATTTCATATTCTTTTTATTTATATGATTCCATATCCACAAACTCACAAAACCTTGATCTTGCTTCCCAAATTGAAGAGGTCCTGATATTACGCCACATCTATTAATAATATATTTTAAACCAAATGCATAAGAGAATTCTTCTATAAACATTTCTGACGCAAGTTTAGTTAAACCATATATTGTCTTTGGACCTTGGATATTATCTTTTTCTCCAAACATTTTATTTATTCTGATTGTTGAATTAATAATTTTTTTCTTAATTACATTATTGAGCACTTTTAATGGATAAATTCTACTACTAGAAAGAAATATAATATTTGAGTTATCTTTCTTTGCTTTTTTTAAAATATTTATAGTTCCAATTAGATTTGTATTTATAACTTTATCTATGTCTTTTTTAGAAACCTCTACTGCCGCCTCTGCACAACAATCTAATATCAAATTATATTTAGGTAGTTTTTTAAGTTCAGATAAATTGGTGATATCAAATTTATAGTTTTTAATTTTTTTTTTTTTTAAAAGATTTAAGTTGTACTTCGAACCTTTCCTTGAGAGATTATCAAAGCTATCTATAACAAATCCTTTTGAGCTTAAATATAGAGCCAAATTAGTACCAACAAAACCACAACCACCTGTAATTAAAATTCTCATATTTTTACTTTCTTTTGTAAATAATTATAATAGTTTAAACAATCTTATTCGATAAAAATAAGAATTAACTTATGAAATTATTTGATTGCACTCTTTATTATGACGAAGATTTGATTTTGGATACTCGGTTAAATATTTTAGATAAGTATTTTGATAAATTTATTGTCTGCGAAGCATCATTTTCCCATTCAGGAAGAAAAAAAAAATTAAATTTTAATGTGAACAATTTTCCAAAATTTAAACATAAAATAATTTATATCTCAGTAGATGATGAACCGTATGATATAATATATGAAGATCCAATAAATAAAGTTGAGAATCCGATGCATTACAGAATTAATGCAGTTAAAAGGATAGCTCATCAAAGAAATAAACTTTTAGAGGCAGTAAAATCTGTTTCAAGTCCTGAAGATTATATATTTTATAGTGATAATGATGAAATACCAAATATGACATCATTTGAGGAGACAAATAAAAATAAAATTATTATTTTTGAACAGGATCTATTTTATTACAAATTTAATTTATTTTGTAATAGGATAAAATGGTATGGTACTCGAGCAATTAAAAAAAAGGATTTGTTAAATTTTGAATGGTTAAGGCAAATAAAACCTAAAAAATATTCGTTTTTCAGATTAGATACTTTTTTTAAAAAAGATAAATATATTAATGTAGAAATTGTTAAAAATGGTGGTTGGCATTTTACTAGAGTTATAAGTCCAGAAGAAATTCATAAAAAAGAATTAGATGCTGAGCATCATGATGAATATAGAGCATCAAAAAAAAGTCCAGAAAAAATTAGAGATTTAATTCAAAGAAGAGTTATAGACCATGATCATTTAGCAGACTCAAAAAGCAATAAATACAGCAGTGAATTTAAACTTGATCTTTATGATATATCAAGATTACCACACTTTATAGTTTCCAATAAAGAGAAATTTAAAGATTTTATAGATGAGGACTAATAGAAGATTTATATTAATTTGAAATAAAAAATAAAATTAGTATAAGAAACTCGTGTCAAAAAAATATAAAATATTAATCACAGGTGTTGCAGGTTTTTTAGGCTCCCATTTAGCAGAAAAACTTTATAATTTAGGCCATCAAATCATTGGCATAGATAACATGATGGGAGGATATGAAGATAATATATCCGAGAAAATAGAGTTTCATAAAATTGATTGTTGTGATTTATCAAAAGTTCAAACGATTATGAAAAATGTTGATGTAGTGTATCACTGTGCTGCAACAGCCCATGAGGGTTTATCAGTATTTTCTCCTTATGAAATTACTAAAAATAATTATTTAGCATCAGTTTCTATTTTCACTGCTGCTGTGAATGAAAAAGTTAAAAGAATTATTTATTGTTCTTCTATGGCAAGATATGGAGATTTAAAAACACCATTTACTGAAGATATGGAACCACAACCAGTAGATCCGTATGCAATTTCAAAAGTTGCAGCAGAAAAGGTATTAGCTAATCTTTGTGAGTTAAATAACATTGAATATGTAATTGCAGTTCCTCACAATATAATTGGTCCTAAACAAAAATATGATGATCCATTCAGAAATGTAGTCTCAATTATGTTAAACAGAATGATGCAAAAGAAACAGCCTATTATTTATGGAGATGGAGAACAACAAAGATGCTTTTCATACATTGATGACTGTATAAGTTGCTTAGTTCCAATGTTAGATCAAAAAAATCTCCATACTGAAGTTATCAATATTGGTCCAGATGAGGAATTTGTAACAGTTAATAAAGTAGCAGAAATTTGTGCAAATGTATCAGGTTTTAATTCTGAACCTATATACAAAAAAGAAAGACCACGAGAAGTGAAACATGCTTTATGTTCAGCTGATAAAGCGAGAAGACTGCTTGGATACAAAACAACTACATCTTTGAAGACAGGTATTGAAAAAACATACGAATATATTAAAAAAAGAGGCGTAAGAAACTTTGACTATAATATTAATTTGGAAATAGTAAATGATTTAACCCCCTCGACTTGGAAAAATAAAGAGATTTAAATTATTTATAATTAAAAATTGATTTTTACTTTCAATTTAAAAATTAGCCCTTACCACGCCAAGGTATAGTCTTATCTATAATTTTCCTCAAAGTAATATCAAAAAGCAATCCAAGCATTCCCATTATAAAGATTGTTATCCATATAACTTCATATTGAAAATATTTTTTAGCAACATTTTCAACAAATCCTATTCCGGTGGTTCCCGCTAAAAATTCAGCAGCAACTAATGTTCCCCAACACATTCCAACAGCCACCCTAATTCCAGTTAAAATTTCTGGAAGAGAATTTGGAAATATTACATATCTAAGGATTTGACGTTTAGAAGCACCCAATGAATGAGCAGCATGAATTTTTGATAATTGTGTACCAGAGGCTCCAGCTCTAGCTGAAATTATCATTATAGATAATGAAACCATAAATAATAAAAATACTTTTCCAGTATTGTCTATTCCAAGAACTGAAATAATTAAAGGAGCCCAAGCGAGAGGAGGGACTGGTCTATAAAGTTCTATTAAAGGATCAAAAAAACCTTTAGCAAACCTATTTAAGCCCATAAATAACCCAAGTGGAACACCAATTAAAATACCAAATACTAATCCTAGAAAAACTCTCATAAATGAGTCCCATATATGGCCATAAGGAACGGGTACTTTAAATAGCTTGAAGTTACCAGTAACGATATTGAGTACATTGCCTTTGAAGTTTTGTTTTACTATTCCATCATTAGTATGAATGGGATAATCACCAGGCAAAATATCTGCTATCCAGTCAGGCAAAATAAAACCAATCATTCTACTAACATCAACCATATCTATCCAAAGAAGAGGGATATCTTTATAACCCACACTAGGTTTAGACATTAAGATAAATTTATTAAGGGTATCAGAAGGTTTTGGCAACCATCTTCCAGATCCTTGTTCTGAACAACTTGGACCGCTAGCAACAATTGTCCCTGCTGGAAACAAAAGTATATCAATAAATCTTAATCCACCTTGAGCTTTTATTTGTACATTTTCAAATTTTATAATTGCATTTTGCATCATATCCAATGCATTAGGTGGATATATGCTTGCAAATTCGATTCTTCTTGCAATTTTCATTATATTTTTTGCATAATTTGAGGCAACTTCTTCAGATTCATCTAAACTTTTTCTATAAGTTTTTATTTGATCTTTAATTTCTTTGATTTTATTTTTAAATCGTGGATTGTGATTTCTTAACTTAAAAAATTCATCACTTATTAAGTTTAATTCTTGAGCTGCTGCGTGAAATTTCAAACCTTTGTTTGTTGCTGGTATAAGTGGTACTTCTATAGTATTTTCAATCGTTCCTGATCCTGCGTCTATTTTTGTGATACCCCAACCTCCTTCTTCACTTACTGCCTTGAGTCTGTCATTAAGTTCTTGTTCAGTTTCAAATGGATAATCAGGTTTTTGAAATTTTTCTGTTAAAAGATTAATCTTACCAGTGATATCATATATTTTTTGTTTAGTTTCATTTTCAAGTAAATCTTCATTAGTTAATAATGGGATCAACTGATTGGTTTTATTAATAAAACTAACAAGGATTATTTTCTGCTCATTATTAAGGTTCTCAGAGCTTTGTATTTCAATATTGATATTCTTGAGGTTCTTATTTTCTTTTTTAATTTGTGAAGTACTTTTTAACTCTCTTTCTTCTATAGGAAATTGGTATTTCAATCCAAGCAAAGAGTCATTTACTTTTGCAACTTGACAAAGTTCATTAGCAGATTTTGGATAAAAACCTTTCGCAATATCCCATGAATAATAAAGCCATATCAAAAGAAGAAAACTACTTCCAACAATTACCCAGTGAGTACCACCTAATGCTCTTTCCGGATTTCCAAAAACTGCATCTACTTTTTCAGTTTTAATCAATTTTCTTCCGTAAAGAATGCAACCAATAACTGCAAAGAAAATTAAAAAAGTTACTGCTTGAGTGAGCATTTAGATTTCTTTCCCCATAATTTCTTCCTCCATATTCCAAATCATTTCAAGAATTTCTTCTCTTTTTTCACCAAAATCTTTATTCTTTTTTATCTCCCTTAGATCTTCTTTCAAACCCATTGATGCAAATGGAAGATTATATTCCTTATGAATTCTTCCTGGTCTTGGAGCCATCACGTATAATCTTTCGCCAAGTAATAATGCTTCTTCAACTGAGTGAGTAATTAAAATAATTGTTTTCCCAGTTTCTTTCCAAATTTTTAGAACTAAAGACTGCATTTTCTCTCTAGTCAAAGCATCAAGAGCTCCCAGAGGCTCATCCATTAATATTAGATCAGGATCATTAATTAAACATCTTGCTAAAGCTACTCTTTGCTGCATACCGCCAGATAATTGATAAGTTGGAGTGTTCCCAAATCCCTTGAGACCTACTATTTCTAGCCATTCATTTACTTTTTGAGAAGTTTTAATTGAATCTTCATTTTTCATTCTCAATCCGAAGTCAACGTTTTCAGCAACAGTTAACCATTCGAACAAAGCACCTTGTTGAAAAACCATTCCTCTTTCAACACCAGGTCCATCTATTTCTTTATTATTTAATTTGATAATTCCTGAGGTTGGTCTAATAAATCCTGCGGTAATATTTAATAAGGTTGTTTTTCCGCATCCAGAGGGCCCAAGAACTGTTAACAGTTCCCCTTTTTTTAAAGTAAAATTTAAATCTTTTAATGCATGTACTGTTTCTCCTTTGGGAGTTTTAAAAATCATATTTAGATCTTGAGAAACTAAATCACTCATCAAATATCCTTATAATAAAAATTCTATAAAAAAATAGGCACCAATTAAATATTAATTGGCGCCTATTTAAATTTTAAATACCTTTAGATTATAAAGGTAAGAAACTAGTGTCTACATTCCCTCTTGGAGTTCCCATACCTTTTAGGAACGCATCAAGATTTCCACTTTCCATAGAACTTTTTGTTTCTTCTGGAGTTAGGAATTTAAATCCACTTAAAGTATCTTTCATATCAGCAACTTTCATTTCTGAAGCTTTTGCCATAACACTCATATTGCTTTTACCAGCTTTGTATCTAGCATTAGCTTCGTGAGTTACTTCTATAAAAGTTCTAAGCATACCTGGATTTTCTTTCATAAACTTTGTAGTTACTGAAGTAATATCTATTCCAAGAATACCTGCAGCTCTAGCTTCGTCTACTGTTAGAAGTCTTGATCCTACAGCAGTAGCAGCTTTAATTGAGTTACCACCAAATAAACATGCCATTACAACATCACCACTTACTAATGCAGCAGCTCCTTCTTCAGGATCCATTTGGATAATATCCATTTTGCCTCTATCAGCTCCAACAACTTTCATACTTTCATCAAAAACGTATTCAGCCATTGTTCCTAATGGAACAGCAACTTTCTTACCTTCTAATTCAGTAGCATTTGCTTTTGTAATTCCAGAAGCATTAGAAGTAACACAAGTTGTTCCTCCCATTCCGTATTCCATAGCAATATCAACTAGTTTAATTGGTGCTTTAGATTTAACAGCGTTAATGAAAGGTACTAAACCTTGAGAATAAGAAATATCTATATCTCCTGCAAGCATAGCATCAGTCATTGCTCCACCGTTTGTAAAATTTGTCCATTTAACTGGAACACCAAGAGCTTTAGCGAATGCTTTTTTTTGCATATCCTCTAAATTTGGACTTGGCCATTCTAGAAAATAAGCAACTCTAACTTCATTAGCAGCCGCATTAGCAGCAGAAATACTTAAGTTAAGAGCTACAAAACATCCTAGAAGAAAACTTATTATTTTTTTCATTTATTCCCCTATCTTTAATTATTTAATTGTAGATATTTAAATTCAATTTTGAATAGAAGTAAAACAAATTATAACTGGAACCAGAATTGCAAATTTTTCAATTGTACAATTTAAAGTTGTATTGTATGATTAGTCCAATTTGAGTTTTAATAAATTTCTAGCAAACAAACAAATTTAGTCTATTAATTTAAAAACACTTAAATAATAATTAATTATGAGCTCAGAAAATAGAACAAATATTCCTAATTCTCTAAATGAACATTGGATGCCGTTTACATCCAATAAAGATTTTAAAAAAAATCCTAGATTAATTACTGAAGCAAAAGGTGTCTATCTTAAAACACACCATGGAAAAACCCAAATTGATGCAAGCTCGGGTTTGTTTTGTAATCCTCTTGGTCATGGAAGAAAAGAAATAACAGAAGCATTATTACTTGGCGAAAGATTATACGTGATGGCT
>JACWDK010000049.1 GCA_014654165.1 Pelagibacterales bacterium SAG-MED13 | reverse complement strand
TCATATGTTACATTATTTAGTGGTGACAGCTTTTCTTTTTCTTTTATAGAGAGTAAAAATCCTCAGTTATTAAGCTCTTCCTATATACCTAGTTACACTGCAGGTTTAACTTTTTTTATTGCTGTAGCTGCAACCAATCTTTTTCACCAAGGTAATTGGCAAAGAGTTTATGCAGCTAAAAATTATGAAACTCTTAAAAAAGGTTTGATAATTTCTTTTTTAATTATTGTTCCAATTGTATTTTTGATGGGCTTTATAGGGATGGTATCTTTTTCTATAGATCCAGCTAACAGACCAGATCTTGGATTTTTTACTTTATTATTAAAAGATCAGACTGAATTGTTGTCATTATTAATAATTGTACTTGGATTGGCGTTAACTATTTCAACAGTAGATACATTAGTAAATGCTATATCTAGTTTATTTGTGGTTGACGGTAAAGCGACGTTTAATTTTGACAAGAAAACAGATTATTTAAAACTTTCTAAATATTTCATTATCGCAATTTCTGTTGTTGTATTTTTTGTTGCTTCAAAAGGATTTGATATCTTGTATTTATTTTTACTAGCTGATTTATTTTGTTGTGCTTTTGTTTTAACTGTTTTCTATAGTTTTTATAATAAGAAGATTAATGAAAAAACTGCATATATTTCAATATTAGTTGGATTAATCGCAGGATTTTTAATGACGCTCAAGCAAGTGGAAAGACAGTTGTTATTAACTCATGGAATAAAACCTGCGGTACATGTGCTAAGCAAGTAATCATATTAGATCAAGCGAAGAAAGACTTTGAGGATGTTGTTTTTCTAAGTTACGAACAAACTAAAGACAAAGATATAGCTAAACTATTAGATATCGATTACTGGACTACGATTGTTGTTTATAAAAACAACAAAGAAATTTCACGAAGTATTGGTCAAACTAATAAAGAAAAAATCTATTCCCAAATTGCTGGCAACTAACAATCATTAGTTCATTTTATTTTTAAAATTGCAGCAGGTAGAAAAGTTGCGATTAAGAAAGATAAAAATAATAA
>JACWDK010000048.1 GCA_014654165.1 Pelagibacterales bacterium SAG-MED13 | reverse complement strand
AATCAACATCAAATTGAACCTCAGTATAATTTTCTTTTTGAGTAAATTTCCAGTTATTTTGTAAATGTTTCAAGGGACCACCAATATTAGTAACATGTATTGAGTCGTTTTTTTTATCATAACGTACATCACTTTTATAAGTATCTACAAAAGGTTTTCTGCCGATAGTTAAATCTGCAATGATTGCTATCTCATCCTTTTTATTCTCACGCTCATAAACTTTTGAATCAATACAAAAAGGAATAAATTCTGGGTATTTTTCAATGTCCAAAACAAAATCTATTAACTTTTGTTTTTCTCTTTCTATGTGCCTTGTTACTGAGGCTTTAGGCATTAATTATTTTTTAATCTATTTTGTTGGAGTTTAGCAAAATCTTCGTCTGCATGATAAGATGATCTTGTAAGTGGGGATGATGATACTAATAAAAATCCTTTTGATTTTGCAATATTTTCTAACTCTTTAAATTCATCAGGGTGATAATATCTACTTAGTGGATGATGTTTTGGAGAAGGTTGTAAATATTGACCTATAGTTATGAAATCTACATCAGCGGATCTTAAGTCGTCCATAACTTGAATTAATTCATCTTTATCCTCACCAAGTCCAACCATTAAACCAGATTTAGTAAAAACTTTTTTATTAATTTTTTTTATATTTTTTAAAAGTTCTAGAGATCCAAAATATCTCGCGCCTGGTCTTACTTTTAAATAAAGACGTGGTACCGTTTCAATGTTGTGATTAAACACATCTAAATCTGCCTCTAAAATTTTTTTATAGGCGTCCCCTTTTCTCAAGAAATCTGGTGTTAAAACTTCAATTGAAGTTTTAGGATTTTTTTTACGAGTTGCATTTATTACTTCGTAAAAATGATTTGAACCACCATCATCTAAATCATCTCTATCAACTGATGTTATGACGACATGTTTTAAATCTAATTTACTTACAGCATTTGAAATTTTGTAAGGTTCAAATGGATCTAATTTTTCTGGCTTACCCGTTTTGACATCACAAAACGCACAAGCTCTTGTACAGGTGTCGCCCATAATCATAAATGTTGCATGTCTTTTACTCCAAC
>JACWDK010000047.1 GCA_014654165.1 Pelagibacterales bacterium SAG-MED13 | reverse complement strand
CTACAATTGTTTCTAAAATTATAAGAGGAAAAAATAAAACTACTTACACACCTCATATGGACAATGGTGATTTCGTTGTAGTTAAAAATATAGAACAAGCAAAGTTTACTGGTAAAAAATTTCAAGATAAGAAATATTTTAGACATACTGGTCATCCAGGTGGAATAAAAGAAACTACACCGGAAAAACTTCATGAGAAAAAACCTGGAGAGGTTTTAAAACTTGCAGTTAAAAGAATGTTACCAGGTGGTGTGTTAGGAAAAAAACAACTTACAAAATTAAAGATTTATTCTGGTAGTGATCATCCTCATACTGCGCAGAATCCTAAAGTAATAGAATTAGATAAACTAAATAGTAAAAATACAATAAGAAACTAATATGGAAAATACTCAATCTGCATCCAAGATATCAAAAATTAAATTAGATTTTAAAGATAGTAAATATGCTACTGGTAGAAGAAAAACATCTATAGCTAAAGTATGGTTAAAAAAAGGGTCTGGAAAGATTTATGTAAATGGCAAAATTTTTAGTGACTATTTTGCAAGTGATAATCATAAAATGCAGATAACAAGACCGTTTGAAATAATTAACCAAGCAACTGAATATGACGTGAGATGTAGTGTTAAAGGAGGTGGACCCACTGGTCAAGCAGGCGCTATGGTTCATGGTATCTCAAAAGCTTTAGTATTATTTGACTCAAACTTAAAATCTACTTTAAAGACAGAAAAATTAACCACTAGAGATTCCAGAGCTGTAGAACGAAAAAAACCAGGAAGAAAAAAAGCCAGAAGAAGCTTCCAATTCTCTAAAAGATAATTCTTTTTTAACTTTTAACTGCTATAATATAAAATGCCTAAGCTGAATATACTAATTGTTGGATCAACTGGATATATTGGTATTCAATTAATTAAATTATTGATTAAACACAAAAATATAAACATAAAATATTTATGTGGTAGTTCCTCGGTTGGTAAAAAAATTTCATCATATGATAATACTTTAAAGACAAGAAAATTACCAAAAATTTCCAAGTATAATAAAAAATATTTGAATAATGTAGATATTGTATTTACTGCTCTTCC
>JACWDK010000046.1 GCA_014654165.1 Pelagibacterales bacterium SAG-MED13 | reverse complement strand
AAGATGAGGTAGGTGTAGCATCAAATTACAGCAAAATGAGATTTTGGTCTACAGACTTTATAATAAAAGAATTTGATAAATTAATTGAAATGGGAGTTAGAACAATAAGAATTGTTGATGAAATGTTTTTACTGAATCCGAAATATTACATTCCATTGTGTGAAAAATTAGCAGAGAGAAACAAAGATGACTCACTTAGAATTTGGAGTTACAGTAGAATAGATACTGTCAAAAGACCAGAAATATTAAAATTAGTTCGAAGAGCTGGAATAAAATGGTTAGCTTTAGGAATTGAAAGTGGAGATAAGTCAGTAAGACTAGAGGTTGATAAAGGTAAATTTGAAGATGTTGATGTAACAAAAGTAATTCAAAAAGTTCATGATGCAGATATTAACGTGATGGCAAATTACATTTATGGATTACCTGGAGATACAAAAGAAACAGTTCAAAAAACTTTTGATTTAAGCTTGGAATTGTGTACGGCAGGTTGGAATACTTATGGGGCAATGGCTTTACCAGGAAGTTTTTTATATAAAAAAGCACTAGATGATGGTGTAAAGCTGCCCAGTAGTTATGAAGGTTATTCATTTCATTCTTACGACACTTTGCCTCTACCAACAGAAAAACTATCTGCTAAAGAAGTTATAACTTTGAGAGATGAAGCATTTGACAAATACCATAATCACAAACCTTTTCTAAGTTTAATAACAAAAAAATTTGGAGCAAAAGCAGCCGAAAATATAGTGGAAATGACTAAAATAAAACTTAAAAGAAAAATTAAAGGTGATTAAGATTTAAATTTTAATGATATAAAAGTTTTAAATTTTAAAAATAATGAGCAAAGTTTTAATAACAGGAGGAGCAGGATATATTGGTACAATGTTAAGTACTAAGTTATTAGAACAAGGACATCATGTGACCGTAGTAGATCTTTTAAAATATGACAAAGGGTCTCTGAATCATTTATATTTTCACAAAAATTTTAATTTCATTTGTGAAGATGTTAGAAATAAAAATTTAATAAAAAAACTTGTAAGACAAAATGATTTTATCATTCCTTTGGCAGCATTAGTAGGAGCTCCATTATGTG
>JACWDK010000045.1 GCA_014654165.1 Pelagibacterales bacterium SAG-MED13 | reverse complement strand
CGTGCCAATGTTAAATTTTAGTAAGAGCGATTTTTCAAACTAGGGAATTTGAGGAAAGATTTTTAAAAATTGGATTACCTTACCGTATTCTAGGAGGAACAAAATTCTATGAAAGAGCAGAAATTAAAGATTGTATTGCTTACTTAAGATTGATTTATCAAGACAAAGACGATTTAGCTTTTGAGAGAATAGTCAATAACCCTAAGAGATCAATAGGAGATAGTACTATTAAATTAATCCATGAATATTCAAAAAAAAATAAAATCAGTTTAGAGTTAAGTTCTAGAGAAATGTTAGAACAAAATTTAATAAAACCGAAAACAAAATTAGGTTTAACTTCATTTTTAAATTTAATTTTTAAATGGAGAAATGATTTAAAGATTAAAAAGATGAACCATGTGAAATTATTACAAATAATAGTTGATGAGTCAGGTTATTCTTCAATGTTAAAAAATAAAAAAGATATTGAAAACGAAAATCGATTAGAAAATATTAAAGAACTTTTAAGTGCAATGAAGGAATTTGATAATTTAGAAAGTTTTCTAGAACATGTCTCACTCGCAACATCAATCGATCAAGATTGGGAAGGTCAAAAAATCAATATGATGACAATGCATGCTGCAAAAGGTTTAGAGTTTGATGTAGTTTTTTTGCCAGGGTGGGAAGAAGGTCTATTTCCTCATCAAAAATCTATAGAAGAAAAAGGACACAAAGGACTGGAAGAGGAAAGACGACTTGCCTATGTAGGAATAACTAGGGCAAAAAAAAATGCAATTATTTCTTTTTCAATGAATAGATTTTACCAGGGCGATTGGATTGATAGTATGGCATCAAGGTTTACCAATGAACTACCTGAGGATTATTTAGAAAAAAATTCATTTTTCGATGAAAACAAAGAGGAAATAGAAGACTTTGAATTTAATCAAGATTTTGAAACTGAGGATGAGTCTGTAAGAAGTCCAGGATGGATACGTTATCAAAAAAGAATTAAATGATCCCAGTAAAACTTAAAAAATTGAAAGATCAATTTGAGGACCATAACATAGATGGGTATGTAATACCCAAAAATGATGAATTTTTCTCAGAATTTTTAAA
>JACWDK010000044.1 GCA_014654165.1 Pelagibacterales bacterium SAG-MED13 | reverse complement strand
ACATCCTCCAAAATATTTCTTAATAAATTTAAGAAATAATTATTAAACAAATGCCGATGCAACTTATTTTAATGTTAAATATCACGATGTATTAGAGGGATGGGAAACTGGAACAAGCTCTGGAAATGCATACACAACTCAAAATATGCCAGGGAATGTGAAATCTCAAGGCTTAGAATTTTTTGTCTGAGTTGATTGTAAATGAAAATCTTAATTTTAATTTAAATTATACTTATACTTCTACTTATGATGGTGCAGAACAGGATGACCCTAATAAAAATGCAAGTTATACCAACGCTCAGATGGTAAGAGTTCCAAGAAATATTATTAATTTAAAAACAAACTTTAAAATACCTGGATATAAAAATTTAGATTTTAATCTAAACTCAAAATGGTCTGATGTTGCAAGAGATTATGGAAATGGAAATAGAACATTCAATGATGAAGTACTGGATGATTATTTTGTGAACGATTTAAATATGAATTTTAAATTAAATGATAAGTATAATATGTTTCTTAATATAACTAATTTACTTGATGAAAAATACGAAACAACCAGAGACTATTCACAACTTGGAAGAAGTTTCAATTTTGGTTTGCGGAATAATTTTTAGTATATATTTTATCTAAATCTGATAGAAGTTTTAATATTGTGAAAATATTAAATAAAAATAGCAGTATTTGTTTTTTAATAGTTCTACTTGTGTTTTCGAGACTTATACCTCATCCACCTAATTTTACTCCATTGATAGCGTTAACTGTTCTAAGTGGATTACTTTTTAAGAATTTCTATATTTCAATTTTTGTATTAGTTTCGTCGATGTTTTTTAGTGATGTAATAATTGGTTTTCATAAGAATATGATATTCATTTATTTAATTTTAATTTTAATAGGTGCTTTGTTCTTTAAGTTTGCTAATAATTTTAATTCAAAAAATCTTTTAGGTTTTAGTTTAACAGGTGCGTTGTTATTTTACCTTTTGAGTAATTTTATAGTTTGGACAAGCAGTGGCATGTATTATAAGCTAAGTCTTTATGAAAACCTGCTTCCCCTTTTTTAGTTATGATATTAATCGTTCCACCAATTGCACCACTTCCATAAACTGAGCTTTGATTT
>JACWDK010000043.1 GCA_014654165.1 Pelagibacterales bacterium SAG-MED13 | reverse complement strand
ATGAACCTTTAGTCAGTCCAAAGCATATAGACAAAGTAATAGATTATCACAAAAAAAATTTATCAGCAGATATTGTTTTACCAACACTAAAAATTAAATTCGCAGAAAATCAAAATATTGTAAAAGTTGTTACTGATAATAAAAAGAATGTTCTTTATTTATCTAGAGCAAAAATTCCTCTAGAATTTAAAAATAAAAGTCCTTTTTTTAAAAAACACTTATCAATTATCTCCTTTAAAAAAGATGCATTAATAAAATATTCTAAATCGAATAAATCTAATTTAGAAAAAATTGAGGATATAGAACTACTACGAGCTCTTGAAACTGGTCTTAAAATTAAGACAATAGATTTAATTGGAGACAGTTTTTCAATTGATGTGATGGCAGATTTTATCAAAGCAAAGAAAAAATTTAAAACTGACAAAATTTCTAAAAGATATTCTTAAAATGTGTTGCCAATTTAAAATGGTATTTAAAATTAACATCAATGATATTCATTAATATATTAAAAAAATCGGAATATTGATTAAAAACTTAACATAAATATGTTTTCATTGGCTTTAAAAAAATTTAACCAATTACGTAAAAATAAATTTAAGTCGAAAGAATATGATTTAAGTTCTTCAGATTTATTTGAATTAATTATCACAAAAAATTTCAAGAAAGGACGCTATTATTTTAAAGAGTTTCCTGTAAATTTAATTCTACTTATTCTTAGTTTGTATACGATTGTAAAAGCTAAAATAAAAAAAATTAATAAAGCTAACTATTTTATTGCTTTTAATGAAGAAATTTATGATCCAAGATCTAGCAGTTATATTTCACAAATTAAACAAGCAAACTATGTCAATATAATTAGAACAAATAGTTTTAAAATATCTTTAAAAGCTTTCATCAAATATGAAAATGTTTTTTTTCATCAAAGCATTGTTTATTTCTCAAGATTATTTTTTCTTGAAAAAGAAATCAATTTAGAAAATAAATTTTTACATATTCATAAATGCAATGTAAGAAAAAATTATATTTATTTTAATTTTTTTAGATATCTTAAAATAACAAAATTTATAATGCTTGATGATTATCGAGAATTGCAAAATTTCATAAGTATATGTAAAAAACTTAATATTAAATCAACAGGTATGATGCATTCCAGGTTTTCTAAATATAGGGTTTCTCTAAAATATGATTGCTTTGATAAAT
>JACWDK010000042.1 GCA_014654165.1 Pelagibacterales bacterium SAG-MED13 | reverse complement strand
CATCTAAAACTTCTTTAATCATTTCAGGATCTAGTGCTGAAGTTGGTTCATCAAAAAGCATTATTTTTGGCTCCATGCATAAAGCTCTAGCTATGGCTACTCTTTGTTGTTGCCCACCAGATAATTGTCCTGGATATTTTTGAGCTTGATCTAATATTTGTACTCTTTCTAAGTGTTTAAGGGCTAGTTCCTCAGCTTCTTTCTTTGGCATTTTTTTAACCCAAATTGGAGCTAATGTGCAGTTATCAATAATTGATAAATGTGGAAATAAATTAAATTGTTGAAACACCATTCCAACTTCTGCTCTTACTTGTTCTATATTTTTTGTGTCCTCAGTTAATTCAGTTCCATCGACTATAATATCACCTTCTTGATGTTCCTCTAATCTATTTATACATCTTATTAATGTAGACTTACCCGAGCCAGAGGGACCACAAACAACAATTTTTTGTTTTGGTTTTACTTCTAAATTAATCCCCTTTAAAACTTGGAAATCCCCAAACCATTTATTCATATTGCTTATTTGGATTATATTATTTGACATCTTTTTATCGGTCCGTTTTATATTTTTGTTCTAGATTATAGCTATATTTACTCATTGCGTAACAAATAATCCAGAAAATTATTGCTGCAAATACATAACCTTCCATTGCAAAACCTAACCATTCTGGATTAGTTTTAGCTAAATTTAACATTCCTACTATTTCTAATAGTCCAACAACAAAAATTAGTGGTGTATCTTTAACTAACGCTAAAAATGTATTGGCTATTCCTGGAATTACAAGTTTTAAAGCTTGAGGTAGAATTACAAATATATGCATTCTCCAATATCCCATTCCTAATGATTTTGCAGCTTCGTATTGTCCCCTAGGAAGAGCTTGCAAACCTCCTCTAATTACTTCAGCCACATAAGCTGCTTCAAATAATGAAATAGCTATTATACATCTAACCAATTTATCGATAAAAAAGTCTGCTGGTAAAAACATTGGAAACATTACAGCTGACATGAATAATACTGTGATTAAAGGAACACCTCTCCAAAATTCAATAAAGCCTATTGATATGTACCTAATTAAAGGAAATCCTGATCTTCTTCCAAGTGCAAAAGCCATACCTATTGGAAAACAAAAAATTAGACAAAAGAAAGAAATAATAAAAGTTAATGACAATCCACCCCAAGCACCTGTTTCTACCCAGTTTAGACCATCTAGTTTTCCTAACTCAATTAATTCTTCGTAAAAAATAAAATATTTTAATAAAACATAAATAGCAAAAGGAACAATTAA
>JACWDK010000041.1 GCA_014654165.1 Pelagibacterales bacterium SAG-MED13 | reverse complement strand
ATAAACAAAAATTTATTATTTATCTTTTTACATTTTTTTTTAATGATTTTTTTGGCAATCTCAAAACAGCCATTAGCGAAGTTTGGATTTTCAAAATATCCAGCTGGACCATTCCATAAGATCGTTTCACTATTTTCAATAATATTTTTTATTTTGTTTATAGTTTTTGGTCCAATATCTAAAATTATATCATCATTTGATACTTCATTAAGATTCTTTATTATGGCCTTATCTTCCATACTTTTTCCAACTGCAACGTCTTCAGGATAATTGATTAAACAAGAATGTTTTTTTGCAATTTTAAAAATATCATCAATTATTGATTTATAATTATCTTCCTTTACAGATTTTCCAGTAGGGTTACCTTTGTAACTTAAGATACTATTTGCCATTGCACCTACAATAATAACATTATCAAACTTAGGTATTAAATTCTTAATTAATTTTATCTTTGTTGAGATTTTTGATCCACCAATAATACAAGTAATTGGTTTTTTAATCTCTGTAGTAATTTTTTTTAATGCATCTATTTCCGTTTTGAGTTGTAACCCAGCGAATGAGGGTAGGAATTCTGTAATTTTACTAACAGATGCATGAGCTCTATGTGAACATGAAAAGGCATCGTTAACAAATATATCTGCAAGTTTTGCTAAATGTTTTGAAAAATTGAAATCATTTTTTTCTTCCTCTTCATAAAACCGTATATTTTCTAAAAAAATTATCTGTTCTTTAGAATTTTTAAATAAGTCCTCTTTTTTTATTTTAAATATATTTTCCTTAATTAAGTTAATTTTTTGATTTATTTTTCTCTCTAAATTTTCACAAATTGGTTTTAAAGATAGATCGTTATTAATTTTACCTTTGGGTCGTCCGACATGTGAAATAACTAGAATCTTAGATTTCTTTTCTAGCAATAAATTAATTATTGGTAATATTTTATTAATCCTTGTCTCATCAGTAATTATTCCATTTTTAAGAGGTACGTTTAAATCCAACCTTAAAAGGATTCTTTTATCTCTGAGATTTTCTTGATCTTTAATATATTTCATTAAGAAATTTTATGAAGGTGCTCGGCTATATCACACATCCTATTCGAAAAACCCCACTCATTATCATACCAGGCAGAAATTTTACCCATATTTTTGCCTATTACATTTGTTAAACTTCCATCAACAATTGAAGAAGCAGGATTATGATTAAAGTCTATAGATACAAGTTTTTCATTTGTGAATTTAAGAATCTTATTTTTTTTGCTAAAATTTTGAAATGCTGAATTAATTTTTTCGATACTTAAATCTTTTTTTGTACAAAATACAAGTTCAACTAGAGAAA
>JACWDK010000040.1 GCA_014654165.1 Pelagibacterales bacterium SAG-MED13 | reverse complement strand
ACTTTGGCATTTTCTCTTCCTTGTCCTATTTTCTCACCTTTATATGCATACCATGCTCCTGATTTTTCAATAATATCTGCCTTAGCACCTAGGTCTACTAACTCACCCATCTTGCTTATTCCTTTTCCATACATTAAATCAAATTCAACGACTTTAAATGGTGGTGCAACTTTATTTTTAACTACTTTCACTCTTGTAGAGTTACCAATAATTTCATCTTTATCTTTGATGGCACCAATTCTTCTAATATCCATTCTTACAGAAGAGTAAAACTTAAGTGCATTTCCGCCTGATGTTGTTTCAGGACTTCCAAACATAACTCCAATTTTCATTCTAATTTGGTTAATGAAAATCATCATTGTGTTTGTGTTGGAAATTGAACCAGTTAACTTTCTTAAAGCTTGACTCATTAACCTTGATTGAAGACCAACATGATGATCACCCATCTCACCTTCAATTTCAGCTCTTGGAGTTAACGCTGCAACAGAGTCAATTACGATTACCGAAATAGAGCCTGATTTTACTAGTGTATCAGCTATTTCTAAAGCCTGCTCTCCAGCATCTGGTTGTGAGATTAAAAGCTCTTCAGTGTTCACACCTAATTTTTTTGCATAAACTGGATCTAAAGCATGTTCTGCATCAACGAATGCACAAATACCACCAGCCTTTTGGGCTTCAGCAACAACTTGTAATGCTAATGTTGTTTTTCCAGAAGACTCTGGTCCATAAACTTCTACAATTCTTCCTTTAGGTAATCCGCCTATTCCTAAAGCTAAGTCTAAACTTAAAGATCCTGTAGATATTGACTCGATATCCATAGCTCTTTTCTCACCTAACTTCATAACTGAACCTTTTCCAAAGTTGTCAGTTATCTGGCTGATTGCAGCATCTAATGCTTTATTCTTTTCTTTAACATCCATTTCTTGATCTTTGGTAGATTTAACTACCTTTAAATTATTTTTTGTCATTTAAGCCTCTTTTTTTATTAATTATTAACACTCGAATCATATAATTATTATGTACTACTTTTGTTCTCATTTGCAAGATTTAATTAATTTAGCTTAAAAAGCCCTATATTACTGGATTTTTAGGTGATTACTATTCAATAATCCAACAGATTTAAGCAGATTGAATTGAGAGAGAATGTAGTTTCTTTCAGAATCGGCTAATGAAATTTGAGCATTAAGCAATAAAGAGTTCGATTGGATAACTTCTAAAGTAGTTCTATCTGAACCACTGTTATATTCAGCAACAATTCCTTCGTTGGCAATTTCAGCAACTTTATCTTTTGATAGATCAAAAACTGAAGATTTAAGTTCCACTTATGATGAGAGGG
>JACWDK010000004.1 GCA_014654165.1 Pelagibacterales bacterium SAG-MED13 | reverse complement strand
GGTGCTAAAAACAAAGATGGAGAAATGAGAGCGATGTATGAGCCTATTCATGGTTCAGCTCCTGATATAGCTGGTCAAGGAGTTGCAAACCCTATTGCAACTATACTTAGCTTTGCCATGGCATTGAGGTACTCTTTAGACTTAGATAATGAGGCCAAAGCTCTTGAAAAAGCGGTCCAGGATGTACTAAATGACGGACTAAGAACAAAAGATATTATATCTGGTGGAACGAAAGAAGTTTCAACCTCTCAAATGGGAGATGCGATAATTTCAAAATTGCAATAATCTACTAATTATCCTAAACTAATTTTATGCCAAGCTATACCGCACCAGTCGATGATATGATGTTTCTCTTTGAAAAACTTAGAGATAATAAAAAATATAACGAATTAGAAAAATATAAAGAAGTCAGTTCAGATCTTGTTAAAGATATATTAGAAGAGGCTGCAAAGATTAATCAAAATTTAATCTTACCACTTGCTAAAATTGGAGACGAACATCCTGCAGTTTTAGAAAATGGGGTCGTTAGAACGCCTCCTGGGTATAAAGAGGCCTATCAAAAATATATTGAAGATGGTTGGACTTCATTATCCTGCGATCCAAAATATGGTGGTCAAGGAATGCCAAAAACTGTTAGTGCTTTTTTTGATGAAATGCTCTCATCTGCAAGCTTATCTTTTAAACTTTATAGTGAACTTAGTATAGGCGCATATAATTGTATAAATCATCATGCCTCTGAAGAAATAAAGAATAAATATTTACCAAAAATTGTTGAAGGAAAATGGAGTGGGACTATGTGCTTGACAGAACCAGTTTGTGGAACAGACTTAGGGCTTCTTAAGACTAAAGCTGAAAAACAAACCGACGGGACATATAAAATTAGTGGTCAGAAAATATTCATTACTTCTGGTGATCAAGATCTTACAGAAAATATAATCCATTTAGTAATTGCTAGAGCAACAGATTCACCAGCTGGCACCAAAGGTATAAGTTTATTTTTAGTACCTAAGTTTGTAGTCAATGAAGATGGAACTATTGGTCCTAGGAATGGAATATCAACAGGATCTATAGAAAGTAAAATGGGTATTAAAGGTTCAGCTACTTGTGTTTTAAACTTTGATGATGCGACTGGGTATATGATTGGTAAAAAAGATAAAGGTTTAAGTGCAATGTTTACAATGATGAATCTTGAGAGGATTGTTGTTGGTATTCAAGGACTAGGAATTTCAGAAATTGCTTATCAAAATTCACTTGCTTATGCAAAAGAGAGAAAACAAGGTAAAACAAACAATTCTAAATCATCTAATGGTGCAGATTTTATAATAGATCATGCTGATATTAGAAGGTCATTATTAAATATGAAATCGATTATAGAGGGTGAGAGAGCATTATGTTTTTGGTTGTCGCAACAAACAGAGGTGAGCCTAAATCATCCAGATGAAGAGGTTCGACAGGAAGCATCCGATTTTGTTTCATTAATGACCCCTGTTGTGAAATCATTATTTACAGATTTAGGTATGGAAATTACTAACGATGCTATGCAAATTCATGGAGGTTATGGCTACACCAAAGATCAGGGAATAGAACAACTATATAGAGACAATAGAATAACTCCAATATATGAAGGAACTAATTCAGTACAAGCTGCAGATTTAGTCTTTAGAAAATTATCTAATAAGAACGGAAATGTTATCAATAAATTTTTAGATTTAATAAAATCAGAGGTTAACTCAAATAATGAGGAAATTAAAAAGTTTACAAAAGAATTTACTTATTATTTTAATATTTTAACTAAATTCAGTGAGTGGACAATTGAAAAAACTAAAACAGAAAAAGATGATGTAAGTGCTGCTGCAAATGATTATCTAAAGACACTTGGATACGTATCAGTTGCTTATGCGTGGATAAAAGTTTTAGAGGTAAGTTTCAAAGATTATAATGAAAATAAAAAGTTTTATGATGAAAAAATAAATACTGCCAAATTTTATTTTGATAAAGTTTTACCAAGAGCTGAACAACACTATAAATCTGCTATATCTGGAAGTTCAAACATAATGAATTTTGAATTTAATTAATATGAATCATTATGAAACAAATTTAGACAAAAATAGAGCTAATTACGTTCCATTAACACCTTTATCATTTTTAGAAAGAGCAAAAGAAGTTTATCCTAATTATGAAGCTATAGTTTATGAGGATAGAAAATATACTTGGAGTGAGGTATATAAAAGAGCTACTAAATTTGCGAGCGCGTTAGAGAAGATTGGCATTATTAAAGGAGATACAGTTTCATTTTTAGCGTTTAATACGCCAGAAATTTTTGAGGCGCATTACGCTGTTCCTATGACAGGGGCTATACTAAACACAATTAATATAAGATTAGACGCTAATACTATTTCATATATTTTGAAACATAGTGATGCAAAAGTATTAGTTGTAGATAGACAACTTCATACTGAAGTTAAAAAAGCTTTAAGCAAATTAGAAAAAAAAATTACCATAATCGATATTCATGACAAGTTTGCAGACCAATCTAAATTAGAAAAAATTGGTGAATTAGAATATGAGAGTTTTTTAAATACAGGAAATGATGATTATATTTGGAAAATGCCTGATGACGAGTGGGAAGCCATATCATTAAGTTATACATCTGGAACAACGGGAAATCCAAAAGGGGTTGTTTATCATCATCGAGGGTCATACTTAATGTCAACAGGAAGTGCAGTAGCATGGAATATGCCAAATAGATTAAATTTTTTAACTATTGTTCCAATGTTTCATTGTAATGGATGGTGCTATCCATGGACTGTTCCAATGTTAAATGGAAGGACTATTTGTTTAAGAAATATAGATGTGAAAAAAATTTTTGAATTGATAGATAAATACAATGTAACTCATTTTGGTGGTGCCCCCATAGTATTAAACATGATAACAGGCGCTGCAGAAAGTGACCGAAAAAAATTAAAACATAAAGTACACGTCCTCACTGCAGGAGCTCCTCCTCCAAGTATAATTTTTAAAAAGATGAAAGAACTTGGTTTTGAGGTAATGCATGTGTATGGCTTAACAGAAACTTACGGACATGTCACACAATGTGCTTGGAATGATGACTGGAATGATTTCGATGAAGACAAACAAAATGAAATTAAAGCTAGACAAGGTGTTAGATACCCTAATCTTGAAGGTGCAACTATAATGGATCCTGAAACAATGAAGGAAGTACCAAAAGATGGGAAAACAATTGGTGAGATTATGCTCAGAGGAAATGTAGTTATGAAAGGTTATTTTAAAGATAAAGCTGCAACAGATAAAGCCATGGCTGGTGGCTGGTTTCATTCAGGAGATTTAGCGGTAATACACCCAGATGGATATGTAAAAATACAAGATAGGTCAAAAGATATAATTATTTCTGGAGGAGAAAATATTTCTTCAATTGAAATCGAGAATACTTTATCCAAACATCCTTCAGTATCAATTGCTGCAGTTGTTGCTAAACCTGATGAGAAATGGGGAGAAGTACCTTGTGCATTTATTGAAATGGTTAAAGACAAGCCTACAACAGATAAAGAATTGATAGATTTTTGTAAGGAAACATTAGCAGGTTTTAAAGTTCCAAAACAAGTAATTTTCTGTGAATTGCCAAAAACTTCAACAGGTAAAATTCAAAAATTTGAATTGAGAAAAAAATTTTAGGTAATTAATTGATAATTGAAATTGAAAACAAAAGTGTTCATGCATCTGATGCTGGACAAGGTGTAGATAATTCAAAGGATACGATAGTATTTCTTCATGGAAGTGGTCTCTCTCATATTGTTTGGTCTTTAACAGAACAATTTTTTTCAAGTAAAAATTTCAATGTTCTTTCTATTGATTTACCAGGTCATGGAAATTCTGAAGGTCCTTGTTTAGATAGTATTGAAAAAATTACAGACTGGTTAGAAAAAGTATTTGAGAAGTTGAATTTGAAAAATTTAATATTAGTTGGCCATTCTCAAGGATGCTTAGAAGCTATTGAGTACTCATTTAAATATAAAAAAAGATTAAAAAAAATGGTTTTAATAAGTGGATCATATCGAATGCCAGTAAATAAAGATTTAATTGATTTGGCATCAAATGGCGACTCTGATGCTGTTAAATTAATGATGAAATGGGGTTATGAAGGTTTTAAAAAGTTTATTGGTGGAAATCCAATTGAAAGAATTATTCAATCCCCTAGGGATATAAGTGAAATTTTAGCGGTTGATCTTATTGCGTGTAATAATTATGCGAATGGCTCTAAAGCAGCACAATCAATTAGTTGTCCAATCATGTTAGTTTTTGGAGAGTTAGATAAAATGGTTAATCTAGAAGCTGGAAAAAAATTTGCAAACTTAGTTAAAAATTCTACTACTCATATAATTCCTGGATGTGGACATATGATTATGATTGAAAAAGCATTTGAAATGAGAGAAAAGGTCTTAGAATTTTTAAAAAAATGAAAAACTTTCCAATAGCAAAATCAAGAAGATTAAGAAGTACACCTTATACAGATAGGATCGAATTTCATGGTGTGAGCAGTTATACTGTTTATAATCATATGTTGCTTCCTGCATCATTTAAGTCTTTAGAATCTGATTATGAGCATTTGAAAAAATTTGTTCAGGTTTGGGATGTTGCAGCAGAAAGACAAGTTGAAATATCTGGAAAAGACTCTGCAAAATTAGTTCAATTAATGACTTGTAGAGATTTGTCAAAATCTAAAGTTGGAAAATGTTACTATGCACCATTAATTGATGATGAGGGTCTTTTAGTTAATGATCCAATTATTAATAAATTAGCTGATGATAAATGGTGGCTCTCAATTGCAGATTCAGACGTAATTTTTTTTGCAAAAGGTCTTGCTGCAGGAAATAAATTTGATGTTGAAATCCATGAACCAAATGTAAATATTTTAGCAGTACAAGGTCCACGCTCCGATGATTTAATGGCAAAATTATTTGGTGAGGATATTAGACAATTAAAATTTTTCAATTTTAAGTATTACGAATTTAAAGAAAAAAAATATTTTGTTGCTAGATCAGGTTGGTCAAAACAGAGTGGATTTGAAATTTATGTTGAAGATAATCTAGCGGGACAAGATTTATATGATTATCTATTTGAATATGGGAAAGAATTTAATGTCAAAGCTGGATGTCCAAATTTAATAGAGCGAATAGAATCCGCACTGTTATCATACGGAAATGATTTTGATAATAGAGATAATCCATTTGAGGCAAATTTTGATAAGTTTGTAAATTTAGATAGTGAGGTTAACTTTTTAGGTAAAGAAAAACTTAAAAAATTAAAACAAGAAGGGATTAAAAGGAAACTAATGGGAGTTATGATTGATCACAACAAAATTGATATGTATTGTGAGAAGACGCTACTAGATAATGATAATAAAGTTGTCGGTTATGTAAGATCTGCAACTTATTCTCCTACTTTTAAAAAGGTTATTGGTATTGCAATGATTAATAAACCTTATTGGGATAATAAAACCCAGTTTAAGATAGATATTAACGATAAAATATTTGTAGGAACAGTTTGCGATTTACCCTTCATTTAGTATAAAAATAAACGTTATCATGAATATAGCAATTGTAGGAGCAACGGGGAATGTTGGTAGAAAAATATTAGAAGTTCTTGAAAAAAAGAGACTATCTATTGATAATCTTTATTTGATAGCATCAACTAAAAGTAGTGGAAAAAAAATTTCTTTTAAAGGTAAAGAATATCAGGTTTCTGATCTAGAGAGTTTTGATTTTTCAAAAGTAAAAATTGCTTTTTTTTCTGCCGGAGGAAAAATTTCTGAAAAATTTGCTGAAAAGGCTGCTAAAAATTGTTTTGTTATAGACAATTCAAGTCATTACAGAATGGATCCTGAAGTTCCTCTCATAGTACCCCAAGTAAATTCTGAAGATCTGAATAATATAAAAAAAAATATTATAGCTAATCCAAATTGTTCTACAGCTCAGTTGGTTATAGCTTTAAAACCATTGCATGATTTGTTTACAATTAAAAGAGTAGTAGTTTCGACTTATCAATCTGTTTCAGGGGGTGGTAAAGCACCAATGGATGAATTGATTGATCAAACTAAAATGGTTTTAAATAACCAAAAAGTAGAACCTAGAAATTTTACTAAACAAATTGCTTTCAATATCATCCCTCACATAGATATATTTTCTGAAAATGGTTATACAAAAGAGGAACTTAAGATGGTCAATGAAACTAAGAAAATTTTAGATGATAAAATTAATTTGACTGCAACGTGTGTAAGAATACCTGTTTTAGTTTCTCACGCAGAGTCAGTAAACATTGAATTTGAAAAAACTTTTACTTTAGAAGAGGTTAGAAAAGCCCTTGATAAATTTGAAGGTTGCAAAGTAATAGATGAAAGAGCTGATGGAGGATATTCAACTCCTCTTGAGGCAGAAGGTAAAGATGAAACTTTTATTTCGAGAATTAGAGAGGATAAAACTCTTAAAAATGGAATGAATTTATGGATTGTTTCAGATAATCTTTTAAGAGGAGCGGCTTTAAATGCAGTAGAGATTGCCGAAACTTTAATTAAAAATAATTTCTATGGAAAATAAAGAACCTCTTTCTCCTCATATACAAATTTATAGATGGCACATTTCATCTTTGGTATCAATTTCTCATAGAATAACTGGAATAATAAATATAATTGCAATTACGATAATTTGTTTTTGGGCCTCATCACTTTTACTTGGAGAAAATAATTATGAAGCAATATATTCTTTTTTAAATTCTTTTATTGGCAAATTTATAATTCTAGGGATTACTTGGTCATTTTTATTTCAGATTTTAAGTGAAATAAGACACTTAATTATGGATCTTGGATATGGTTTTGAAATTCAAACCACTAAAATTACAGGTCTTATTGTTATATTTGGCTCAATAATTTTTACTGTTATTTTTTATCTAATAGGAAAAAATTTTATTTTATGATTTTAGCAACTAAAAAATGGATTTTTTTAAAAATTAGTGGTGCCATTTTAATTCCATTAATGTTGTGGTTTGTTTTGAATTTAATTTCGATTTATGATCAACAATTTATTGAAGTTAAAAGTTTTTTTACAAACTCATTATCAAAATTTTTATTCAGTATTTTTATTATTAATGCATATTTCTTTTCAGCTTTGAGTATTAGTGAGGTTTTTGAGGATTATATCCAAAATGATAAAATCAAAAATGTCGCAAATAAGCTTTTAGTTGCTTCAGCGGTGGTAATTCCGTTAATTACAATTATATTAATATCTAAATTATGAGTTCTTACAAAATAATAGATCATGAATATGATGTAGTAGTTTTAGGTGCTGGTGGCTCTGGACTAAGAGCATCAGTAGGATTAAGCGAAGCTGGATTAAAAACTGCATGTATCTCAAAAGTATTTCCCACTAGAAGTCATACCTCTGCAGCTCAAGGCGGTATTTCAGCAGCACTTGGGAATATGGGAGAAGATGATTGGCGATGGCATATGTATGATACTGTTAAGGGAGCAGATTGGTTAGGTGATCAAGATAGCATTGAATATCTGTGTAAAGAAGCACCTAAAGCAGTTATTGAGCTAGAAAAGTATGGTGTCCCTTTTAGTAGAACGGATGATGGAAAGATTTATCAAAGACCATTTGGTGGTATGACAAAAAATTATGGTAATGGAATTGTTCAAAGAACCTGTGCTGCAGCAGATAGAACTGGTCATGCAATATTGCATACCTTGTATGGACAAGCTTTAAAACATAAGACAGAGTTTTTTATAGAATATTTTGCGTTAGATTTATTAATGAAAGATGGCGAGTGCAAAGGTTTAATAGCATGGAATCTAAATGATGGAACAATTCATAGATTTAGAGCACATTCAGTTATAATCGCAACAGGTGGTTATGGAAAAGTTTATTATTCTGCTACCTCTGCACACACATGTACCGGCGATGGTAATGCAATGGTGCTTAGAGCGGGATTACCTTTACAAGATATGGAGTTTGTTCAGTTCCACCCAACAGGGATTTATGGTCATGGCACGTTAATAACTGAAGGTGCTAGAGGAGAAGGAGGATATCTTACGAACTCTAAAGGTGAAAGATTTATGGAGAGGTATGCTCCTAATGCTAAAGATTTAGCTTCTAGAGATGTTGTAAGTAGATCTATGTCAATAGAAATTAATGAAGGAAGAGGTGTAGGAAAAGATCAAGACCATGTTCATTTAAACTTAAGTCACTTAGATAAAGAAATTATAGAAAATAGATTACCTGGTATAACTGATGCAGCGCGATTATTTGCTAATGTAGATGTTACCAAAGAACCAATTCCAGTAGTT
The DNA here is from genome assembly GCA_014654165.1 of Pelagibacterales bacterium SAG-MED13. Classification (GTDB taxonomy): domain Bacteria; phylum Pseudomonadota; class Alphaproteobacteria; order Pelagibacterales; family Pelagibacteraceae; genus Pelagibacter. The sequence continues at coordinate 52,874 of JACWDK010000004.1, read as the reverse complement.
CCTACAGTTCATTACAATATGGGTGGAATACCGACAAATTATAAGGGAGAGGTATTAACAGTAAATGGATCAGAAAAAACCGTTCCAGGCTTAATGGCTATTGGTGAAGCTGCATGTGTTTCTGTTCATGGAGCGAACAGATTAGGATCTAATTCATTAATTGATCTTGTAGTATTTGGAAGAGCTGCAGCTAAAAGAGCAGCAGAATTAGTTACACCAGGAATGCCACATGAAGAAATTAGTGAGTCTGAAACACAAAAATGTCTTGATAGATTTGACAAAATTAGAAACGCTGATGGTGACATTGGAACTGCAGAATTAAGATTATCAATGCAAAAAACAATGCAATCTAAATGTGCAGTTTTTAGAACAGAAAAAACTTTAAAAGAGGGTGTTGAGGAAATAAGAAAAACTTATGATGGTTTAGAATCGATATCAGTTAAAGATAAATCATTAATCTTTAATACAGATTTGGTTGAAACTTTAGAATTTGACAATTTAATTAGACAAGCAGTTGTGACTGTAGACTCCGCTTATAATAGAAAAGAAAGTAGAGGAGCACATGCACGAGAAGATTATCCTAAAAGAGATGATGAAAAATTTATGCAACATACACTTGCTTGGTGCGATGGAAAAGAAACAAAAATAAGTTATAGAGAAGTTCATAAAACTACTCTTACAAATGAAGTTCAATATTTTCCTCCCCAAGAAAGAGTTTATTAATGGTCCAGATTAATTTACCTAAAAACTCTAAAGTTCAAAAAGGTAATTATTTCAAAGACAAAACAGGTTCTAAAAACTTAAGAAAAGTTAATGTCTACAGATGGGATCCTTCAACAGGAAAAAACCCTAGAATTGATACTTATGAGGTTGATATGGATAACTGTCCTTCAAAAGTTTTAGATGTTTTAAACAAAATAAAAAATGAGATTGATCCATCTATTGCTTATAGGAGATCTTGTGCTCATGGAGTTTGTGGTTCTTGTGCAATGAACATGGGTGGTAAAAATGGATTGGCTTGTACTACTCCTCATTCTGAAATTGATGGGGATATAGATATTTATCCATTACCTCACTTAAAAGTTAAAAAGGATTTAATTGGTGATTTAGATGGTTTATATAAACAATATCAATCTATAGAACCCTGGTTAAAATCAAATTCAAATTCAGAAACTACAGAAATTATTCAATCAAAAAAAGACAGGGAAAAACTAGATGGTGCCTATGAATGTATTATGTGTGCTTGTTGTTCCACATCTTGCCCAAGTTATTGGTGGAATGGAGACAAGTATTTAGGTCCAGCAGTATTATTACAGGCTTACAGATGGATTGTGGATAGCAGAGATGAAGAGAGAGAAGCTAGATTAAAAAAAGTAGCAGATGAACTTAAACTTTATAGATGCCATACTATCTTAAATTGTACTAGTGCATGTCCTAAAGGTTTAAACCCAGCAAAAGCTATTGCTGAAATAAAAAAAATGTTAGCAACCACTAATATATAAACAATAGACTAACAAGAGTTTTTAATCTAAAAGATCCTATTCATGAAACAAATTGAACATTTTGTAGGTGGAAAAATAACTCCTGGTAAATCAAATAAAAAAGGTAAGGTTTTTAACCCAGCGACTGGTGAACAAGAAAAAGAAGTAAGATTAGCCTCTAAAGCAGATCTAGATCATACAGTTAATATTGCACAAGAAGCTTTTAAGGAATGGTCGTTAAAACCATCTCTTGTAAGAGCTAGAATTATGTTCAAATTTAAAGAGTTAATAGAAAAAAATTCAGATGAGCTTACACAGTTGATAGTTTCTGAACATGGAAAAGTTTATGAAGATGCAAAGGGATCTTTAACCAGAGGTTTAGAGGTTGTTGAATTTGCTTGTGGAATACCCCATTTACTTAAAGGTGAATTTTCAGAAAATGTTGGAACTAATGTCGACAGTTGGTCAATGCGACAACCATTAGGAGTAGTTGCAGGTATCACACCATTTAACTTTCCAGCAATGGTACCAATGTGGATGTTTCCTATCGCAATTGCTTGTGGAAATACCTTTATATTAAAACCGTCCGAAAAAGATCCATCGTGTGCAATAAAACTAGCAGAATTATTAAAAGAAGCAGGTCTTCCAGATGGAGTTTTTAATGTTGTTAACGGAGATAAAGAAGTTGTAGATGCAATCTTAACAAACAAAGATATTAAAGCAGTAAGTTTTGTAGGTTCGACACCAATAGCAAAATATATTTATGAAAATTCTGCAAAAAATGAAAAGAGAGTTCAGGCTCTAGGAGGAGCAAAAAATCACTTAGTTGTTATGCCAGATTGTGACTTAGATGGTGCAGTAAATGGTTTAATGGGTGCCGCATATGGATCTGCAGGTGAAAGATGTATGGCCCAATCAGTTGCAGTAGCTGTTGGAGATATAGGAGATGAGTTAGTATCAAGATTATCAAAAAAAGCAGAGGCTTTAAAAGTTGGTCCTGGAATGGATAAAAGTTCAGAGATGGGACCTTTAGTTACTAAGGAGCATCTAGAAAAAGTAAAAGGATATGTTGATATAGGGGTAAAAGAAGGTGCCAAGTTAGTAGTTGATGGTAGAAACTTAAAATTACAAGGTTATGAAGATGGTTTCTATATTGGAGGCTGTTTATTTGATCATGTAAAAAAAGAAATGAGAATATATCAAGAGGAAATATTTGGACCAGTTTTATCTGTAGTAAGAGTAAAAACTTTTGAAGAGGCTACAAAACTCATTAATGATCATGAATATGGAAATGGAGTAAGTATTTATACAAGAGATGGTGATGCAGGAAGAACTTTTGCAAGCAAGATACAAGTTGGAATGGTTGGTATTAATGTTCCTATCCCTGTTCCAATGGCCTTTCATAGTTTTGGAGGTTGGAAAAGATCGCTATTTGGAGATAGTGCAATGCATGGTATGGAAGGGATAAAATTTTATACAAAACTTAAAACAATAACCTCGAGATGGCCTTCTGGAATTAGATCAAATGCTGAGTTCGTAATGCCAACAATGAAATAAGGAGAAATATTAATGAGTAAAATATCTTTAATTGGCGCTGGTCAAATTGGTGGAACTCTAGCACACTTGATTGGAACAAAAGAACTTGTTGATGAAGTTGTTCTTTTTGATGTAGCAAGTGGGATAGCTAAAGGAAAAGCATTAGATATCGCTCAATCATCATCAGTTGATGGTTTTAATGTAAAATTTTCAGGCACTGATAATTATAAGGACATTAAAGACTCTGATGTAATTATTATTACTGCAGGGGTTCCGAGAAAACCTGGAATGAGTAGAGATGACTTACTTGGTATAAATTTAAAAATTATTAAACAAGTTGCTGAAGGGGTTAAACAGAATGCACCTAACGCTTTTGTAATTTGTATTACAAATCCTTTAGACGTAATGGTAATGGCTTTTCAAAAATTTTCAGGATTATCAGCAAATAAAGTAGTTGGTATGGCTGGAATTTTAGACAGTTCAAGATTTAAATTATTTTTGTCTTTAGAACTTAATGTTGCAGTTAAAGAGATAGATGCAATGGTTATGGGAGGTCATGGAGATACTATGGTTCCAATGCCTAGATTTACAAAAGTATCAGGAAAACCTTTACTTGATTTAGTAAAAGAGGGAAAAATTTCTCAAGAAAAATTAGAAGAAATAAATCAAAGAACTAGAGATGGTGGTGCTGAGATAGTGAAATATCTTGAAAAAGGATCAGCGTTTTATGCACCCGCAGCATCGGGAGTTCAGATGGCAGAAGCATACTTAAATAATGAAAAAAAATTATTACCGTGTGCTATCCAACTTAATGGAGAGTATGGTGTTAATAATGTTTACGCTGGTGTTCCAGTAATTATTGGAAAGAATGGTGTTGAAAAGATAGAACAAATTGATTTGGATGAAAAAGAAAAAAAAGAATTTATGCATTCTATTGATGCAGTCAGAGCTTTGTGGGAAGCAGCATCTAAAATAGATCCCGATCTTTCTAAATAATAATGAATATTCACGAACATCAGGCAAAACAAATTTTAAAAAAATATGGAGCGATTGTTCCACAAGGTGTTTTTGCTCTTTCTGTTGATGAATTAGTGGAAAAAGCAAAATCATTAAACACAAAGAAATATGTACTAAAAGCTCAGATTCATGCCGGAGGAAGAGGTAAAGCTGGAGGTGTAAAAATTTTAGATACCATTGAGGAATTAAGTGAAGCTGCTAAAGAATTAATGGGAAAAACTTTAATAACTCACCAAACAGGCCCAGAAGGTAGAGAAGTAAAAAGATTATATGTTGAAGAGTCTTCAAGTATAGAAAAAGAGTTTTATCTTTCTTGCTTAGTAGATAGGGCTAGTTCAAAAATTGCTTTTATATCAAGTGATCAAGGGGGAATGGATATTGAGGAAGTAGCCAAAAATACTCCAGAAAAAATTATTACTACAAAAGTTGATTTAAATAACGAAATTTTAGAAAAAGATTGTGAAAAAATAGTTAAGATTTTTAATTTAAATGATACTACAAAAATACAAGCAATATCTTTAATAAAATCAATTTATCAAATGTTTATAAAAACAGATGCAAATATGGTTGAAGTAAATCCGTTAATTTTAACAAAGGAAGAAAAAATAATTTGTTTAGATGCAAAAGTAAATTTTGATTCCAATGCCTTATTTAGGCAGCCAGAAATTGTTGAGTTAAGAGATTTAAATGAGGAAGATACGAGTGAAATAGAAGCCAGCAAGCACGATTTAGCTTATATCAAATTGGATGGAAGTATTGGTTGCATGGTTAACGGAGCAGGTTTAGCCATGGCAACTATGGATATAATAAAGCTGTATGGGAAAGAACCAGCTAATTTTTTAGATGTAGGAGGAGGTGCTTCAAAAGAAAAGGTTTCTGCAGCTTTAAAAATTATTTTATCAGATAAGAATGTTAAAGGAATCTTAATAAACATTTTTGGAGGAATAATGAGATGTGATGTTCTTGCCCAAGGAGTTGTTGATGCAGCTAAAGAAATTAACATAAGCGTACCTCTAGTAGTTAGACTTGCAGGTACAAATTTCAAAGAAGGAAAGAAAATTTTAGATAACTCAGGACTTAAATTAATCTCTGCTGAAAATTTAGATGATGCAGCTAAAAAAATTGTAGAGGCAATTAAATAAAATGTCTGTTTTGGTAAATAAAAATACAAAAGTAATTTGTCAGGGTTTTACAGGAGCACATGGCACTTTTCACTCAGAACAAGCAATTCAGTATGGAACAAATTTAGTTGGTGGAGTTACACCAAAAAAAGGAGGTCAAAATCATTTAGACAGACCAGTCTTTAACAGTGTTCTTGAAGCCAAAAAAGAGGTTGGTGCCGACGCAACAATGATTTATGTGCCAGCTAAATTCGCTGCAGCAGCAATTATTGAGGCCGTAGAAGCATCGGTGGAGCTCATAGTTTGTATTACTGAAGGGATACCAATTCAGGATATGCTCAGAGTAAGAAAAAAATTAGATAGATCTAAAAGCAGATTAATAGGACCTAATTGTCCAGGCATAATAACACCTGAGGAATGTAAAATTGGAATAATGCCTGGAAATATTCATAAAAGAGGATCTGTTGGAATTGTATCTAGATCAGGAACTTTGACATACGAAGCAGTTGCTCAAACTACAGAAAATGGTTTAGGTCAATCAACTTGTATAGGAATTGGGGGAGATCCAATAAATGGAACTAGCTTTATAGACTGTTTAGATTTATTTCTAAATGACAAGGAAACAGAATCGATTTTGATGATAGGTGAAATAGGAGGCACTGCTGAAGAGGAAGCTGCTGAATTTGTGAAAAATCATGAAGTTAAAAAACCTATAGTTGGATTTATTGCTGGAATTACAGCTCCTCCAGGTCGGAGAATGGGACATGCTGGGGCTATAATTTCAGGTGGAAAAGGTGGAGCGGAAGATAAAATAAAAAAAATGGAAGAATGTGGAATAACAATAGCTAACTCCCCATCGAAAATAGGAAAAACTCTTTTAGATAAATTAGCTAATTGAAAATTTTCTTCTTAGGTTTATATTAACATTTAATAATGTCATCTACCAATAATCTTGAATTAGAAAAAACTGCATTTTTAAGTAAGTCAAATAGTGACTTTATAGAAGAAATGTATATGAAATTTATTAATCAAGACCCTTCATTACCAGATAGCTGGAAACAATATTTTGATGAAATTGGAGAGAAAGCAGAAACAATAATTAATGAAATCAATGGACCTTCATGGAACCCTTATTCTAAAAAATTTTCAATTAATAAAAAACAAAAAAATGTTAATGAAAAAGAAGACTTAAATCAAGAGAGTAATGTCATGTCTAATTCGTCTTCAATCAAAGCAGTGGCAATGATTAGATCTTACAGACAAAGAGGACATTTAATTGCAAAGTTAGATCCTCTAAAATTACTCGAAACTGATTATTTAGATGAGCTTCATCCTGAATCTTATGGATTTAGAAAAGAAGATTATAATCAAAAAATTTATTTAGATGGAGTAATAAATAAACAATATTCTAATATTAATGAAATCTTAGAATTTTTGAGATCGAAATATTGTGGATCTTTAGGTTATGAATATATGCATATTTCAAATCCGACTGAAAGAAAGTGGTTTAGAGATAGAGTGGAAAAAACAGATGACTTCAAATTCACTCAAAATGGTAAAGAAGCAATTTTAAATAAATTAATTCAAGCAGAAGGGTTTGAAAAATTTTTACATACAAAATATGTTGGAACAAAAAGGTTTGGACTAGATGGTGGTGAAAGTTTAATCCCTGCACTAGAACAAATAATTAAGATAGGAGGTCAGTCTGAAGTTAAAGAGGTTAAAATTGGAATGTCTCACAGAGGCCGATTAAATGTGTTAGCTAATGTTTTGCAAAAATCATATAAGAGAATATTTAATGAATTTGCAGGTGAAATAAGCTCTAAATCTAAAGATGACACCGGCGACGTAAAGTATCATCTTGGAGCTTCATCAAATAGAGATTTTGATGGAAATTCTGTTCATGTGAGTTTAACTGATAATCCATCTCATTTAGAAGCAGTCAATCCAGTTGTTCTTGGTCAAACTAGAGCTAAACAATATTTTCATAAAGATAAAGAGCGAAAAAAAGTAATTCCAATATTAATACATGGTGATGCTGCATTCGCAGGACAAGGTGTTGTTGCAGAATGTTTTGCTATGTCTGGGTTGCCAGGACATAACACTGGTGGAACCATACACATAATAGTTAATAATCAAATTGGATTTACAACTAGCCCAAGATTTGCAAGATCCTCTCCCTATCCGTCTGACATTGCAAAAATGGTAGAAGCACCAATTATCCATGTGAATGGAGATGATCCTGAGGCTGTAGTTTACGCAGCTAGAATAGCTACAGACTTTAGACTAAAATTTAATAGAGATGTTGTAATTGACTTAATTTGTTACAGAAGATTTGGCCACAATGAAGGAGACGAACCTGCTTTTACTCAACCATTAATGTACGAAAAAATTCGTTCTCATCCATCACCTGTTAAAGTTTATGGCGAAAAACTAGTTAAAAATGGCTCTATTACTAATGAATTTTTAAATATTTCTATTAAAAAATTTAAGGACTTATTAGATGATCAATATAAAAACGCAAAAAATTATAAACCAAAAATTGAGTGGTTTGAAGGTTCTTGGTCTAGATACAAACCTGAAAGGGGAAAAGATAAAAGAGGAGTAACTGGTGCAGATACTAAAAAATTAATTAAGATTTCAGAAAAAATTAATACAATACCTCAAGACATAAATATTCATAAAACGATTTCAAGGATATTAGATCAAAGAAAAAAATCTGTTTCATTAGGAAAAGGCATAGATTGGTCAACAGCTGAGTCACTTGCATTTGGCTCACTATTAGAAGAAGGTTATCCTGTAAGATTAGTTGGTCAAGATTCTGGAAGAGGGACTTTCAGTCAAAGACATTCAGTTTTAAGAAATCAAATAGATAATTCAAGATATGTTCCCTTAAACAATATTTCAAAGCATCAAAAAAATTTTGAAGTAGTAGACAGTTTTTTATCTGAATTGGCTGTTTTAGGTTTTGAATACGGTTATAGTTTAGTGGAACCAAATACACTAACTTTATGGGAGGCTCAATTTGGTGATTTTGCAAACGGCGCTCAAGTAGTTATTGATCAATTTATAGCATCTGGAGAGAGAAAATGGTCTAGAGCAACTGGGATGGTAATGTTATTGCCTCATGGATATGAGGGACAAGGACCAGAGCATTCATCTGCTAGGTTGGAAAGATTTTTACAATTATGTTCTAATGACAATATGCAAGTTATGAATTGTACAACCCCAGCTAATTATTTTCATGCTTTGAGACGACAAATGCATAGAGACTTTAGAAAGCCATTAATAATTATGACGCCAAAATCTTTATTAAGACATAAAAATTGTATTTCCGCTCTTGAAGATTTTGGAAAAAAAAATTCATTTCATAGAGTATTATGGGACCATTCTATTGATCCAAAGACTAATGGTTTTATAAAATTAAGAAAAGCAGAAAAAATAGAAAAAGTGATTCTCTGTTCAGGTAAAATCTATTTTGATTTGCTAGAGGAAAGGGAAAAGTTAAAAAAAGATAATGTTGTTTTCTATAGAATAGAACAGTTGTATCCATTCCCAGCCAAAGCTCTTGTGAAAGAATTGAAGCCATATGCTAAAAATTCTAAGTTTTATTGGTGCCAAGAAGAACCTAAAAATATGGGTGCATGGTTTTCAGTAAGGGATTATATACAATGGACTTTAGACAATATTAAGGCTAATAATAATATAATTTCTTATATAGGAAGAAGCCCAGACGCATCCCCAGCAACCGGATATGCTAAAAGGCACATCTATCAACAAAAAGAAATTTTAAAGAAGGTTTTTGAATAATTTATAATGACAGAAAAAATAGTTGTTCCAATTCTTGGTGAAAGTATCACTGAGGCAACAGTATCGAAATGGCTTAAAAAAGAGGGAGATAGTGTAGAGGCAGATGAACCAATTGTAGAATTGGAAACGGATAAAGTTAATTTAGAAGTCCCATCTCCTATTAGTGGTACTCTTGTAGAAATTAATTCTAAAGATGGATCTATAGTTGAGGTTGGAGCTTTATTAGGATCTGTTACAGAAAATGGACTTAATACAGAAAATAACGAAATAAAAAAAATAGACCCATCTAAAGCAATAAAAAACAAAAAAATTAGTATTGAAGACTCTAAAGAAAGTATAGTTTTAGAGGAGATTCCTGAGCTAACCAAGATTGATGAAACTCCTTTAGTATTAACTGAAGAAATAAAAGAAGAAGAAAAAATACGAGAGAAATCAGAAAATAAAACTTTATCTCCTTCAGTAAGAAAAATAGTTACCGAAAATAGAATAGATATTAATTTAGTGAAAGGTTCAGGAAAAGACGGAAGAATTTTAAAAGGTGATTTAATAAATTCAATGGGAGTTAAGCCTCAACCATCAGAAAGAAAAATTAAATTTGGTCAAGAAGAAAGAATTAAAATGACAAGGTTAAGGCAGACCATTGCTAAGAGACTTAAACAAGCCCAAGAGAATGCTGCATTACTAACCACATTTAATGAGGTAGATATGTTTAATGTAATGCAGATGAGAAAAGAAAATCAAGATGATTTTCAAAGTCGTTATGGAATAAAACTTGGATTTATGTCATTTTTCGTTAAAGCATGTATTGTAGCGCTAAAGTCTTTCCCTGCAGTGAATGCAGAAATAGAAGGGGAAGAAATAATTTATAAAAATTACTATAATATAAGTTTTGCAGTAGGAACAGATAAAGGTTTAGTTGTTCCTGTTTTGAAAAATGCTGATGAATTATCATTCGCTGATATAGAAAAAAATATCAAAAAAATTTCTGAAAAAGCAAGAGATGGGAAGCTTACTATTGAGGATCTTCAAGGGGGAACATTTACTATAAGCAATGGGGGGATTTATGGCTCAATGCTTTCGACCCCAATATTAAACTTACCCCAATCAGGTGTATTGGGAATGCATAATATTGTAGATCGACCCATTGTTATTAATAATGAAATCAAAGTAAGACCAATAATGTATTTAGCATTATCTTATGATCATAGAATAATTGATGGCAAGGAGTCAGTTTCATTTTTAAAGATGGTAAAAGAAAATTTAGAGGATCCAAGAAGGTTATTTTTAAATATTTAAATGTCAGATAAATTTCAAGCAGTAGTTATAGGTGGAGGTCCAGGTGGCTATGTTTGTGCAATTAGATTATCACAACTTGGCATAAAAACTGCATGTATAGAATCTAGAGGTTCGCTAGGTGGAACTTGTTTAAATATAGGATGTATTCCCTCTAAAAGCTTATTAAATCTATCAGAAGAATTTCATAAAGTTCAAAACTTATCTAGCAAAGGAATTGAAGTTGGAGAAGTAAAGTTAAATCTTGGAAAAATGATGAAGAGTAAAGATAAAGCTGTGACTATACTCACTAAAGGAGTAGAATTTTTACTGAAAAAAAATAAAGTAACTTATTATAAAGGAATTGGAAGCTTCATATCTCAAAATAAGATTATAATTAAAGACGAGCAAAATAAAGAGACCATTATTGAATCTGAAAAAATAGTGATAGCAACTGGTTCTATACCAATGTCATTGCCAGGAATAAAAATTGATGAGAAAGTTATTGTTTCTTCCACAGGGGCATTAAAATTAGATAAAGTTCCAAAAAAAATGGTTGTTGTTGGTGGTGGGTATATTGGATTAGAAATGGGTTCTGTTTGGTCAAGATTAGGATCTGAAGTTCAAGTGGTAGAATTTTTGGACCATATCACTCCTGGTATGGATAAAGAAATTTCTTCAGAATTTATGAAGATTTTGAAAAAACAAGGTATTAAATTTAATATGCAAAATAAAGTTGAAGTTATCCAAAATAATAAAACTGGAGCAATTGTTTCAACGGTCGATAAAAATGGAAATAAAAATAATTTTGAATGTGATGTTGTGCTTATTGCTGTTGGAAGAAAAGCAAACACAAAAGGTTTAAATTTAGAAAATGTTGGAATTGAATTAGACGAAAGAAAAAGAGTTAAAACAAACAACATGTTTAAAACTAATATTGATAATATCTATGCGATTGGTGACGTTATAAGCGGACCAATGCTTGCTCATAAAGCAGAGGATGAAGGAATTGCAGTTGCCGAAAATATTGCAGGTCAATCAGGGCATGTTAATTATGACACAATTCCTGGAGTAATTTACACAACTCCAGAAGTTGCAACGATTGGCAAAACAGAAGAACAATTAATAAAACTAAATACAAAATACAAAGTCGGAAAGTTTTCGTTCATGGCAAACTCAAGAGCAAAAGCAATAGATGATGCAGAGGGTTTCGTTAAAATTTTGGCTGACGAAACTACAGATAAAGTTTTAGGTGCACACATAATAGGTCCTCACGCTGGAGAACTTATTGCAGAAATAGGTATTGCAATGGAATTTGGTGCGAGCTCTGAGGATATTGCGAGAACTTGCCATGCTCACCCAACATTTTCAGAAGCTGTTAAAGAAGCAGCATTATCAGTAGATAAAAGAGCAATACACTCTTAGTAAATTTTCATATTATTAAGATATGAAAGTACCGATTCTTTTACCAAATATTTTTAATCATCCCTTCACTTATGAGAGCAATATTAATTTAAAGGTTGGTGATTATGTTGTGGTACCATTTGGTAAATCTAAAATTACAGGAGTAGTTTGGAATGAATTTGAAAAAAAGAATAGTAGAAATTTTAAAATAAGAAGAGTTTTAAAAAAATTAAATGTATCTCCATTAAAAAAAACAACTATCAAATTTCTTAATTGGTTTTCTGAATACAATATAATTCCAAAAGGAATGTCTTTAAAATTAGTTTTATTAAGCAGTAATGCTGTAGAAAGATTTGAAAAAGATGCTTACAAAATTTTTGACAAAAATGTCAAAAAAATTTCAATAAAGCTCTCTGAAGAACAAAAAAAATCACTTAAAAAGATGAATGTTTCTAATCAAAAATTTAGGGTTCATGTACTTCAAGGAACAACGGGTTCAGGAAAAACCATGGTATATTTTGAAGCCCTTAAAGACATAATAAATAAGGGTTTTCAGGGCTTAATCTTATTACCAGAGATCGGCTTAACAGGTCAATTTGAAAAAAAATTTATAGAATTTTTTGGTTTTACCCCAGCAGTTTGGCACTCTGGCATTACAAACAAAAAAAAGGAAATCATTTGGAGTGGAATTGCCAATGGGGAAATTAAAGTTGTCATTGGTGCTAGATCATCATTATTTTTACCATTTAAAAAACTAGGCTTAATTATTGTTGATGAAGAGCATGATCAATCTTACAAACAAGATGAGGGCGTTACCTATAATGCAAGAGACATGGCTATTTCAAGAGCATCATTTGAAAATATCCCTATAAATTTAATTACAGCAGTTCCATCAATTGAAACTTATGAAAACATTAAAAAAGGTAAATATAGTATTTCTAAATTAGAAAAACGTTACCAAAACGCATCATTGCCAAATTATGAAATAATTAATCTTAATCAAACAAAATTGGAAAAACAATCTTGGCTCTCTAAAAAAATAATTGAAAAAGTAAACTTTCATCTCGATAAAAATGATCAGGTACTTTTTTTTTTAAATAGACGTGGGTTTTCTCCACATGTACTTTGTAACAAATGTTTTAACAGTTACTCGTGTCCTAATTGCTCAATTAATTTAGTTTATCATAAAAATAAAAATAATTTATTGTGCCATTATTGTGGTTTTAAATCATCTTTAAAAAGAACTTGCATAAAAGATGGGGATTGTGAATTTATTTTTAGCGGTCCTGGAGTTGAAAGAATATCTGAAGAAGTTAAAAAAAACTTTCCATCTAATAAAATTGAAATTTTTTCAAGTGATACCATGAATAAAAAAAGTTCTAGTGATAAATTAGAAAAAATAATCAATAATGAAGTTCAAATTTTAGTTGGAACTCAGTTAATTTCAAAAGGTTTTCATTTTCCAAGTCTCAACTGTATTGTGGTAGTTGATATTGATCTTTCTTTACAAGGACATGACTTAAGAGGTGCTGAAAAAAATTTACAGTTATACCACCAACTTTCTGGACGAGCTGGAAGAACAGGTAAACCTGCAACTGTGTATTTCCAAACTTATAATACTAATACCAAAATGATTTCTGATTTAACAAATAGTAATCCCGATATTTTTCTTGATAGAGAATTAGATATTAGAAGACAAAACAAGCTTCCACCATTTCAAAGATTTATCTCTTTAATCTTAACAGGTGACAATGAAGCAAAATTAGAAAAAGAAGCTTTTTATTTTAAAAATTATATTGAAAAAAAAATCAATGGAAAAGTTTTAGGGCCAGTTACTGCACCAATTTTTAGATTAAAAAGAAAATTTAGAATAAGAATGTTAATTAGGGGCTCAAAATCTCTCAAATTACAGAATTCAATCGCTGAAATTATCCCAAATTACAAATTTTCATCAGGAATAAAACTTTCAGTTGATGTTGATCCAATAAACTTCAATTAACCTTTAAAAAAAGGACTATTAATCGAATGTGCTACTTGAAGACATAATGGTCATATGCTAATTAGAGCGTGATTTTAAAATAATCTTCAACATAACAGAGGCACTAAGTTGAGTAAAAATAAGGGATTTTCAATAACTTCGGCTGAAAGATATTCTTTAGCTTTGTATGAGCTTGCAAGTGAAAATAATGTTCTTTCACAAGTAGAAGATCAATCCTCTTCTATCTTAAATTTGATTTCTTCTAGTAAAGATTTTTCAAATTTAATTAAGGATCCAACAAGCAACCAAGATGATCTCTTAAAAGTTATTGATGGTATTTCTGATAATAATAAATTTGAGAGTTTATTAAAAAATTTTTTAAGTTTTTTAGTTACAAAAAGACGTTTTTTCTATGTAGAACAAATTTTAAAAAGTTTTATTGAAACATGTTCTAAAAAAAGAGGAGAATTAAAAGCTGAATTAAAGTCTGCAAAAGAACTATCTAGTGATGAGATTTCTAAAATCACAGATGAGCTTACTAAAAACTTTAGTTCAAAAATAAAATTAAACTACAAACATGACGAAAGTTTAATAGGAGGCTTAATAGTGCAAGTCGGAAGTACTATGGTGGACACTTCAATTAAAAATAAATTACAACAAATCGAAAACAGAATGATAGAGGCATAAATGGAAATAAATCCTTCAGAAGTAACAAAGATACTAAAAGAACAAATTAAAAATTTTGGTGATAAAGCAGAAGTAACCGAAGTTGGGCAAGTATTATCAGTAGGAGATGGTATCGCTAGAATTTATGGTCTTGATAATGTTCAGGCTGGAGAAATGGTAGAGTTTGCTGATGGTTCTAAAGGTATGGCTCTAAACTTAGAAAGCGAAAATGTTGGTGTTGTAATTTTTGGAGATGATAGAAATATTAAAGAAGGTGACACAGTTAAAAGAACTGGAAATATTGTTGATACTCCAGTTGGAAAAGAATTGTTAGGTAGAGTTGTTGATGGATTAGGAAATCCAATTGATGGTAAAGGACCTTTAGACAAAAGTGTTAAAAAAAGCAGAGTTGAAGTTAAAGCTCCAGGAATTATTCCAAGACAGTCAGTTAGTGAACCTATGCAAACAGGTTTAAAATCTATTGATAGTCTAGTTCCAGTTGGAAGAGGACAACGTGAGTTAATTATTGGTGACAGACAAACAGGTAAAACTGCAGTTGCAATCGATGCCATTATTAACCAAAAGAAAATTAATGAGTCTGGTGATGAGAAACAAAAGCTTTATTGTATTTATGTTGCGATTGGTCAAAAAAGATCAACTGTAAGACAAATTCAGAAAACTTTAGAAGAAGCTGGAGCGATGGAGTACACAACAATCGTTGCAGCAACAGCGTCTGACTCTGCGCCCCTTCAGTTTTTAGCACCTTATACAGGGTGTACAATGGGTGAATATTTTAGAGATAACGGAATGCATGGATTAATTATTTATGATGATTTATCTAAGCAGGCCGTAGCTTATAGACAGATGTCTCTACTTTTAAGAAGACCTCCAGGACGTGAAGCTTACCCTGGCGATGTATTCTATCTACACAGTAGATTGTTAGAAAGAGCTGCGAAATTAAGCGATGAACATGGCGGAGGTTCTTTAACAGCACTTCCAATTATTGAAACACAAGGTGGTGACGTATCAGCGTTTATTCCAACTAACGTAATTTCAATTACAGATGGTCAAATTTTCTTAGAAACTGAACTTTTTAACCAAGGGATTAGACCTGCTATTAACGTAGGTTTATCTGTTTCTAGGGTTGGTTCTTCAGCGCAAACAAAAGCAATGAAAAAGGTTTCTGGATCAATGAAATTAGAATTAGCACAGTACAGAGAGATGGCTGCTTTTGCTCAATTTGGTTCTGATTTAGATGCATCAACACAGCAACTTTTAAATAGAGGATCAAAATTAACTGAACTTCTTAAGCAAAAACAATATTCTCCAATGACAGTAGCTGAACAAGTAATTTCTGTATTCTGCGGAGTAAAAGGATATTTGGATGATATTGATTTAAAAGATATTGCTGAGTTTGAAAATAAAATCATTGAAAAATGTAAGTCTGATAAGCCTGAAATAATTGATTCAATTCAAAGCTCAGGTAAACTTGAAGATGATAAAGAAAAATTACTAATCGAAGTAATTACTCAATTAAAGGAAAACTTTAAATCTTAATTTATTATGGCAAGTTTAGACGACCTTAAAAAAAGAATAGCAAGTGTAAAGTCTACACAGAAAATTACAAAAGCTATGAAGATGGTAGCAGCAGCAAAACTTAGAAGAGCTCAAGAAAGTGCTGAGAAGGGAAGACCTTATTCAGAAAAAATGAATAATATAATTCTAAATCTTTCAAGTGGTATTTCGGATAAAGAAAATGCTCCAAAATTATTATCTGGATCAGGTAATGATAAAGTGCATCTTTGTGTTGTGATGACTTCTGATAGAGGTTTATGTGGCGGGTTTAATTCAAATATAATTAAAAAAGCTAAGAGCTATTTTGCAAAACTTGCAGAAGACGGAAAAGAATTAAAGATTATTACTGTAGGTTCAAAAGGAAACGATCAACTTAAAAGAGTTTATGGTGATAAGATAATTGCAAATATTTCATTTAAAGAATCAAAAAACGCAAATTACTTTGATGCTGATAAAGTGGGCAAAATGGTAATTGAAAAATTTGGTGCTGAAGAATTTGATGTTTGTACTATTTTTTATAACCAATTTAAAAATGTAATTACGCAAATTCCTCAAGCACAACAAATAATTCCTTTGAATGTTGAAAATTTAGAGGAAGATAAATCTGAGGATAGTTATGAGTTTGAACCAGATGAAGATGAAATTTTAAATAATTTATTGCCAAAAAATATTTCAACACAAATATTTAAGGCAATGTTAGAAAATTCAGCTAGTGAACAGGGTTCGAGAATGAGTGCAATGGATAATGCAACCCGGAACGCAGGTGAAATGGTTGATAAGCTTACTATTGAATATAATAGAAGTCGTCAGGCAGCAATTACTAAAGAACTAATAGAAATTATATCAGGAGCAGAAAGTTTATAATTATGAGCAAAGGAACGATTACACAAGTTATTGGAGCAGTAGTAGACGTAAAGTTTGAGGGAGATCAACCAGAAATTTTAACAGCCTTAGAATGTAAAAACGGTGACAATAGACTGGTTTTAGAAGTTGCCCAGCATTTAGGGGAATCAACTGTTAGAACAATTGCAATGGATGCTACCGAGGGACTAAAAAGAGGTGATGAAGTAATAAATACTAATGCACCCATTCAAGTTCCAGTTGGTCCTGAAACATTAGGAAGAATTATCAATGTAATTGGAGAGCCTATTGATGAAAGAGGCGAAGTAAAAACTAAAGAGAGTTGGCCTATTCACAGAGCAGCACCAGAATTTAATGAACAATCTACAGAGACAGAAATCTTGGTTACAGGTATTAAAGTAATTGATTTGTTAGCTCCATATGCCAAAGGTGGAAAAATTGGTCTATTTGGTGGAGCTGGAGTTGGAAAAACAGTTTTAATAATGGAATTAATTAATAACGTTGCAAAAGCACATGGAGGATTTTCAGTTTTTGCGGGTGTTGGAGAAAGAACACGAGAAGGAAATGATTTATACCATGAGATGATAGACTCAGGTGTAATAAAAAAAGATGGAGCCGGATCTAAGGCTGCACTAGTTTATGGACAGATGAATGAGCCTCCAGGCGCTAGAGCTAGAGTCGCTCTTACAGGATTAACTGTAGCAGAGTATTTTAGAGATAAAGAAGGCCAAGATGTTCTTTTTTTCGTAGATAATATTTTCAGATTTACACAAGCAGGCTCTGAGGTATCAGCATTATTAGGAAGAATACCATCTGCTGTTGGTTATCAGCCTACACTTGCAACTGATATGGGTAACTTGCAAGAAAGAATTACTACAACCAATAAAGGATCAATTACGTCAGTCCAGGCTATTTATGTACCTGCAGATGACTTAACTGACCCTGCACCCGCAACCTCATTCGCTCATTTGGATGCAACTACAGTTCTTTCAAGACAGATTGCAGAAATTGGTATTTATCCTGCAGTTGACCCACTGGACTCTACATCAAGAATTTTAGACCCGAGAATTGTAGGAGATGAACATTATAGGGTAGCAAGAGAAGTTCAAAAAATTCTACAAACTTATAAGTCTTTACAAGATATCATAGCCATTTTAGGTATGGATGAATTATCTGAAGAAGATAAACTAGTTGTAGCTAGAGCGAGAAAAATTCAAAGATTTTTATCTCAACCTTTTTTTGTAGCAGAGGTATTTACTGGTTCCCCTGGAAAATTGGTAGACTTAGAATCGACAATTAAAGGATTTGATGCAATTTGTAAGGGTGAATACGATCATCTTCCTGAGGCTGCGTTTTATATGGTAGGAACAATTGAGGAAGCTATAGAGAAGGCTGAAAAAATATCTAAAGAAGCAGCAGCATAATGAGTGAAGAATTTAAGATAGAAATTATCAATCCTGAAAAATCTTTCTTATTAAAAGAGGACGTGACAGAAATTATAGTCCCTGCATTTGAAGGAGAAATGGGAATACTCAAAGATCATATTTCTATAATTTCATTTCTAAAGCCTGGAATAATTACAATTAACTCTAAATCTGGTGAGGATAAATTTTATGTGGAAGATGGTATCGTCGAATTTAAAGACAATAATTTATCATTACTAACTAGCTCTATTTTAAATTTGAAAGAGTTAGAAAAAAGCAAGCTGCAGGATTTACTTATCAATGCCGAGAAAGAGTCAAATAAATCTGAAATCACTGATCAATCGAAATATCTAGCAGATCAAAAAGTTGATGTTTTGAAGTCTCTTAATTAATCATTTTAATTATCTTTTCCTTAAGCTCTTTATAAACATGAAGCTTAAAATCTACTACTATTTCAGTGATTGTAGCTATATCAACCCATTTCCATTCTAAAAACTCAGGTTTTTTTGTTTGAATATTTATTTCTTTATCACTTCCTAAATATCTCATTATAAACCATTTCTGTTTTTGACCTCTAAACTTACCTCTCCATATAATACCCAATAGATGCTTAGGTAATTCATAAGTAGTCAAACCATCAATTTCTTTTATGAGCTTAACATTTTTTATACTAGTTTCTTCTTCTAGTTCTCTATAAGCAGCAGATAAAAAATCTTCTCCTTTGTCGACACCTCCCTGAGGCATTTGCCAAAAATTTTTTGGATTATCAATTCTTCTAGCAACAAAAACTTTATTATCTTTATTTAAAACTATTATTCCAACCCCACACCTAAGGGGTAAATTTTTATATTTTTTTTCCATTTATCCGTTTAGAAGTTTTATGGCGTAAAATAATTGATTATCAGTTTCAGTCTTAATTCTAAATTCATCAGTTTCTTCATTAACTTCTATATCTGGTTTTACCCCCACTTCTGAAATTGACTCTCCAGAGGGTAAATAATATTTAGCTACAGTAAGTCTTATCGCTCCTTTATTTTTTAAAGGAATAATTGATTGGACTGATCCTTTTCCATAGCTATTTTCACCTAAAATGATTGCTCTTTTGTGATCTTTTAAGGCACCAGCTACGATTTCAGAGGCAGATGCTGATCCATAATTAATTAATACTATTAATGTTTTTCCATCTATTAAGTCTCCTTTTTTAGCAAACCATTTTCTATTTTCTGAAGATTTTCTACTTTTAGTGGAAACTATTTCCCCTTCATTTAAAAAAAAATCAGAGACTCTGATTGCTTGAGATAACAACCCACCCGGATTATTTCTAAGGTCTAAGATGTAAGCATTTATATTTTTATTATTTTCAAACTCTCTAATTTTTTCTTTTATTTGTTTTCCACTATTCTCATTAAAAGAGGTTAATCTTATATATCCAATATTTTTTTCTATAAGGTCGGTTTTAACAGATCTTATTTGAATTACTTCTCTGACAATGTTGAATGTAATTGCTTTTTTTTGTCCTATTCTCCTTACAATTAATTCTATACCAGAACCAACTGGTCCCCTCATTAGTTCTACAGCTTCACTTAAAGTTTTACCTTGAACTTGAATATTATTTATTTTTACAATGTAATCCCCTGCTTTAATCCCTGCTCTAGATGCAGGAGTGTCGTCAATTGGAGATATAACTTTGACCACACCAGACTCCATACTGACTTCGATTCCTAAGCCACCAAATTCACCACTGGTTTCTGTCTGCATTTCTTCATATATTTCTGGGGACATGTAAGCCGAGTAAGGATCTAGCGATTGAAGTAGGCCATTTATAGCTGAGTCCATACTTTCTGATTGATTTATTTCATCTACATACTCGTTATTTATTTTTTCCAACACTTCTCCAAAAAGATCTATCTTATCGTAAATATTATTTTCTATTGTGTAAGCTTTATTTAAAGTAAAAAAGTTTAATAAAATAATTGAAAATAAAATTAAAAAGAGATTTTTCATATCATTACTTTCTCTTTTGGTATCATTTCAGACCATATTTTCTCTAACTCATAAAATTTTCTTTTATCAGGATGAAAAATATGAACTATAAGATCAATACCATCTACTAGTTTCCATTCATTACTGTCTTTTCCTTCAATTTTAGAATTAGACACACCATAATCTTTTAATTTTTCAAGGACTTGTTCTGATAGTGACTGAATATGTCTTGAGGAAGTACCACTAGCAATAATCATATAATCAGCCATAGAGCTTTTATCTTTAAGATCAATACTAATTATGTCCAAGGCTTTATTTGTATCTAAGGTCTTGATTACAACCTCTTTTAAGTCTGAAATTTTATCCATTAATTAGTCAAAGACTATCAAATTTTTCTTAATTGAGAAGATGAAATATTGACCTTATCAAATTCGATAAATTTTAAATTTTCACAATTTAGTCTTTTAAATGAGGTTGAATCTAAAGATTTTCTTTTATATCCGTAGCGATCATAGACTACGATATTACATTTTCGCGAAATTGATTTCCATTTATACCATTTATGAAAATTGATTAAATTATCAGCTCCCATTATGAAATAAATTTCATTTTTTTTGTTTTTTGAAATGTAGTTAATTAATTTAATTGTTTTGTTTGATTTAATTATTTTTTCATAAAATTTTACTGTTATAAAATTGTTAGATCCTATAATCTTTTTACAAGCTTTAATTTTTTCTAAAAGAGTTATGTTACTTTTTTTTTTAAAAGGATTTTTCATTGTTATTGCCCATATTACTTTTTTTAATTTAAATCTTTTAAATGCTTCTTTAGATATTGCCAGATGTCCCTTATGAGCTGGATCGAAAGAACCTCCCAAAACTCCAATTTTATTCTTTTTAGATACCAAATTATTTTCTCACTTTTCCTTTGCTAGAAACTATATATTTATAAGATACTAATTGATTTAAACCTACTGGTCCTCTTGGAGGAAGAGTATTTGTTGATATTCCTACCTCACCTCCAAATCCAAATTCACCTCCATCTGCAAACTGGGTTGATGTATTTTGCATAGCGATAGAGCTTTTAACTTCTTTTAAAAATTTATTTGCTGATTTCTTATTTTGGGTAATTATAGAATCTGTATGCATTGTTCCAAACTTATTGATATGTGAGATTGCTTCATTCAAATTTTTAACACACTTTACCGATACTGTTGCTGATAAATATTCTTTAGACCAATCTTTAATTGTAGCTTTATGAACTTTTCCTTTATAAAATTTTTTTATTTTATCATCACCAATAATTTTACACCCATTGTTCTCTAAACTTTTTAAAATTGGATTCCCAATTTTTTTAATAATTTTTTCGTGAAGCAAAATTGTTTCAGTTGCTCCACAAATCGAAGTGTTTCTCATTTTAGCATTGATTACAACATTTTGTGCAATTTTAGGATTAGCATCTTTATCAACATAAGAATGACAAATCCCTTCAAGGTGTCCAATAGTAGGTATGTTAGATAAATTTTGTACTTTTTTGACTAAGCTTTTGCCACCTCTTGGGATAATTACATCTATAAACTTGTTCATTTTAGTTAATAAAAAATCAACTAGACCTCTATTTTTTATTTTAATAAATTGAACAAAATTTTCATCAATCATATTTTTTTTTAAAGATTTTCTAAATAAAATAGATAATATTCGATTTGAGTAAAAGGCTTCTGAACCACCTTTTAATATTACACTGTTTCCAGATTTAAAACATAATGATGCAACATCTGATGTTACATTTGGTCGACTTTCATAGATTATACCAATAACTCCTATTGGTATTGACACCTTTGATATATTTAAACCATTAGATTGTTTCCACTTTTCTAAAACAATATTTGTTGGGTCTTTTAATTTAATTATTTTTTTTATTGAATAAGTTATGTCTGTAATTTTTTTATTATTTAACATAAGCCTTTTTATTAGGTTATCTTCTAATCTTTTTTTATTGGCACGAAGCACATCTTTTTTGTTTTCAGTTAAAATAAGATTTCTATTATTTTCAATAAATTTTAAGTAATCCTTTAAAACTTTATTTTTTTTTTTCGTACTTATTCGTAAACAGGAGGCTTTTTGGGAATTTTTACCAATATTTGTTAATATCTTTTTCATTAAATTTCTACCATATCATCTTTATGGACTACTTCAGATTTTGAAACATAACCTAATATTTTTTGTATTTCATTAGAATGATAACCCATAATTTTTTTAATTTCTTCAGAAGAGAAGGAACTAAGACCTCTAGCAAATTCCTTACGTTTATTGTCCAAGATTATGATATGATCACCTTTATTAAATTTTCCTGAAACCTTCTTAATTCCAGCTGCCAATAAGCTTTTACCGTTAATTAGAGCTTTCTTAGCTCCATCGTCAATTATAAGTTCTCCTTTAGGAGAAATAGAACTAATTATCCATTTTTTTCTTGCATGTAGTTTTGATATTTTTGAAATGAACCAAGTACAATTATTTTTTTTTTCTATTTGATTAATTGGATTTAGATGTAATCCATTAGCAATTATCATATTGCATCCTGCTAAATTACAAATTTTAGCTGCTTCAATTTTAGTGTTCATCCCACCGCTACCAAATTCTGTCATACCTTTTATATCAACATTCTGAATATCTTGATTTAAATTTTCCACTTTTTTAATTAATTTGGCTTTTTTATGTATTTTCGGATTCTTAGTGAAAAGTCCATCAACATCAGATAATAAAATTAAGGTATCTGCATTTGTTATTTGTGCTACTCTTGAAGCAAGTCTATCATTATCTCCGTATTTAATTTCTGAAGTAGCGATTGTATCGTTTTCATTCACAATCGGTATA
The DNA here is from genome assembly GCA_014654165.1 of Pelagibacterales bacterium SAG-MED13. Taxonomy (GTDB): domain Bacteria; phylum Pseudomonadota; class Alphaproteobacteria; order Pelagibacterales; family Pelagibacteraceae; genus Pelagibacter. Next base: position 29,873 of record JACWDK010000004.1, on the reverse strand, counting down.
TAATTGAGCTTAAATAAATTTTCAAATGTTCTCTTAGCGTTTATAGACCTTCTTCTTTCTTCTGTATCTTCTAAAGTAAGTAAAATCTGAGAAATATTAAGTTTATATTTAGAAAATGTTTGTGAAAATAAATTCATCAATTCAATTTGGCCTATAGATGCAATTGCCTGACTTTTATCAAGTTTAAGACTAGATTTTCTATAATTCATTTTTTTACACCCGAGAGCAATAGCTCCAGAGCTAACAATTATAATTTTTTTATTATTAAATTTTAATTTTTTAATATCTTTTGCAAAACTAGATAACCATTCTATTCTAATTTTTTTATTTTGATCTACTAATAAAGATGAACCAATTTTGATTACTATAATTTTTGAGTTTTTAAGAGACATAAGATAATAATTTAGCCTTAATTTTTGAAACAGAACTCTTTCTCAACGTTGTTAGAGAGAGAACCTCAGCTTTTGTGTGTTCTGAAAAATCTTTAATAATCCTTTTCACGTCTTTTTCATCAATTAAATCAATTTTGTTTAATACTATTAATTCATTTTTTTTGTTCAGTTTAGAGCTATATTTTTTTAACTCATTTTTAACTTGTTTATAACTTTTTTTAAGATCACCATTAGTTATATCAATTAAATGTAAAAGTGACTTACATCTTTCAACATGTTTAAGAAATTGTATTCCGAGACCTGTACCTTTATGGGCCCCCTCTATTAGTCCAGGAATATCTGCGATAGTGATTTCTTTATTGTCATAACTTGCAACACCAAGATTAGGGTTTAATGTTGTAAATTGATAATTTGCAATTTTTGGATTGGCATTTGTTATTGAAGCTAGCAAACTTGATTTTCCTGCATTAGGTAATCCAATGATACCAATATCAGCAATTGTTTTTAATTGAAGCCAAATAGTAAATTCTTCTCCAATATTTCCTTTAGTATATTTTTTTGGGGCTCTGTTTGTAGAACTTTTAAATCTAGTGTTACCTAGTCCACCTTTGCCTCCAGCAGCTGCTATAAACTGCTCATCAATTTTTGTGAAATCATAAATTAATGTTTTGTTATCTTCTTCAAAAACCTGAGTGCCTAAAGGCACTTTAAGGATTAAATCAGCTCCACTTTTTCCAGTACGGTTTTGACCTGCTCCATTGTCTCCTCTTCTTGCCTTGTGGTGTTGTTGATACCTATAGTCAATTAAAGTATTTAGATTTGGCTCTGAACGTAAAATAACTGAACCACCATTTCCCCCGTCTCCTCCATCAGGGCCTCCAAACTCGATAAATTTTTCTCTTCTAAAACTAGGAGAACCGTCTCCACCGTTTCCAGCTTTCACATAAATTTTTACTTGATCTAAGAATTTCATAATACAACACTTGTTTTAAGTTGTACTATTAATTGGGTTTTACTGAAACAAAAGTTCTATCTGATTTGGTTTTTTTAAAAACCACCTTACCTTTTACCACAGAAAAAATTGAATGATCTTTACCCATTCCAACATTTTCACCTGGAAATATCTTAGTTCCTCTTTGTCTAACTATTATATTACCTGGAATAACGGTCTCTCCACCGTATTTTTTGACACCAAGTCTTCTACCAGCACTATCTCTTCCATTTCTAGATGATCCACCTGCTTTTTTTGTTGCCATAAATTTTACCTAATTATTTATTTACTACTTTCTTTTCTACCTCTTTTTTTTTAATGTCTTTTTTTAAAGGTCTAGAAATTGTTTCAGCCTCAGATAGAATTTTACCGTCTTTCGAAAAAATTTTATTAATTCTTATCATCGAATATTCTTGTCTATGTCCATTTTTTCTTCTTGAGTTATGTCTTCTTCTCTTCTTAAAAATTAAGACTGTTCTATTTTTACTATTTTTTATTAAATTTGCCTCAACTTTTGCTCCCTGAATAGTTGGCAAACCTAATTCAATAATTTTATTATCACCATATGCTAGTATCTCATTGAATTCTATTTTTGTATCAGTTTTAGTATTTGGCAATTTTTCTATTTTTAAGATTTCACCAGATTTAACTTTATACTGTTTTCCACCAGTTTGTATTATTGCGTATGACATAATTCGATAATTTTAATTAACGCAATATAGTCAGAGCATCTTTATAGTCAAGCTCTATAAGCTAAAAATTATCCTTTAAATCACGCAATTTTGAAAAGCTTTCGACATCTTTTGCTCTAAGAAAAATATTGCAGTCTAGTTCATCGCCTAAACTAGTTGGAACTGTAGGAAGATTATTTTTTATTTTTTCTTTAATTTCCACAACTTTTTTCTTGAGTTTTAAATTTTTAGCATCATTTGCTAAACAGAAAAAAGAATTTGCAAGAGTATATTCATGTCCACAATAAACTTCAGTTTCTTTTGGAAGTTCTTTAATTTTCTTTAATGAATTAAACATTTGTTCATATGTTCCCTCAAATATTCTCCCGCACCCTAGAGAAAATAATGTGTCACCAGTAAAAATTTTTTTCTCTTTAAAAAAATGGAAAGCAATATGACCTTTTGTATGACCGGGGATATGATAGATTTTTGCTTCGAATTTATCTTTTTTCCAAATTTGATTATCTTCTACAAATAAATCAATTTCTGGGATACGATACTTGTCTTCTATAAAACCAACAACTTTAGACCCATATTTTTTTTTTAATTCTTCATTTCCACCTACATGATCATAATGGTGATGAGTATTAAGAATATATTTTAATTTAATATTATTGTTTTCAATAAAATTTATTATCGGACCTGGTTCACCAGGGTCTATAACACAGGCATTTTGATTTTTTTCATCAATAATGAAGTAACTGTAATTATCTTGTAGGCATTTGATTATCTTAATTTTCATCTGATTTTTCAATTAAGAATATTCCTAATTCAGAAAATAAATTTTTAATAAATAAATTAGAGTAATTTATATTTGATACTTTTCTATTAATAAGAGCTAAAGATTTAAAAATTTTAAAATTGAATGTTTCAGAAAATTTGAAAAAATCTTTAATAGTACACATGTGAATATTTGGTGTATTATACCACTTATTAGGCAATGTTTTAGTTACAGGCATTGTACCCTTGATCAACAAGTTTAGTCTTACTTTCCAATGTCCAAAGTTGGGAATAGTAACTATTGCCTTTTCCCCTACTCTTAAAAGTTCCTTGATAACTATCTCTGGATTTACAAAAGCTTGTAAAGTTTGTCCAAGCACAACATAGTCGAAAGACTTATTTGGAAATTGTTTTAAATCTAATTCTGCGTTACCTTCAATAACAGTTAAACCTTTAGATATACAAGTTTGAACTTTTTCTTTTGAAATTTCAATACCTCTTATATCAACATTTTTATTTTGTTTTAGAAACTCCATTAATATTCCATCGTCACAACCAACATCTAATACTCTAGATTTTTCATTTATCATATTCATAATTATTTTATACTCTGGTTTCATAAAGGTTATTCAATATATGATTTATCTAAAAAGTTTTTTAAAGTTTTTAAAAAATCTGGAACATCTAATAGAAAAGAATCATGACCTTTATCTGACTCTATCTCAACAAAACCAACATCTGTTCCAATAGCATTTAAAGCAATAACTATATCTTTATTTTCTTGTGTAGGGTAAAGCCAATCAGATGTAAAAGATATTACAAAAAACTTAGCCTTAGTATTTTTAAAGGCATTAGACAAATTACCATTAAATTGTTTAACTAGGTCAAAATAATCCATAGCTCTAGTTATATAAAGATAACTATTTGCATCAAATCTATCTACAAATACTGATCCTTGGTATCTCAAATAACTCTCTATTTGAAAGTCAGCATCAAAACCGAATTTAAGATCATCTCTTTCTTGCAATTTTCTTCCAAATTTTTCTTGAAGCCCTTTTTTAGACAGATATGTAATATGAGCAGCCATTCGTGCAACAGCCAAACCTTTTTCTGGAACATTATTTTTAGATGTATACTTACCATCAGACCAATTATGATCTGCTGTAATCGCTTGTCTTCCCAATTCATTGAATGCGATATTTTGTGCTGAATGGCTAGAAGTACAGGCTATAGGCACAGCAGTTTTAGTTTTTTCTGGAAAATTACTCACAAACTGTAAAACTTGCATTCCCCCCATTGAACCACCTACAACAGAAAAAAGTTGCTTAATTCCAAAATGATCTAACAAATTTACTTGGGCATTAACTATATCATTTATTGTAATTACTGGAAAATCTGTGCCAAATATTTTTTTTGTTTCTGGATTGATATGGGAAGGACCAAAGGAACCCATGCACCCGCCAATAACATTTGCACATATAACAAAGTATTTATTTGTATCAATTGATTTATTTGGACCAACTGCATAAGACCACCAACCATCTTTTTTGGTAATAGGATTTAATCCTGTAACAAATTGATCTCCAGTTAATGCGTGGCAAACTAAAATTGCATTACTTTTTTTTGCATTTAAAGATCCATAAGTTTCATATGCCAGTGGAAAATTATTTATAATTTTACCACAGTCCAGTTTTAATGGCTTTTTAATAATAATTGTTTTTATATTTTCTTTAATATTCATAAATAAAGCTGAAAGTGAATTGAGAGAAAAAAAAACTTTTTTAGCGGTTTTTTTAAAGCGCTCGCAATTCAGTTAAATCAGCGCATAAATTTTGTACTAGAAGTTATTTAGTATGTCAATTTTAAAAAATATTTCTACTAATACTATATAAAAAATTGTTATTTTATTTATAAAGAGCTTAAAAAATAAAAAAAAGATGACAACATTATTAAGATTTAAAAAATTTGATATAGAGCCTTATATACCTGGAAAATCTAGTATTAAAACATTAAAACAAGTTATTAAGCTTTCAGCCAATGAATCTGCTTTGGGTGTAAGCCCTCGAGCTAAAAAAATTATATCAAATAAGGATTTCAGTTTTTCAAAATATCCAGATGGAAAATCGAAGAAATTAATTTCTCAAATATCAAAAAAGTTTAAGTCTGATGAAGATAGAATTATTTGTGGCGCAGGATCAGATGAAGTTATTCAAATGTTGTGTCAACTTTTTTTAAATAACAAGAGTGAAGTTATAGTTCCTCAATACAGTTTTTTGATGTATCGAATTTATGCTAGAATAGTAGGGGCAAAAGTTATATTTGCTAAAGAGAAAAAATATAAGATATCAGTTCCTGAAATATTAAAAAAAGTTTCAAAAAAAACAAAAATTGTTTTTTTGGCCAATCCAAATAATCCTACTGGAACTTATCTAAACAAGTATGAACTTATTGAATTAAGAAAAAAATTAAGAAAAAATATATTACTAGTAGTAGATGATGCTTATGCAGAATACATGAAGAATCGAGATTATATTTCAGGTTTAGAATTGTTTAAAAATAAAAATAATGTATTTATTTTGAGAACTTTTTCTAAAATTTACGGTCTAGCATCTTTAAGAATTGGTTGGGGCTATGGAGATAAAAAAATAATAAAGGCTTTAAATTTAATAAAGCCACCTTTTAATATAAATGAAGTAGCACAAATTGCAGCAATTGAGTCTCTCAAGGACACAAAATTTATTAATCGTTCTGTAAGACACAACATTATATATGCAACAAAATTAAAAAAATTTTTAGAAAAATATAATATTAAAACAAACGAAATTTCTGCGAATTTCTTATTATTAGATTTTACTAAATGTGAATTTAAAGCAAAATTTTTATACGAAAAACTTAAAATGAAAGGGATAATTTTGAGATCAACAGAGTACGGTTATAAAATTAGAAACATGTTGCGGCTAACGATAGGTTCTAAGACTGATTGCTTAAAGTTTATTCGTGCAGTAGAAAGTATTTTAAAGATATGAAAAATATATGTATAATTGGTTGTGGACTACTTGGCTCCTCTTTATTGAGAAGAATTCATAAGAAAAAATTAGCTAAAAAAATATTTATCTATGAAAAATCTAAAAAAAATTTAAAAAAAATAAAAAGTTTGAAGTTACCTGGGATTATAGTCAAGAAGCCTGAAGAAGCAGTCGTTCAATCAAAATTAATTATTTTTTGTACGCCTATGAGTGAATACAAAAAAATAATTTTACTTATCAACAATTATCTGACACCTAATCATATTATTACTGATATTGGATCCTCAAAATTAATGTCTACAAAAATGATTAAAAAAACATTAAAGAAAGATATATTTTGGACTTCAAGCCATCCTATTGCTGGATCAGAGGTCAGTGGACCTGAAAATGGCAAAGAAGGTCTTTTTGAAAACAAATGGTGTGTTTTAATTAAAGAAAAAAAATTTAACAACAAGCACATATTATTTTTGAGATCTTTTTGGAAGAAAATGGGCTCAAAAATTGTTATCATGAGTGCTAAAAAACATGACCAGATTTTTTCAATTACGAGTCATTTACCTCATTTAATAGCTTATAATTTGGTTAAGTCTGCACAGGACTTTGAAAAAAAACAAAAATATAATATTTTAAAATATAGTGCAGGAGGATTAAGAGATTTTTCGAGAATAGCAGCTTCTAATGAAATAATGTGGAGAGATATTTTTTTTGCTAATAAAGAAAATGTATCTAAAGCAATCAATTTATTCATAAATAATTTAAATACTTTTAAGAAAGATATTTCAAAAAAAAATAACAAGTCAATATTGAAAAAACTAGTTCAAACTAAAAAAGTTAGATCTAAAATTATTAAACTAAAACAAGATATTAATAAGCCTAATTTTGGAAGAGACTAGTAGTTATTAATATTACTAACTTTTTTCACAATTAAATTTGCTGTTTTTTTAATCAGTCTAATGGCATAATCAGTTTTCATAATTACTACTTTCTTTTTAGGTCCATAGGCATGAATAAATTTTAAATCATTTATGCACATGCCTACATGTCCTTTCCAAAAAATAATGTCACCTTTAGTCATATTTTTATTCAATTTTTTTTTACAAAATTTTATTTGATCTTTAGTATCTCGTGGAAAGAAAACTCTATTGTAATAAAAATAAATTTGAATTAATGCAGAGCAGTCAATACCTTTAGAAGTTTTGCCTCCCCAAAGATATTTACAGTTCAAAAATAGTTTAAGAATTTTTATAAAGTTTTTTTCATAATGATTTATATTTTTTAAATCTTTTTTTTTAATCCATTTGTTATTTTCAAATTCAATAAAGTTTTTATTTTGATTTTTTAAAGAAATTCCAGAACCAAAGTAAAGAAAATTATTTGTTGTTAAAAATTTATTATTTTTTTTTTTAAAAATTCTTGATTTTAATTTAAAGATTTTAAATTTAGGTTTAAAATTATGGTTAAATTTATTTTTCTTAATAAATCCAATATAATTATCAAAACTTGTTTTAATTTTTAACCATTTCTTTTTTTTAGATAGAATTTTAAACTTTTCTCCATATAAAATCTGTGAACTAACTGCTACCTTAGAGTAAGGTTTTTCATAAATATTTGTAACAGGTAAATTAAAGAAGTTATTTTTCACTTAGTTTAAGTTTGTCTTTCATTATCCATAATATGATAAGTGATGGAATAACCATTAATGCTGTTAACACAAAGAATGTTCCCCAATCACCATTAAGCCAATCTACTAAAGCTCCAGAAGAGGATGCTAAAGTAGTTCTTCCGGCCGTACCAATGGATGCAAGCAAAGCATATTGGGTTGCTGTATAGGATCTATCTACTAACAAAGAAATAAAAGCGACAAATGCTACTGTTGCAAAAGCTGCAGCGATATCATCGAAAATTACTGCTATTGCAAATAGCAATTCAGATTTATTACTCCAAGCCAGAACGCTAAATAAAAGATTAGTACTAGCCATAATAATTCCAGCTAAAAACATAGCTTTTAAAACTCCAGACCTTATTACAAACAACCCACCTAAGAGTGTAAATATAACAGTTGTAATCCATCCTAAAGTTTTGGAATAGATAGCAATATCTGATTTGCTAAATCCTATTTCTTTATAAAAAATAATCGACATTCTTCCAAGGAATGCTTCACCGATCTTAAATAAAAAAATAAATCCCAAAATTCCAATAGCAATTGAAAAACCATTTTTTCTAAAAAAACTAGTTATTGGGCCACTTATAGTTCCACCAATCCAGGCAATAAAATTTGTAAATAAATTTTTATTTTTAAATTTATCAGAAATTAATTTGTCATTCTTTTTTTGTTGATAGGATCTCTCAAAATTCTCAGTCTCATTTATGAACATTAAACCTATATTCATTAAAATAATTAAAATACCCAGGATTAAAAAAGTTAATTGCCAATAATTTTCAAAATTCATTTTTTGCAAAAGATCTGCGGAGAATAAAGATAATACTCCACCCAACTTATACCCTGTCCACCAACCTACTACAGCCATTGCTGCACCCGCTGCCATTGATCTGCCTTCTTCTTCTCCAATCTGTTCAATTCTTAATGCATCTACTGTTATATCTTGGGTAGCTGACGCAATTGCTATAATTAAACCAACAGTAATAACTAAAGTTAAATTTTCTGAGGGACTAATGATGCTCCAAATTGCTAATGATAATAAAATTATGAATTGCATTAAAACAATCCAACCTCTTCTATGTCCAATTTTATTTGTTAAAAAAGGTATTTGTATTCTATCTACTAATGGAGCCCACAAATAATTAAATGCATAAACACCAAAAATCAATCCTGCCCAACCAACTGTAGATCTGCTTAATCCATCTTCTTTTAACCACAAACTAAGACTGCTACCTATTAGAACCCATGGGAAACCAGAAATTGCACCTAATAATAAAATTTTAAACATCCTTTTATCAAAGTAAATTTTAAACATCTCAGAAAATGATTGTTTTTTGAATTCTATCATTTTTAATTTTTCCAAAATGATGGTAAAAATAATACTAATATTGCAAATAATTCTAGTCTACCTAAAATCATACCTAAAGATAATATCCATTTAGAAATATTAGGTAATGATGAAAAATTACCATTTGGACCTATAGTTGATCCAAGCCCAGGGCCAACATTAGAAATAGAAGTAGCTGCCCCAGATATTGAGGTTATAAAGTCCAAACCAGTTAATGATAGTAGCGCAGTAATAATAAAGAAAATGACCAAGTACATGTAAATAAAGGAAATAACTGAGGCAATAAATTTATTATCGACAGGTTCTTTGTTATATTTTAAGGTAAATACACCTCGGGGATAGATAATTTTTTTTAATTGGTTAGAAACAAAGGAATAAAGAATTTGTACTCTAAATATTTTGATTCCACATGTTGTAGATCCAGCACATCCTCCTATAAACATTAAGATTAAAAATAACATTAAAGGAAACCCTCCCCAGCTATCGAATTGAGCATTAACATACCCTGTACCAGTTAAAATAGAAATTACATTAAAAAAAATAGATCTTAAATCTAATTGAGTTGATTTATTAATTGCTAAATATATTGATAAAATAATTATACTAGTAAATATAATCTTTAAGAAAGTTTTAATTTGGATATCTGAAAAGAATATTTTTTTATCACCACTTAAAAATTTTATATATACTATAAAAGGTAAGCTACCTAAAATTATAAAAATCATAGCAGAAATTTCTATCCAAAAACTATTAAAAAAACCAATTGACTCGTTGTAATTAGAGAAACCCCCAGTTGCTATGGTTGTCATAGAATGTGTTAAACTATCAAAAACATTCATTCCTAAAATTTTATAAGAAGACGCACACATCAAAGATAAAATTAAATAGATAAATATTAATCTAAGAGCAATTTCTTTTGATTTAGGAAGAATTTTTTCCGAAGAATCATTGTTTGAAATTTTAAATAATTGCATACCTCCAACGTTCATTATTGGCATAAGTGTGATTGCCATAACAATTATACCTATACCACCTAACCATTGTAGTGTAGCTCTCCAAAATAAGATACTTCTAGGCATGGACTCTAAATTTGAAATAATTGTTGATCCAGTCGTGGTAATTCCTGACATGCTCTCAAAAAAAGCATTTGTAATAGAAAATTCAATATTAGAAAAAATAAAAGGTAGTGAACCAAAAATTGCAACACTAAACCAAGACAGCGCAGTAAGTAAAAAGGCTTGTTGAAGGTTTAATCTTTTATCATGATCTAAATTAGATAGTAAAAATAAAGTCCCAAAAATAATTGTAATTATTGATGATGCAAAAAAAGATGCGTCGATTTCATTGTAAAAAAATTGTACAATTATTGGAATCAACATAAAAATTCCAAGAATTATCTGAAGAATCCCTAAAGTAAAAAAAACAGTTTTATAATTAGACATTTTGAATAAACATTATTTTATGGTAAATAAATTTCAACTCTATAAGAATTAGTTAAATCGTTATTTTGAGATTATATTTGAATTATTCATGGTTAAAAAAGAAAACTTAGACAAAACTAGTGCTTGGCCTTTTGTTGAAGCCAAAAAGTTACTTCGTGAAAGAAAGATATCAATTGAAAAAAAAGGAAAAATTTCACTTCAAACAGGTTATGGTCCAAGTGGACTTCCTCACATAGGGACTTTTGGGGAAGTTGCAAGAACGTCAATGATGGTTAATGCTTTAAATCAACTGACAGATCTTCCAACGGAAATTATTACTTTTTCTGATGATATGGATGGTTTAAGAAAAGTTCCTGAAAATGTTCCTAAAAAAGAATTGCTAGAAAAAAATTTACACAAACCTCTAACAAAGGTGCCAGATCCTTTTAATAAATATGATAGTTTTGGTGAACATAATAATGAAATGTTAAAAAATTTTTTAGATAATTTTAATTTTGAATATCAATTTAAAAGCTCAACATCTCTTTATAAATCAGGTTTCTTTAATTCATCTCTACAAGTTATTTTGAAAAATTATGATCGAATAATGGAAATTATTTTACCAACATTAGGTAAAGAGAGACAGAAAACTTACTGCCCATTTTTACCGATATGTCCTGATTCAGGACAAGTATTAGAAATACCTGTAAAAACCATTAATAAAGAAGAATCTAAAATTGTTTTTGACAACAATGGAAAAGAATTAGAAACGAGTATTTTAGATGGAAATTGTAAATTACAATGGAAAGTTGATTGGGCTATGAGGTGGTATGCTTTGGATATTGATTTTGAAATGTATGGAAAAGATCTCATAGAAAGTGCAATTTTATCAAAAAAAATAATTAATCTAATTGGTAAATCAAGTCCGTCAGGATTTGCTTATGAATTATTTTTAGATGAAAAAGGAGAAAAAATTTCTAAGTCAAAAGGGAATGGGATTACAATTGATCAATGGTTAGAATATGCTTCACCTGAGAGCCTTTCACTTTATATGTTTCAAAATCCAAAAAGAGCAAAAAAACTTTATAAAGAAATAGTTCCAAAAGCTGTAGATGAATATCTGGATTTCATAGAAAAAGCAAAAACTCAAAACGAATTACAATTACTCATGAACCCAGTATGGCATGTTCATAATAGTGAAGTACCAAAGGAAGGAATGATAATGTCCTTTTCGATGCTTCTCAATCTTGTCGAAACAAGTAATGCAGATAATAAAAAACTTTTATGGAAATTCGTGAAAAAATACAAAACAGATATAATAGAAAAAGATCACCCCATTTTTGATAATTTGATTGGATATGCAATTAAGTATTTTAATGATTTTATTAAGTTACAAAAGAAATATAAAAAACCAGACAGTACTGAAAAATTAGCTTTAAATGCTTTAGTGGAGACTCTAGATAAATGTGATGATGAAATGTCACCTGAAGAGATTCAAACTTTAATTTATTCAACAGGAAAAGAAAATGGTTATTCTGAAAACCTTAGAGATTGGTTTAAATTGATTTATGAAGTTGTTTTTGGTGATGAAAATGGTCCTAGGATGGGATTTTTTATAAGTTTTTTTGGTGTCAAAGAAACAAAAGATCTTATATTAAATAAGATTAAATAATGTTTTCAAATTTAAGATCTTTAATTTTCAAATTAGATCCTGAAATTGCTCATAATTTAGCGATTAAATCATTAAAATTTAATCTCGTGCCAAATATTTTAAATGAAAAAAAGAATAATCCTTTATTTAAAACAGAATTATTCAAGAAAAGTCTAGAAAACCCCTTTGGTGTGGCAGCAGGCTTTGATAAAAATGCTGAAGTATATAACTCATTATTTAAACTAGGATTTGGCTTTGTTGAAGTAGGTACTATTACGCCTTTAAAACAATATGGAAATCCTAAACCGAGAGTTTTTAGATTATTGGAAGATGAGGCATTGATTAATAGACTTGGCTTCAACAATTTAGGATCTTCAAATGTTGTTGATAGAATAAAATCTAATCAACCATTAGGTTTATTGGGAATTAATGTAGGTCCAAATAAAGATACAAAAAATAAATTAGTTGATTATGTAAATTGCTTTAAAACATTTAACGATGTAGCTGATTACATTACAGTAAATATTTCTTCACCAAATACTGAAGATTTAAGAAGTTTCCATGAACAAGAAAAATTAGATGAATTACTTCAAACTATTGATAAAGAGAAACATAATCTTAAATCGAAAACACCTCTTGCAGTTAAAATCTCTCCTGATATTGATGATAAAGAAATTAACAAGATCTCAGAGGTGCTACTGAGCAATAATATTGAAGTCATTATTGTGTCAAATACATCTGACTCAAGTAGAGATGATTTAACCAATATACAAAGACATCAAAAAGGTGGTCTGTCTGGAAAACCAATTCAAAAAAAATCTACAAAATTAATAAATAGATTTTATAAAATTTTAAAGGGAAGGATTAAAATAATTGGGGTAGGGGGAGTAGACTCAGGAAAAAGTGCTTATGAAAAGTTTTTGGCAGGTGCAGATTACATTCAACTTTATACAGGGATGGTTTTTAGGGGACCAAGTATAGTTAGCATGATAAAAAAAGAGCTTTCAGAATTATTGTTAAAAGATGGTGTTAAGAATTTTACTGAAATTATAGGAAAAAAATAGTCACTTAAATCTTATAAACTTGACGAGATCAGTATCAGCCCTTATACAGACGATATCATTATGTCAAAAAAATGTGAACTTACAGGAAAGAATCCGATGAAAGGTCATAACGTTAGTCATGCTAATAACAAGACCAAAAGAAGATTTTTGCCTAATTTAAAAAAAGTTAAATTCACGAGTGAACTTTTAAAGAGAAGCTTAAAGTTAACAGTAAGCAATGCTGGTGTTAGATCAGTTGATAAAAAAGGTAGCTTCGATGAATTTTTAAAAACTGTAAAAAATAAAGATTTGTCTCCAAGATTAAAAAAACTAAAAAAGAGTTTACTAATTAAATCTCCATTTCAAAAAAAACCTGTTCAATCTAAGACTGTTTGATGAATAAAATATTCTTAACACTCTCATTATTAATGGGAGTTGTTGTTTTAGCATCTAATTATCTAGTTCAGTTTCCAATTAAATATTATAATTTAGAGGAAATATTAACTTATGGTGCATTCAGTTACCCAGTTGCTTTCCTAATCACTGATCTTGCTAACAGATCTTATGGTAAGCAAGTAGCTAAAAAAATTGTTTATTTTGGTTTTGCCATAGGAATTAGTTTCACTCTTTTGTTTTCAACAAATTTTGCAGACCTGATATCTTTAAGAATAGCTATTGGTTCAGGAACTGCGTTTTTAATAGCTCAGCTTTTAGATGTTCAAATATTCGATAAGCTTAGAAAAAGAGACTGGTTTATTGCTCCACTTACATCTTCACTCATAGGATCAACAGTTGATACGTTTCTATTTTTCTCAATATCTTTTTATGCATCAGGTATTCCTTGGGTTACACTTGCCTTTGGGGATTTAGCAGTCAAAATTCTTGTGGCATTAATAATGTTAATTCCATTTAGATTTTTGCTTAAAACATTTAAGCCTGTATAAATTTAGTATAAATATTTATAAGCCAGTATTTTATAAGCTAATTTTGCTATTAAAAAGTTATAAGAATCGAAACCTTTAATGGGTGCAAGTTCATTTATATCTGCTCCGACTATATTCGAATTTTTAGCAGCCATCCTTATTATATCTAAAGTTTCATTCCAAAATAATCCACCAGGTTCTGGTGTTCCAGTAGCTGGCATTACACTTGAGTCAAAACTATCAACATCAAAAGTTAAATATACAGTTTTATCTTTTATTAATTTTTTGAAACTTTTAAGATTCCACTTTGCTTTATCTTTTGCCCAAAAAATATTTATTCTAGATTTATTCTTCTTAAGAAATGGAATTTCACTTTTAGAAATATTTCTTATTCCAAATGAAATGATAGAAACATTTTTATGATCTAAGCACCTTCTTATAGCTGATGCATGAGAGAATTTATTTCCATTATAACTATCTCTTAAATCTGCATGAGCATCAAAATGTAATAGGCAAATTTTCTTATATTTATTTACAAATGGTTCTATGCATCCTGGGGTAATTGAATGTTCCCCCCCAAAAGTCATAGGAAAAAGTTTTTTATCTAAGATTTGTTTATTTAAATTTGCTATTTTTTTTAGAGCTTTATTTATATTTTTATCAATCCTAAAAGGTTTTAATGTTTTAATTCCTATTTTTTTGTAAGGTTCACAATTCAGTTCTTCGTCATATAACTCTACTTGATGGGAAGCTTTAATTATTTCTCTAGGACCATTTTTAGTACCTCTACCATAGCTTACAGTCTTTTCGAGACCAAAAGGGACAATAATAACTTTTTCTCGAAAATTAAATTTATTATCAACCCCTAAAAAACCTTTTTTATTTGATATATATTCCAATTTGTTATCCAAATATTTTTGAGAAGTTTTTTCTTTCTCTATTTTTCCACTCTGCTTTATGATAGGCATCACTGGCTATTAAGGGAAGTACACTTGTAGCTTCCGCAAAAACCATCTGTTCTTTAGTTATATCAACTTTACCCCAAGAACTAGCTTCTTTTAATGTTGAGCTACTACAAGCCCCATCTCTAGAGTCTGCTACTGTAATCTGTACCGCATATTTATGCATATCAACTTCTTTACCTAAAAGCTCAGCACATATTATTGTATCTTGTATAAAATTTTTTGGAACTCCTCCACCAATCATAAATAAACCAGAACCTTTCGATTGGATCTTAATTTCTGTTAATTCTCTAAATTCTCTTATTGAGTCAATAGTTATATGTTTTTTTGGATTTTTTTCTTGATGAATTACTAATCCAAAACCTGCACTAGAGTCTGTAAATGCCGGACAAAATATTGGAACATTGTTTTCATATGCTGTTTCAATTAATGAGTCTTTCTTTATTGAATTTTTTTTTAAATACTTACCCATTTCATGGATAAATTCCCTAGAAGTATAACTCCTAGGTTCTAAATTGTCTGCTATTTCACAAATTTTTTTATCACAGATTTGCAGTTCTTCTTCATCAATGTAAGTATCATAAATTCTATCAATATAGTTTTTTCTTAGTTCTGAATCATCTTGAAATTGAGACCCTTGATAATGCTTGAAACCCAAAGCCTCAAAAAAGTCCATATCTATTATTGATGCTCCAGTTGCAACAATGGCATCTACCATATTATATTTAACAAGATCTTTGTATATATTCATACATCCGGCAGCAGAAGTAGAGCCAGCTAAAGTTAGAAAGATAGTACAATCTTTATCTTTAAGCATTTCATTATATATATTCGCAGCCTTTGCAGTTTCTCTAGATACAAAAGACATTTTTTCCATAGATGAAATAATTTTTCGAGCATCAAAAGATGTAATATCTATATGCTCTACAGGATTTTTTAAAAAATCTTTCTTGCGATTATGACCTAAGTGTTTATTTTCTGACATTAAGCAACCAAAGTTGCTTTATTTATCTCTTTGTCATAAAGCGTCATAATTGGTTTATCTTCAACTTCATAAATTTCATCAGAAAAGAAGCCATTGAATTGAGTTCTAAAAGTTAAACCATAGGCACCTAATTGACCAAGTTCGATGTAATCATTTTCTTTAATATTGTTTGGTAAAAGAAAAGGACCCTTCATATAATCCATACTATCACATGTTGGACCATAAAAATCAAAAGCAGTTATTTTTTTTGAAATAATTTTATGAGAGTTATCTTTTATCATTTTAGATGGGAAAACTATATTTGGAGTGCCAGCATCAAATAACGTTCCATAAGTTCCATCATTAATATATAGCTTATTTTTTTTTTTAAGATCAACTCTTACTATAGTAGAGCCACTTTCTGCGACTAAAGCCCTTCCAGGCTCGCAAATAATCTCTGGCATATTATTTAGTTTTAAATTTTCTAAACTTCGATTAATTTCTTCCATGTAATTATCTAAAGATTGAGGAACTAAATCTGGATATATTGTTGGGAAACCTCCACCTACATTAATGTAATTAGGTATAATTTTTGTTTTCTTAATTATACTTCCAATTTCAGCAATACCTTTAGCATAAGAGATTGGATGCATACATTGTGATCCAACGTGAAAACTTAATCCAATCTTTTTTGAGCTTTGTTTAACTAATCGTAATAATCCTAAAGCCTCAGAATTTGTAGCACCAAATTTTTTAGATAAATCTATTTCAGCATGTTCATTTGATACCGCAACTCTTACAAATAATTCAAGATCTTTAGCATTATTAGTACTTTCAATAATTTTTATTAATTCATCTTTTGTATCTAAAACAAATGTTTTAATACCAAACTTGAAATAAGCTTCCTTAATATTTTCTCTACTCTTAACAGTATGCATATAAGAACATTTGGCATTTTGGCTGAATTTTCTGACTGTTCTTATTTCTGCTATAGAAGCCACATCAAATTGGTCTATTCCACTTTTAATTAAAGTCTTAATGACCTCTTCATGAGGATTTGTTTTTACAGCATACAAAATTTTTCCTGGAAATTTATTTTGAAAGTACTTTGAGGCAGAAAGAATAGAATTCTTTCTGATACAATAAACTGGTTTATCAGGTTTCAGTTGATTAACAAGTTCCTCAACTGACTTAAATTTTTGCATTAAAAATGCCCCCTAAAAAAAATTTAACAAAAAAAAGTCTTTTTATTTTAAAAAAACTTTAATAAATCGAGCAATTAATTCATTAGTTATTCAATGTAAAGTAAATAATTACCTATTGAATTGGCCTTAAAAGTAACCATATAAGTTTAATGAAAAACGACTCCATACTTCAAAATTTAGCAGATTTTGACAATAAATCCCTACTGATTGTTGATGATGATAATCCTTTCAGAGAAAGACTTTCCAGAGCAATGGAAAAGAAGGGATTTGAGGTAATTCAAGCTGAAGGTGTACAAAAAGGAATAGAGTCAGTTAAATTGAAAAAACCAGGATTTGCTGTGGTTGATTTAAGATTAAGTGATGGAAATGGACTAGAGGTTGTAAAAAAAATACAAGAAACAAACTCATCAAGCAGAATTATAATGCTTACCGGTTATGGCAATATACCAACAGCAGTTGCAGCCATTAAAGAGGGTGCAATTGATTATTTGGCAAAACCAGCAGATGCTGAGGATGTTGAAAAAGCTTTGTTGGCTGATCCATCAAAAAAAGCAGCCCCACCTGAAAATCCTATGTCAGCAGATAGAGTTAAATGGGAACATATTCACAGAGTATTTGAATTATGTAACAGAAATGTCTCTGAAACAGCAAGAAGACTTAAAATGCATAGAAGAACTCTTCAAAGAATTCTTTCCAAAAGATCTCCTAAATAAACTTTCTAAACTTAAGTAATTTTTTTGCTAAAGCAGTTATCAAAGCCAATTTAAATAATTCAGCTAATAAAAAAGGTTCTACACCTAGTTGAAAAAGAGGTTTATCCCAACCTAAAATAAACCCTAACCATAATACACCCATAAAATATATTATTGAAACAGATAAAGTCAATTTTATAAAGATTAAAAAATAATTATCTTCTTTTTTTACTTTAGAGGCAAAAAAACTAGCTAATAAAAATCCAATAAGATAACCCATAGTAGGACCCATAAAATAGATTAATCCAACTCCTCTTTCAGGTGAGTTTGAAAAAACAGGTAAACCTATGATCCCCTCAAACAAATATAAACAAATTGAAGCAAGTCCAATCTTATATCCAAAACTTAGACCCAGCAACAACACAATAAATGTTTGCATGGTCATAGGGACTGGATAAAAAGGAATTTTAATTTTTGCTGAAATTATCAAAGCTATTGACCCTAAGAAAATAATTATTAAAGATTTAATTATTCCAGAATGAGTATTTTGCTTTATAACTTCCATAAAAAATAATACTCTTATTTTAATTGATAATCTATATTAAATATTATGAGTCAAATTCAAAAAACAGATCATTTTTATCTTATTGATGGATCAGGGTATATATTTAGAGCTTATTATGCCTTACCACCTTTAACTAGAAAAAGTGATGGACTACCTACAGGAGCTGTTAGTGGATTTTGTAGTATGCTTTTTAAACTTTTAGAAGACTCTAAATCAAATCAAAATCAACAAAAACCAACTCATTTTGCAGTAATTTTTGACTCAGCAAGAAAAACGTTCAGGAATGATATTTACAAAGACTATAAGGCTAATCGATCTGAAGCACCTGACGATCTAGCTCCTCAATTTGAATATATTAGAAAATCTGTTTTGGCGTTTAATCTGCCGTCAGTAGAATTAATCAACTATGAAGCAGATGATTTAATAGCAACATATACTGATCAAATTTTAAAAAAAAATGCAAAAGTTACAATCGTTTCATCTGATAAGGATTTAATGCAACTATATAAAAAAGGTGTTCGTATTTTTGATCCAATGAAAAATAAATTTATATCTGAGGATGATATTCAAAATAAATTTGGAGTAGACTCCCGTAAAGTAATTGATGTTCAGGCTTTAGCAGGAGATAGTAGTGATAATGTTCCTGGGGTCCCAGGTATTGGTGTTAAAACTGCAGCAGAGCTAATAAACAAATATGGAAATTTAGAAAAACTTTTACAATCTGCGCATGAAATTAAGCAAAACAAAAGAAGAGAATCTCTATTAGAAAATAAAGATAAAGCTATAATAAGTAAAAAATTAGTTACACTTAAACACGACGCACCAGTAGATAAAAATTTAGATACATTTGAACTTAAGGAAATTGATAAAGACAAACTTTATAAATTTTTGAGAGAAATGGAGTTTAATAGATTGTTAAGTTCAGCGATATCAACTTATGGTGAACCCAATTTAAAGGAATTTAAAAAAGATCACAAAACTACAGAAGTACAAAAGTTAATTACCAAAAAAGATTATCATCTAATTAAAGATATTAAAGAAATTGACAAGTGGATAAAAGAAGCAGAAGAAGTTGGAGAAGTAGCTTTTGATACTGAAACAAACTCTTTAGATCCTCATCAAGCAGAATTAGTTGGAATTTCATTAAGTTCCAAAATTGGAAAAGCTTGTTACATACCCATAGGTCATAAATCAGACAAAAATTTAAATAAAGAAATGGTAATAAAAAAATTAAAACCTCTACTTGAAGATACAAGTGTTAAAAAGATAGGTCAAAATATTAAATTTGATTTTATAATATTGTTTCATCAAGGAGTAAAAATTTCATCGATGGAAGATACAATGTTGATGTCGTATGTTCTAGATGCAGGAAAAAATAGACATAATATGGATACTTTGTCAAAAATTCACCTAAATCATAAAACAATTGCTTTTAAAGATTTAGTAGGATCTGGAAAAAAAGAGATTAATTTTAGTGAAGTAGATTTAGAAATAGCAAAAGATTATGCAGCCGAAGATGCTGACATAACATTTAGATTATATAAAAAATTTTATAAAAGTCTTAAAGATGAAAAGATGATTAATATTTATGAAGCTTTTGAAAAACCTATGATAGAAATTTTAGCACTTATGGAGATAGAGGGTATTAAAATTGATAATAATTTCCTCAAAAATCTATCCCTGAAGTTTGGAAAAAAAATTGAAAAAATTCAAAAAGAGGTATTTAAGATATCTAAAAAAGAATTCAATATTGCATCTCCAAAACAACTTGGAGAAATTTTATACAATGAACTTAAAATAGCCGATTTAAAAAAGACAAAAAAAGGGAGCTTTGCTACAAGTGCATTAGTATTAGAAGATCTTTCTTTTAAGGGGCACAAATTTCCTAAATTAGTTTTAGATTGGAGACAAATTTCAAAATTAAAAAATACTTATTCTGACTCTTTACCAGAACATATCAACCCTATAACAAAAAGAGTTCACACATCTTTTTTACTCGCAGCAACTAACACAGGTAGGCTTGCATCTAGTGAACCAAATCTACAAAATATTCCTATTAAAACAGAGGATGGTAAAGATATAAGAAAGTCATTCATATCTAAAAAAGATTATACTTTAATTTCTGCAGATTATAATCAAATTGAAATGAGAATTTTAGCTGATTTAGCTGATGTAAAAGAGCTTAAAAAAGCTTTTAAAAATAATGAAGACATTCACTCTCTAACAGCAAGCCAAGTATTTAATGTTGATATAAAAAAAGTTAATCAGGATCAAAGAAGAAAAGCAAAAGCAATAAATTTTGGTATTATTTATGGGATTTCTCAATATGGACTAGCCAAACAAATTAATGTTTCAAATTATGAGGCAGAGGCATTTTTGAATTCATATTTCACTAAATTTCCTGAAATAAAATTTTATATGGACTCCACAATTAAATTTTGTAGAAAAAATGGTTATGTAAACAACATTTTTGGAAGAAAATCTCACTTTATAAGTATAAATGATAAAAATTATAATGTCAGAAACTTCCAGGAACGAGCTGCGATTAATGCTCCTATCCAAGGTTCTGCATCAGAAATAATGAGGTTAGCAATGATAAGATTAGATAGCAGGCTAAAAGAGCAAAAAAATCTAAAAACCAAGATGTTATTACAAATTCATGATGAATTAATATTTGAAGTGCCTAAATTTGATAATAAAAGAATCAGTAAAATTATAATTGAGGAAATGACTAGTGTTGTTAATAGTAATCATCATTCATTTTCTATACCATTGACTGTAGATTTAAATAGTGGGGATAATTGGGGTGAACTTCATTAATTTTAATTTAATTGCCCAAATTAGAACAATTTAGTATTTTTATAGTTAAGGTATGCACAAACAAACAATTGCACTCATAGATGATGATAGAAATATTTTAACAAGCTTAAGTATAGCTTTAGAAAAAGAGGGTTTCAATGTTCAAACCTATATTGATGGTGAAAGTGCTTTAATAGGTCTCACAAGGACACCACCGGATTTAGCAATTATTGATATTAAAATGCCAAAAATGGATGGAGAAGAATTATTAAAAAAATTAAGAAAAAAAACTTCTTTACCAGTAATTTTTTTAACCTCTAAAGATGATGAAATTGATGAATTACTAGGTTTAAAACTAGGGGCCGATGATTATGTCAAAAAGTCAGGGGGTTTTTCGATCAAAGTACTGATAGAAAGAATAAGAGTTCAATTAAGAAAAAAAGATACAAAAGATACAATAGAGGAAAGTAAAAATATAATTTCTCATGGGAGATTAAAGTTAGACCCATCTCAGCTTGAGTGCGAATGGGATGGTAAGCAACTTCCAGATAAGCTAACCACCACAGAATTTTTATTAGTTAAAGAATTGGCAAAAAGGCCTGGTATTATAAAAGAGAGAGCACAATTAATGGATATAGCTTATCGGGAGGATACAGACATAGAGGATCGCACTATTGACAGTCATGTAAAAAGAATTAGAAAAAAATTTAAAAAAATTGATCCTGATTTTTCAGCAATTGAGACTAGATATGGGAGTGGATATAGGTGGAATGTTAGTTAATGTTCAACAATTTTCTTAAAAACTTATCAATCTTAAAAAAATTTTTATTTATAAATTTAATATTTTTTACAATAATTGGATTATTTACTTTTATTTATATAAATAATGTCCAACCAAATTTAATTAAAAAAAAATCATCAAACCATATTGAAATTATTAATAATACGATTGATAATTTAATTAGATTAGAAGTAAAATTTGTAGAAGAAGATATAAGAAAATTTTTATTTTCTACAAGATTTCTTTTTCAAAATCTTGATAGGGTTGTATTTTTTGATAATGAACTAAATTTAGTTGGTGACACAGACACACTAGATTTGGATCCAAGATCATTCCAAAAAAGATTAGATACAGTGGAATTAGAGATATTAAGTCCAGAAATAACAGAAGATATAACTAAAAAAAAAAATATTAATATAGGAAATGATAATACAGTATCTCTAAATGATATTTTGTTTAATTACGCAGGATCAAAAAATTTTGGTATTCATTTTACTTTCACAGAGGATGAATTTAACAAGTTTAAGCTAACAACAATTAAAAATGTCATGAAAAATGATAAAAATATTGGCTATTTAGCAATCACAGAAAATGCAAATGATATTAAAGCTGCTATAGATGAAAGGGAGAGTTTTATTATAAGAACTGCTATAGCAGTTGGTATCGTAATATTGATTTTTTCTTTTGTTTTAAATAGGTACTTTCTCAAACCTATAAAAAACTTAGTTAGTTATACTAAAAAAATTAAAGAAAAAGATCCTAAAGCTACTAATATTGAGTCGCTTAAGTTAAGAAATGACGAATTAGGATTACTATCAAATTCTTTAGATGATATGACATTAGAATTACAAAAAAGAGTTTCTCAAGCAGAAAACTTTTCAACTGATTTAGTCCATGAAATAAGAAACCCTCTTGCTTCTTTAAAAAGTGCTTCAGAAATATTACACGACACAAATGATGTTAATCAAAGAGTAAAACTAGTTAATATATTGAGTCATGATGTTCAGAGAATAGAGAGGTTAATTACTGATTATTCACAAATGTTAAAAGATGAAGTGGCTTTAAGTAAGGAGAAAATTAAAAAATTAGATATAGAACCCATCATTAAATCTGTAGTGGATGATTTTAATAGTATTTATAAATTAAAAAAAGGAATTAAAATTTATTACCAAAACGATAAAAAAAATAAATATTTTATTTATGGAATAGAAAATAGAATTGAACAAATAGTTGCTAATCTTCTTGAAAATGCAATTTCTTTTAGTGAGGATAATAAAGATGTAATAGTGAAAGTTGCTAAGGATAATAATGGTAAAGTTACCATTAACGTACTAGATCAAGGTCGAGGTTTTAAAGAAAAAGATACAAATAAAATATTTAATAGATTTTATAGTAATAGACCTGATAAATTTGGACAGCACTCTGGACTTGGTTTAAATATAGTTAAAAACTTAGTTGATTTACATAATGCCACTATTAAAGCATCTAACAGAGTAGATCAAAAAGGTGCGAGTATGGAAATTATATTCCCAAAAGTGTAAAGAGTGCTATTGATTAATTAACCCTTTATTGTTAGAAAACCCCCCATGGATGATTTCAAAGTAAAAGATATATCGGAAGCGGAATTTGGACGAAAAGAAATTTCAATAGCTGAAAGTGAGATGCCAGGATTGATGGCCTTGAGAGAAGAATATGCAGGTAAATCTCCTTTAAAAGGTGCAAAGATTATAGGTTGTCTACACATGACAATTCAAACTGCAGTACTAATTGAAACATTAGTTGATCTAGGTGCTGACGTGAGATGGTCTTCTTGTAATATTTTTTCAACACAAGATCATGCAGCTGCAGCAATCGCGAAAGCTGGAATACCTGTTTATGCATGGAAAGGTGAAACAGAAGAAGAATATCTTTGGTGTATTAAACAAACCATTATTGGCAAAAAAGAATGGAAACCGAACATGTTACTAGATGATGGTGGTGATCTAACAGCTATAATGCATAATGAATATCAAGAATTGTTAAAGGATGTTAAAGGTGTTTCTGAAGAAACAACTACAGGTATTAAAGCTTTAAATAAAATGGAGAATGACAAATCACTCCTTGTACCGGCGATCAATGTGAATGATTCTGTAACAAAATCTAAGTTTGATAATTTATATGGATGTCGAGAAAGTCTAGTTGATGGAATAAGAAGAGCTACTGATGTTATGATGTCAGGAAAAATAGCTATTGTCGCAGGATTTGGTGATGTTGGAAAAGGAAGTGCTGCATCCTTAAGACAAAGTGGTGCCAGAGTTTTAGTAACAGAAGCCGATCCTATTTGTGCATTACAAGCTGCTATGGAAGGTTACGAAGTTGTATTGATGGAAGAAGCAATAAGTAAAGCCGATATTGTAGTAACAGCAACTGGTAACAAAGATATTGTTACCGCAGATCATATGAGAGACATGAAAGATAGAGCTATATTGTGTAATATTGGTCACTTTGATAATGAGATACAAGTCGAAGCCTTAAAAAACTATAAGTGGACTGAGGTGAAACCCCAGGTACATGAAATAGAACTTCCAAGTAAAAAAAGGATAATTCTTTTAGCAGAGGGAAGATTAGTCAACTTAGGCTGTGCTACAGGTCATCCAAGTTTTGTAATGAGTGCTTCGTTTACTAATCAAGTAATTGCTCAAATTGAGCTTTGGAATAATCATAAAAGTTATGAAAATAAAGTTTACGTTTTGCCTAAACATTTAGATGAAAAAGTTGCAACTCTTCACCTTAAAAAAGTTGGAGCAAAATTAACAAAATTATCCAAAGATCAGGCGGACTATATAAGTGTTGGTGTAGAAGGTCCTTTTAAACCTAATGCCTACCGCTACTAATATTGATTTATCTTCAGAATATAAAACAGAAGAATTAGCAAATAATATACAAAAAAAAATCAAAATTGGTGATGTGTTATATCTATATGGAGAAATGGGTGTAGGCAAAACAACATTTGTCAAATATTTGATTAATAAATTTCAAAAGGAAAATAAGATAAATCAAACTGAAGTTACTAGTCCAACATTCAATATACTTAATGAGTATCAAATTAAAAAATTTAAAATAAATCACTATGATTTATTTAGACTAAAAAAAATTGAGGAACTAAAAAATTTAAACTTATTTGAAGATAATTCAAATATAATCACTTTAATTGAATGGCCTCAAATAATTAAAAAAAAACCAAAAAATTTAATAGAGATATCATTTGAATATAAGGATGATTATAAAAAAAGATCTGTAAATATTAAAGGTTTAGATTTGTAATAATCAAATGAAAAATATTAAATTTCTAAAAAAAATAAAAGGAGACGCATCTTTTCGACAGTTTTATAGGAAAAGAGACAAATCTTTTACTTCAGTAATAGTATTCGCAAAAAAAGAAAAATTCAAAAATTTGTTAGTATATGATGCGATTAATAGAGTCTTAAATAAAAATGATATTTTAGCGCCTAATTTATATAAGGAGAATTATAATAAAAATTATTTAGAAATAGAAGATTTTGGAGATGATACTTTTTTTAAAATTTTGAAAAAAAGAAATAACAATAAATTTATTCATTATAAAAAAATAATAGAAGTTTTGAATAAATTTCAATCTATAAAAGATAAAAGTTCAAAAAATTTTAAAGGTAAAACATATTTAATTCCAAAATATAAAAAGATGTTTCTTGTAAAGGAAGCAAATTTATTTTGTAATTGGTATATAAAAAAAAACTTGTCCAAAAAAAAAAGATATCAATTTTGTAAGAAATTTAAAAAGATTATTAAAAAGTTGAGTTTTAATTTAAAGTTAAAAAATAATGTTCTTACACATCGAGATTTTCACGTTTCAAATTTAATGCTTTTTAAAAAAAGAATAGGTGTAATTGATAGTCAAGATGCTATGATTGGTAACAAAGCTTATGACCTGGCGTCTTTAATAGATGATGTGAGACATAAAACTTCAAGATCGTTAAAAAATAAAATCTACGAATTATATGTAAATAAGCAAAAAAAATTAGATAAAAATGAATTTAAAAATGATTTTGAAATACTATCAGTTTTAAGAAATCTTAAAATAATCGGAATTTTCACCAGACTTGCGATAAGAGATGGTAAAAAGGATTACCTTAATTTAATACCTCACGCGTGGACTTTGATTAACATGAGAATAATGGATAATGAGGTGTTTTTAGATTTAAAAAAACTTTTAAATGAATATTTTAAGGAAAAAAAAAATGGAAATTAAAACAGCATTAATATTATGTGCTGGACTTGGTAAAAGACTAGAACCAATAACTTTAAAGACACCAAAGCCACTTATAGAATTAAATCATATTACTGTATTAGAACGATGTATTAGTGTAATTATAAATCTTGGAGTTAAAAAGATTTTTTTGAATACTTTTCATTTAAGTAGTCAAATATTTAATTTTATTAATAGTAAAAAATTTCCGATTGATATTCAAATAGTTGCTGATGGTGATGAGATATTGGATACTGGTGGAGGAATATTAAATATGATTAATAATTCTAAGGATAATGATTTTATAATTTTTAACCCTGATACATTATGGAGTAAAGATTACATTAATGAGATTAATAAAATGCAAAACTTTTATTTTTCAAAAAAATTAAATAATCTGCTTTTACTTGTAAATAAAAAGTTAAGTTTTGATAAAGATTTAAAGGGTGATTTCAATTTAAAAAATTATAGAATAAGAAAAGACGCAAAGAATAACCATATTTATATTGGTTGTCAGATTTTAAATAAAAACTTGTTTAAAAATTACAAAATAAAAAATTTTTCTGTCTCTGAAATATGGAATGAATTATTAAAAAAACATCAATTGAATGGATTTAAAAGTAGTAACAATTTTTATCATTTAACAAATCTACAAACTTTTAAAAAATTAGAAGATCTTTAGCTCTTTCTTTGTCAAGATACTCACAAGATTTTAGTTTAAAATCTTTATTAATTTCTATTAACAAAGGGTTTCCTGTAGGTATCTCTAATTTAGAAACATCTTCGTTATTTAAATTGAATAAATATTTACATAAAGCTCTTATTGAATTTCCATGAGCAGAAATTAAGATATTATTCTTTATTAAATTTTTTTTAATGTCTTCTTCAAAATATTTAACAACCCTCTTATATGTATCCTTTAAAGACTCTGTATCAGGAATTACCTTTTTAGATATCTTTTTATAAGTAGATATGTTTAAAGGGTGATAGGGGCTTTTTTTACTTAGTGGTCTAGGCTTAACATCCCAAGATCTTCTAAACTCTAGTACCTTTTGTTTACCCAATCTGTCACTCATTTCAATTTTATTTAATCCTGTAAGAGCTCCATAATGTCTCTCATTAAGTTGCCATGCCGTTTTGAAGCTTTTTTCATCATTCAATATTTTTTGTATTATTTTTAAAGTACTATTTGCCCTTAATTGAATTGAGGAATAATAGAATCCTATTTCAATATTTTTTTCTTTTATTAAATGACCAGCCTTCTTAGCCTCCAGTTTGCCATTTTCTGTTAGATCTACATCGACCCAACCAGTGAATCTATTTTCCAGGTTCCAGGTACTCTGACCATGTCTTATTAATATTAAAAAACTCATATTGTTATTTGTAAAATAAATTTATAAATAAAACTATATAATTTAATGACAAAATTTTTTTCAAATAATAAAATAATTTTTTATCTAATTAATATAATTTTGGTTATTTTATATCTTTACCCAGGCAGTTTATTGGGGCTTATAGTCTATAATGATATAAAATCTCAACCTCAAATTACCGATGATTTTATAATTTCATCAAATCATTTTTATGTATTTTTTTTAATTTCAATTATTGGATTCCTTACATTTAAAAATAAAAAAAAAAATCATCATTTGATTCTATATCTAATTTCAATATCTGTGATTCTTGAAATATTTCATTTATATATTCCAGCAAGAAGTTACCAATGGTCAGATTTATTTGGAAATTTAATTGGTGTGCTTGTTGTATTTTTTATTAACAATCTTATAAATAAATATGAAATTTTTAAAAAATAATTTAATAATTTTAATTTTTTTACTAGTTTCAGCCTGTGCTTCAATCCCGGGAAATACATCAAACAGTTGTTCAATTTTTGATGAGAAATACTTTTGGTATAAACATAGTAAAAAAGTTGAGCAAAAATGGGGAACTCCAATTTATATTCAACTAGCAATTATCAAAATGGAGTCCGACTTTGATTGGTTAGCTAAACCCCCTAGGCAAAAAATTTTTAAAGTAATACCTTTCAAAAGACCTTCAAGTTCATTTGGATATTCTCAAGCTATCAAAGGTACCTGGGAACAGTATAAAAAAGAAACAGGAAATAAATTAGCAACTAGAGTAAGGTATAAAGATAGCGTAGATTTTATTGGTTGGTACACAAACAAGACCGAGGAAATATTAAAAATTTCAAAGAAAGATGCTTTTAAGCAATATCTTGCTTATCACGAGGGCTGGGGTAATTTTAAAAATTATAAAAAAAATAAAAAAGTAATAAAACTGGCAAAAAAGGTTCAAAAACAATCTAATATTTATAGGGATCAATTATTAAAATGTAAAAAAAACCTTAAAAGAAATAGGTTTATTATTTTTTAATTAATTGCTTTTTAAGTTCTAAATCCACTGCATCAATTCTCTTAGTATTTTTTGCAAATGCTAAATACATTGATGGAGTAACATACAAAGTAAAAAAAGTTGAAATAATCATCCCACCAAGAATTGTTGAACCCACAGCTAATCGCGAGCCTTCTCCGGCACCTGGACCAAAATTTCCTATAACAAGGGGCATCATCGCAATCATTGTACTTAAGGATGTCATTACAATAGGTCTAAATCTTACTGCACACGCCTCCCGGACAGATAATTCTATATTCTTTCCAGTGGTTCTAATCTGATTTGCGTAATCTATGATCAAAATACTATTTTTTGTTGAAATACCTATAAGTATAATTAATGCTATTTGAGAAAAAATATTTACTGAACTATTAAGAAATAATATAAATATTAATCCACCAAAAATAGCTAAAGGAACAGTTAAAATAATTATAAACGGATGAATAAAAGAATTAAAAGTGGCCGCCATCACTAAGTAGGCAGTCAGTAATGCCAAGGCGAAGATAATAAATAACTCATTACTTGTCTCTTTTATCTCCTCAGATTTACCTTTCCAGGTAATTTGGTTTTCAGGAGCTAAGTCATTCATTACTTTTTCAAAATATTTAATTGCTTCAACTAAAGTATAATTTTCACTTATATTTGCTGAAATAGTGACTGCTCTTTGTCTATTGTACCGCGCTAGTTCTTTTGCAGATCCTTCCTCTTTAAAGCTTACTAAATTTGATAAAGAAATTAGTTTTTTGTTGGTTTCAGAGCGGATAAAAATTTTTGAAACACCTTCCTTATTTCTTCTATCAGATAAATATTGTTGGACTATAATAGGATATTCTTTGCCAGATTTATTAAAAGTGGTAATTCTTTTTCCTCCATAAAGGGTCTCGAGCGTTTCACCAATTGATCTTGTCGAAACTCCTAGGTCCTTAGCTTTGTTTTTATTAATTATTAATTTAACTTCTGGTTTATTTCGATTGTAATCAGACTCAATTCTAGAAAGATTTTTATTTGATCTAAGTTTTCTAATTACTTTTTTTTGAATTTTCTCTAGCTCATCGTAAGTATTTCCATAGATCACCATTTGTACTGGCTTATTATAATTGGAAACTCTAATTGACTGAGGAGAAATTGGAAAAGCTAAAGCTTGAGGTAAGGTAACTATCTTTCCAATTGCCTCTCTCAGCACTTCTTGTTGACCTTTTTTTCTATTTTTCCAGTCATCTAATAAAGCAATAATTATAAAACTGTTATATGAATTAGCTGAGCTACCAAAACCTGGAACTCTCATAATAAATCTAGAGTAAGGACTATTTTCAGCTTGCAATA
>JACWDK010000039.1 GCA_014654165.1 Pelagibacterales bacterium SAG-MED13 | reverse complement strand
CTGGCGCACCTCCTAATAAAAGACCTCTACCTTTTTGATTTTTTTCTAAACAATGCGCCCCTGCTTGAACAGACATTCGTCCTGCAACAGCACTCATAGGTGCAAGTAAAGGAAGTCTACCATTATCATCAGTAACAGTTTCATAGGCAATATTAATACTTTTAGATTTAATTAATCCCTCAGTAAGTTCTTTTGCAGCAGCTAAATGAAGATAAGTATAAACAATTTGATTTTCTCTAATCATGTCTACTTCAACTTTTTGAGGTTCTTTTACTTTAACAATTATTTCAGCATCATTAAAAATGTCAGCTGCATTACTGGCTATTTTAGCACCAGCTTTTGTATATTGATCATTTTCAAAACCAGCTTCAAAACCACCATTATTTTCAACTAAAACTTCGTGACCTTCAGATACTAAAGTTTTTACACTTTCGGGTGTTAACCCAATTCTATTTTCTTGAGGTTTAATTTCTTTAGGTACGCCTATCCGCATTATCTCTCTCTGTGTTAATTATAGATATGAAAAATGTAAACTAACTAGTTCTTCTGGTTCTTTTGATAGTTAGTGATACCTGTTCTTAATTTATCAATAATCTCATCAATGTGTTTTTTTTCACATATAAATTGTGGAGCAATGATTAAACAATCACCTGTTGCTTTAAAGTTTACACCTGCTTCATAACAAGATTTAAAAGTTTCATATCCGGCTTTACCAGGTTTCGTATTTAGCTTCATATCTATTCCACCCATCATTCCATAACCTCTTATGTTATCTACAGATTCTAAATCTTGGAGAGAGAATAAACCTTTTTGAAAATAAGGTGCTAAATCTTTTGCTCGATTAAAAATATCTTCTTTTTCAAAAATGTCTTGAACTGCCAATGCAGCAGCTACTGCAACAGGAATTCCTGAATAAGTATAACCATGAAATAATTCAACTGAACCCATTGGAGAAGAGTCCATTACTGCATCATAAATATAATCGTTACATGCAACAACACCCATTGGAACCACTCCATTAGTTGTTGCTTTTGCCATTGTCATTATATCTGGAGTAACTCCAAACTCATGTGCTGCAAACTTTGATCCAGTTCTTCCCCACCCAGTGATAACTTCATCAAAAATTAATAGAATTCCATGCTTATCACAAATTTCTCTTAATTTTTGTAAATACCCTTTCGGAGGAACTAATGTTCCTGTAGATCCAGCAATAGGTTCAACTATACATGCTGCAATATTTTCTCCACCAAAATTTGCACATATGGTTTCTAAATCATTTGCTAAATAATCTCCTGTTTCTGGTTGACCGCTAACAAATTTATGTTCTGGTAAATGAGTATGACTTATATGTTGAACACCTGGCATTAAAACGCTAGCAAACGTTTTAACATTATTAATCATTCCACCGACTGAAATACACCCTA
>JACWDK010000038.1 GCA_014654165.1 Pelagibacterales bacterium SAG-MED13 | reverse complement strand
TGGATATGGTTACAGCTGGGGAGGTTTTGAAAGTTTAGCTTTACATCAAGAGCATAGAGAAACTGGAAACAGAAAATATATGAATTTACCTAAAGATGAACACCTTGTTAGGTTTCATATAGGTCTGGAAGATCCAAAAGATTTAATAGCAGATATTAAACAAGCTTTAAGATATTTAAAATGACCCAAGAAAAATTTATAAAAAATAATACTGCTTTAATTACATTGATATCCGCATGTGGGGTAGTTCTAATTTCATTGGGAGTTAGACAAGTTTTTGGAATGTTCTTTATGGATTTTAAAGAAGATTTAGGAATCTCACTCACTCAATCTGGTTTATCTATAGGAATACAAATGTTAATGTGGGGCCTAACAGGCCCTATTTTTGGAGTAATAGCAGATAGATACGGTGGTCATAAAGCCATCATGTTAGCTTTTTTGTTTTTTATTGCTGGTGTTTATTTTTTATACGCTGGACCGAATACAGGAATATTCTTTCAAATTGATATGGGTATATTGATTGGGATTGGCTTAGGAGGAACTGCAATTAGTATTCCAATGGCAGTTGTAGGAAAACATTTTCCATTATCTAATAGAACAATTGCTATGAGCATTGTAACTGCAGTAGGATCATTTGGATACTTTCTATCACCTTTATTAACAGAATATTCTTTAACTCAACACGGTTGGCAGAGTACCTTACTAGCTTTTATGGTAGCATTGTTTATAGGTTTACTAATAGCATATTTTGTAAGATCCCCATCATTAGAGCAAAATCCAGAAAAACCAAGTGATCAAGGCACATTAGACGCATTAAAAGAGGCCATTGGTACTAGAAGTTACCTTCTATTAGTTTCAGGTTTTTTTGTATGTGGGTTTCATATAACTTTAGTGGGAACGCATGTTCCAACATATGTTATAGATCGTGGATTAGAAAGCTGGACTGCGGCAGCAATCTTATCACTCATTGGATTATTTAATATTTTTGGCTCTCTGCTTAGTGGATATCTTTCAACTAAGATGAGTAAGAAAATAATATTAAGTGCCATTTATAGTTTGAGAGGCGTATCAATAATGTTATTTATTTTTTTACCAGCCAGCAACATTAATGCATTTATATTTGGAGCAAGTTTTGGATTTTTATGGTTATCGACTGTACCAGCAACCAGTGGAATAGTAGCCCACATATTTGGGACAAAATACCTTGGTTTATTGTATGGAATTGTCTTTTTAAGTCATCAAATTGGTTCTTTCTTTGGAGCATATCTTGGAGGGTTATTTCATGATCTCTATGGGTCATATGATTATGCGTGGTATTTAGCAATTGCATTATCTGTTTTCGCTGCAATAATCCACTTACCAATTAAAGAACAACCCGTGCTTAGACTGAAAACAGAATAAATTGAACACAACAAAACAACTTACGGACATACATAATTCTGGAAAAACATATATTATTTATAAATCAGATCAAGGATTTGATTTATATACCAATTTC
>JACWDK010000037.1 GCA_014654165.1 Pelagibacterales bacterium SAG-MED13 | reverse complement strand
TTGGATTAAAATTGTCAGTTCTTCATTGGATAAATGATGCTTTAATGGCAATTTTCTTTTTCTTTGTTACTTTGGAAATCAAAAGAGAATTTTTACAAGGTGAATTATCTAATATCAAACAAGCATTACTTCCAATAATTGCTGCTGTTGGTGGAATGCTGGTACCAGCTTTATTTTATGTGTTTATAAATTTTGGTGATAGTGAAACTTTAAATGGATGGGCTATACCATCAGCTACTGATATAGCATTTTCTTTGGGAGTTTTGTCATTATTAGGTAAACGTGTACCAATATCCTTAAAAGTTTTTTTAACAGCACTTGCCATTATAGACGATTTAGGTGCAATAGTAATTATTGCATTATTTTACTCTGGGGATTTAAGTATTAAATATTTAAGCTTGATGCTGTTGGCTTTCATAATTTTGTTGGTGATTAATAAAATTAATATTAAAAGATTCTTACCCTATTTAGTAGTTGGTTTGTTTCTTTGGGATTTTACACATAATTCGGGTATACATGCTACAATTGCTGGTGTTCTATTGGCTATGACAATTCCTCATAGAAAAAAAGAAAAAGATTTTTCTTTATTAATAAAAATTGAACATGCGATAAGTCCTTATGTTGCATTCGGTATAATGCCACTCTTTGCTTTTGCAAACGCAGGTGTGTCTTTAGAAGGTTTGTCATTTGGATCTTTACTAGACAAAGTACCTTTAGGAATTCTTTTGGGATTATTTGTTGGAAAACAGTTGGGTGTTTTTGTTTTTTCATATGTATCAATCAAAACAAAAATTGCACAAATGCCAAATAATTCAAATTGGTTTAATTTTTATGGTGTTGGTGTATTAACGGGAATTGGCTTTACAATGAGCCTTTTTGTTGGGAACTTGGCATTTGTTGATAATATTCAATATATGGATGGAGTTAAAATTGGTGTTTTAGCTGGGTCATTATTATCAACTTTATTTGGTTACTTTTTGATATTACTCACACCTAATAAGTAATTTTAAAATGAATAAATTATTAATTATTGGACTCACTATAACTATGTTTTTTTTTAAAAATTCAGCTTTAGCAAATTATGACAAAATTTTTTTTGAATTTAAGATTGATAGTATCACTGGAGAAACGCTAGATTTAAATGAATATAAAGATAAGGTTATTTTAATTGTAAACACAGCTAGTTATTGTGGATTTACAAAGCAATATACTGAATTACAAAACCTTTGGGATAAATACAAATCAAAAGGATTAATTGTCTTAGGCATACCATCAAATTCTTTTAACCAAGAACAAAATTCAAATTCTGAGGTTAAAAAATTTTGTGAAGTAAACTTTAATATTAATTTTCCGTTAACAACAATTACAGATGTTAAAGGTGAAAATGCACATGAAATATATAAATGGGCAAAAAAAAATTATGGGAAGTCAGCTATTCCAAAGTGGAATTTTTATAAAATCCTAATTAACAAACAGGGTAAAATTGAGGATACATTTTCATCATTTACAAATCCAATGTCAAATAAAATTGTTAAAAAATTAGAAAAAATGTTATAGGTGAATAGTTAACCCGTCATAAGCAGGAATAACATTCTTTGGAATTTGTTTTTTTAAAACTTTGTAATCTAG
>JACWDK010000036.1 GCA_014654165.1 Pelagibacterales bacterium SAG-MED13 | reverse complement strand
GTGATTCGATATTCTGCGCAACTGCAGTTACAAATTCGATGGAACTTTGTGGTATAGTAAATGAAAATACTAATACTTACTTAACCGAAACTCTTGTAACACATAAAAGTTCAGGAGATACCAATATAATAAAAAAAAAAATATTTATTGATAAAGAATAAAAATATAGAATGATTTCAGTTTCCGGCAAGAAATGGAAAGAAAAAAAAGTTGACAAAAATTTAACAGAAAAAGTACAGCAAGACTATAAATTTTCAAAAATTTTATCACAATTGATTGTAACAAGAAATTTTGATGAAAATGAAATTCATTTAATTAAAAATGATTTAGTATTAACGAATGTATTTATAAATAATATTGATTTTATTGAGTCTTCAAAACTTCTTGAAAAAACAATAAAAAATAATGAAAATATATGCATTTTAGGTGATTATGATGTAGATGGCTCAGCAGCTGCATCATTGTTATCAAAGTTTTTTGAATACTTAAATCAACCTTATTTTTGCTATATACCTGATAGAGAAAATGATGGTTATGGTGCGAGTGTAAATTTATTTAAAAAATTAATCTTAAAAAAACCTAAATTAGTAATAATGGTTGACTGTGGGTCTACTTCAACAAAAGCAATTGAATATCTAAATGAAAATAATATTAAGTCTATCGTTATAGATCATCACGAAATCAATAAACCTTATCCAAAGGCAAACATAATTATAAATCCAAAAAAAAATAATGGTTATTTAGAATTTGATTATTTATGTGCTACTGCGTTAACATATTTTTTTTTAGAAATATTGGCAATTAAATTAAGAAGCAAAATCAATCTAAAAAAATATTTAATATATGTTCTTTTAGCTACTGTTTGTGATGTTATGCCTTTAAGAAAATTAAATCGCAATATTGCGAAAAATGCTCTTAAAGATTTTAATCTGAATGACAATTTAGTTTTTAAAAAAATATATCAGTTATATGAAAAAAAAAATAAGATTAATGTAGATGACTTGGGTTTTTTATTTGGACCAATTCTAAATTCAGGTGGTAGACTTGGAAAATCAAATTATGCAGTTAAATTATTGACATCTGATAATTCAGCAACAGTAGATAAATTAACAAATGAATTAATTAATTTAAATAACAAGAGAAAAAAAATTGAAACAATAATTTTAGATAATATCGATTACAAAAAAATTACAGATGAAGATTCTGATTTGATAATTCATTATGATCCAAGTATTAACGAGGGATTAATAGGTATAATAGCCTCTAGGTTAAAAGATTTATATAACAAACCAAGCATAGTTATTACAAACTCAAATCATATACTTAAAGGTTCTGCTAGATCAATTCATGACTATAATATTGGACGAGTTGTAAAAAAGTTATTGGATATGGATATAATAATAAACGGTGGTGGTCATAATATGGCTGCAGGATTTACTTTACAAGAAAAAAATTTAAGATTATTTAAAAATGTTATTTTAAAAGATTTTTCTAAACATAAACATAATATAGATTATTCATTTAGTTATGATGCAATCTTGTCTTCTATGGGGTTCAATAAAAATTTGCTTTATGATATAAATAAGATAGGTCCATTTGGTACTGGAAATGTACTTCCAATTTTCTTATTTAAAGAACTCAAAGTTATCAAGCTAAGAATAATTGATAAAAAACACATATCTTGTATCCTTAAATCCAAAAAAGGTATTTCAATCAATTCAATTTGCTTTAATTCTCTAAAT
>JACWDK010000035.1 GCA_014654165.1 Pelagibacterales bacterium SAG-MED13 | reverse complement strand
TGCAGCGAGTGCAATGATGATGTTCATGGCGGTAGCAGCTGTAATAATTCCTTATCTATATTCCGAACTAAGGAGAGAAAATGCAAGATAATCTTCAATCATCCTCTTATAAAGAATTAGAGCAAAAATCTAAATATACAAATATGTTTTTGAGGTGGTTTTTGTATTTTGTTTTAATTCTTTTTGCTTCGTATTTTATCTTTCCGCTTTATGTAATGGTTGTCACTTCTCTTAAAACAATGGAGGAAATTCGACAAGGAACACTTTTAACCTGGCCTAATTCGTTAAATTTTGACTCATGGTTAGTTGCTTGGGGTGGAAGAGGTTATGGAGCAGGAGACACTTTTGGAATTCAATTAAGATGGTAGTGCCAGCAGTATTTTTTTCGACATTTATAGGAGCAATGACTGGTTATGTTTTAACTAAATGGAGATTTAAAGGAGATCAGTGGGTTTTTCTTTTTTTATTATTTGGATGTTTTATCCCTTTTCAAGCAATATTACTTCCTATGGCTAGAACCTTGGGAACTTTAGGAATATCAAATTCAGTTGTAGGACTTGTTTTAGTTCACACAGTTTATGGAATTCCATTCACCACTTTATTTTTTAGAAATTATTATATTTCTGTACCAACTGAATTAGTGAAAGCTGCAAGAATAGATGGGGCAGGTTTTTTTAAAATATTTTTTAAAATTTTACTACCTATTTCAGCACCAATTATAGTTGTAACAGTTATCTGGCAATTCACCCAAATTTGGAATGACTTTTTGTTTGGATCAACTTTTTCATTTGGTGAGGCTGCACCAATTCAAGTTGCTTTAAATAATATGGTTTTATCAAGTACAAGTGTTAAAGAGTATAATGTTGATATGGCCTCAGCTATAATAGCAGGTATTCCTACACTTATTGTATACGTTTTAGCAGGAAAATATTTTATTAGAGGATTAACTTCAGGAGCTGTGAAAGGATAAGCATGAAAACTTTAAAAATTGAAGAACTATCAAAAAATTTTGGAACAACAGAGGTATTAAGAAAAATTAATTTAGAAATTGATGAAGGAAATTTTTTGGTTCTATTAGGACCCTCTGGATGTGGAAAGTCAACTTTATTGAATATTATTGCGGGCTTAGAGACAATCAATGAAGGAAATGTTTTTATAGATGATTATAATGTCAGTAAAGTAGAGCCAAAAGACAGAAATATTGCGATGGTTTTTCAATCTTATGCACTTTATCCTTCAATGAATGTTAAAGAAAATATGATTTTTGGCCTTAAACAAGCCAAAACTTCAAAAGAAAAAATAGAGGAACAATTACAAAAAGTTTCAACATTTTTACAAGTAGACAAATTATTAGAGAGAAAACCATCGCAGTTATCTGGGGGGCAAAGGCAGAGAGTTGCTATTGGTAGAGCTTTGGTAAGAGAGCCAAGAATTTTTCTTTTTGACGAACCATTATCTAATCTGGATGCAAAATTAAGAGTAGAAATGAGAAGAGAAATAAAAAAACTTCATCAACAACTAAAAACTACAGTAGTTTATGTTACTCACGACCAGACAGAAGCTATGAGTTTAGGGACAAAAATTGCCATAATGAACCATGGAGTAATTCAGCAAAATGATACTCCAGAAATCATTTACAACAAACCTAGCAATACTTTTGTGGCAGATTTTATTGGTTCTCCTTCGATGAATTTAATTAAAGGTAAAATAATCCATAATTCAAATAATATTTCTTTTATTGCTGATGGGTCTAA
>JACWDK010000034.1 GCA_014654165.1 Pelagibacterales bacterium SAG-MED13 | reverse complement strand
AAATTTACCTCAAAATTATGATCCAAGTTTATTCAAGTCAATCAAAAAAAAGTTTCCTAAATTATATGGTAAAACTTACTCATTGTTAAAAGTAAATGATCTTCTTAAAGATATTAATTCTATAGCTTTGTCAAAGCAATATGAGTTTATCAATGCTTCCATTAATGAGAAGTTAAGTGGAGATAAAATAGACCTTAGTATTAATATTTCGGAAAGTGAAAAATTTTATGTTGAAAAAATCAATATTAATGGAAATTATACAACTTTAGAAGAAGTAATTAGAAATAATTTAATTATAGATGAAGGTGACCCATATAATAAGATTTTGTTTAATAAATCTTTAAACGATATTAGAAGTTTAGGTATTTTCAAAAGTGTCAAAACTCAAATTAATCAAGGATCGAATGATTCCTATAAAGTTATAGATATAGATGTTGAAGAAAGACCTACTGGTGAAATTTCTTTACAGGCAGGTATAGGAACTACTGGAAAGACTCTAGGAGGTGGAATTAGAGAGAAAAATTTTTTAGGTAAAGGGATAAATTTAAATACAAATTTAGAATTAACACCAGAGTCTATCAAGGGAAAATTTGTTTACGCAAAACCTAATTTTAATTACAGTGATAATACATTATTTACTTCTCTAGAAAGTTCCTCAGAGGACTATCTAGATGATTTTGGTTATAAAACCTCACTAATTGGCTTTTCTTTAGGAACAAGATTTGAACAATTCCAAAATGTTTATTTGAGACCTGAAATAGATTTTAAGATTGAAGATTTAGAAACTACCAACAGTGCTACTGATACTATTAAAAAACAAGACGGTTCTTATACTGATTTGTATTTCAATTATGCAATAACTCAAGATTTAAGGGATAAAAAATTTAAACCCGAGGACGGTTATCAGACCTATTTTGCCCAAGAACTACCTTTAATTTCAGATAATAATGAAATATCAAATACGTTTGAAGTTACAAAATATAAAAAACTTTCTACTAGATCAGGTATGATAGGAAAAGTAAGTCTTTATGGTAAAATGGTTAAAGCATTAACAGGTGATGATGTAAGAATTTCTAAAAGACTTCACATACCATCTTACAAATTAAGAGGCTTCGAAAAAGGAAAAATTGGTCCTGTAGACAACAAAGATTACGTAGGTGGAAATTATATATCGACTTTAAACTTTTCTTCAACATTACCAAATTTGTTCCAAAATTTAGAAAATCTGGATATTTCCTTATTCTTAGATACAGCTAATATTTGGGGTGTAGATTATGATAGTTCCTTAGATGATAAAAGTGCAATAAGATCATCTACAGGTGTTGCCTTAAACTTAATGACGCCAGTTGGACCTCTTAGTTTTTCTTTTTCTAATGCTTTATCTAAAGCATCCTCTGATAAAACAGAGACGTTTAGATTTAATTTAGGAACATCATTTTAATGAAGTTAAGTTTTTATAAAGTAATTTTTTTTTTTTTATTTTTTAGTATATGTCAAGCCAATGAAAATATTAGATTTGTTGACTTAAATTATATAGTAAATAATTCAAAAATTGGCAAATCTTTAAATGAAATTATTGAGAATAAAAATAACAAAATTAAAAAAGATCTTGATGATTTAAAGAAATCATTAGATGATAAAAAAAATAAGATTGTTTCTCAAAAGAATATTATAAAAAAAGAAGAATTTCAAAAATTAGTAAATAACTATGAAAAAGATGTTGTTGATTTTAAAAATCTTAGAAAAACTAAGACA
>JACWDK010000033.1 GCA_014654165.1 Pelagibacterales bacterium SAG-MED13 | reverse complement strand
GCTTTTTCATTAGATAAATATTCTACTGTTTTGCTTATCAAATCTTCATATTGTAAAATTTCAAAATTGGCACCAACTGACTTTAATTCTTTTTCTATTTCTGCTTGATTAAATTCAGTTCCTAGATATGAGCCTTTCATATCATCGTATGAATTAACTACTCTCTTTTTTTTTTGCTCTATATGCCAATAGGCTAGAGCTGCACCTAAAGAACCTCCAGCATCTCCTGCTGCAGGCTGGATCCAAATATTATCAAAAATTTTTTCCTTGAGGATTTTTCCATTTGCAACACAATTAAGAGCTACACCGCCAGCTAAACATAAATTATTGATATTATATTCTTGACGGATAGCTTTAGCTAATTTTATCATTATTTCTTCAGTCACTTTTTGAATTGAGGATGCAATATCCATATGAAATTGAGTAATTTTTTCACTTTTTGGATCACGAGGTTTTTGTCCAAATAAATTATGAAAATTTTGACTAGTCATTGTAAGACCAGTAGCATAATTGAAATATTTTTGATCTAATCTAAAGGTTCCATCGTCTTTTATATCAATTAACTTTTTTACTTTATCCTCAAAAATTGGGTTTCCATAGGGCGCTAAACCCATAAGTTTATATTCACCACTATTTACTTTAAATCCTGTATAATAAGTAAATGCAGAGTACAGAAGGCCTAGAGAGTGTGGAAAGTGAATTTCTTTTTTAACTTCTAATTTATTTCCCCTTCCAACTGCAACTGTAGTTGTGGCCCATTCACCAACACCATCTGCTGTCAAAACAACGGCTTCTTCTAATGGAGAGGGGAAAAAAGCACTTGCTGCATGGCTTAAATGGTGATCTGAAAAAAAAATATTTTTATCAGAATTATAATTTTCGTCTTGCTCTTTAAGTTTTGTAAATAATAAATTTTTTTGAAATAATTTTTCTTTAATCCAAAGTGGCATAGCCTTGCTAAAAGAGACAAAACCTTTAGGTGCAAAAGCAACATAGGTCTCTAATAATCTTTCAAATTTTAAAAAAGGTTTTTCAAAAAAAACTATTTGATCAACTTCACTCAATTTTAAATTTGAATAGTTTAATACGAAATTAATTGCATTTTTTGGATATCCTGGGTCATGTTTTTTTCTAGTGAATCTTTCTTCTTGTGCGGCAGCAATAATTTCACCATCAACTAATATGCATGCTGCACTATCATGATAAAATGCAGATATACCTAAAATTGAATTCACTTTAAAAAATTGTATAAATGAATGGAGCTACAGCTGATCCTTGACTTAATATAATTAATCCTCCAAATAAAACTAAGACAATTATTATTGGTAAGAGCCAGTATTTTTTTCTAACTTTTAAAAATTCCCAAAATTCTCTAACAAAGTCCATTTTAAAATTGATTTTTCATTTTACTTTTTGGCTCATTTTTTTCTATCCAGTAAGTTTTTTTCTTATTAAATTTAAGACTGAGCAAGTCTTTGTTTAATAATCTCATAAACAATCCGATTGGAGTAACAACTAAAAAAAATATCATTCCCATTACAAATGGTGATATAATTTTTCCAAGAAAAATGCCAAATTTAAACCAAATTTTATTTAAAGGATAAAGAGTTTTTGAGTTAAGCAAACCTAAAACTAAAAAAATTACTGAAATTATTAGCGACCATATTCTAAGGTGGCCATCATTTAAAAGTGGATAAGTAGCAATTAAAAGAAAGACTATAAAAAAAACTAACCCAAAACTTCTATTAGAGCTTATTTTTATTTCATCCATTAAGAGGTTTTTGATGCTTCATATCAGATTTATTTATTCCAGCAACCTTTACAGGTTTTTTCATTGCATCTCTTCTAAATGGTTCACCGAGTTCTTGGTTTAAAATTACCTCAATAAATGTTGTAATTCCCTTTTTTTGGTCCTCGCAAGATTGCTTGATAGCATTAGTAGTTTCTTCCATTGTTTTGACTG
>JACWDK010000032.1 GCA_014654165.1 Pelagibacterales bacterium SAG-MED13 | reverse complement strand
ACTATCTTTATTATTAATTAACTCAATGGTGTTTAATTGAATTAATGCGGCATCATTCCATTTTATAGTTGATTTATCAATAAGGATTTTGCCTTGATCAAAGAAAATTTTAAAAATTATATCGTTAAGATATGGAATTCCATTAATTCTATCAAAATTAATTAATACATTTGCATTTAGGTTATTATTATTCATGATCTCTGAATCTACAAGAGTCATAAATATTGAATTACTTTTAAACAACTTTTTATAATTTAATTCATCAAAATATAATTCTGAAAAAAAATAAAATGGTTTAATATCTATAGAACCTAAAAATTTTTTATTAATTGAAAAAAAACTTACTTGGTTTTGTTTAATTTCAAACTTAACTGATTCATTTTTATTATAAACCAATATTTCTATTAAACCTTCTATATTTAAATTCTCTTTCTCAAGGGTACTTTTTACATCTAGCCTAATTTTCCTTGAAGATAATCTTATTATCTTTTTATTATCTTTTGGGATATTTGTAATATTAAACCTGAATGGAATATTAAATATTTCAAAATT
Source organism: Pelagibacterales bacterium SAG-MED13 (assembly GCA_014654165.1). GTDB lineage: Bacteria > Pseudomonadota > Alphaproteobacteria > Pelagibacterales > Pelagibacteraceae > Pelagibacter. The sequence goes on along the minus strand of JACWDK010000032.1, from coordinate 1,566 downwards.
TAAAGATGTATCTTGACTTGATTTTTTTTGATCGTAAGAAAAATTTAGTTTTCTAATTTTTGAAAAAAATAATATATCTTCATTTTCATCTTCATAAAATAAAGTACTATTTTTAAATATTATTTTACTTTTACTTTCATTGAGGTTGATCAATTTATCAAAAAAATCAATATCATTTGAATTAACTTTAAATTCTGTTTTTTGAAATATTAAATCTTTTATCTTTATTTTTTTTACAGAAAATAAATTTTTATATGAAATATAAATTTTTGTATAATTTGAATTAGCTATATTTTTATTATTATTTTCTATAATTAAACCTTTGGTATAAAAATAGGGCCTAGGAAACAATCCATATTCTAACTTATTTGTGAATTTAACCTTTATTCCATATTGATTAAAAATCTGATTCTTTAATACAATTTTTGTTTCATTTTTATTGAAAACTGTAGGTATAAAAAAGTAAGTAAAAATTAGTATTATTAAAAAACCTACTATTAAGGCTACTCTATTATCAGTATATCTTAATTTTTTCTTATTACCTGATTGATACTTCTTAATTGAGGTAAAATTATCAAAAAAACTTTCTATTGCTCTATTTATTGATAATAGTATTTTTTTTAGTTTTTTAATAAATAAATTAAAATTAAACATAAATTATTAAAGCTTATAATTAAATTATTAAAATGGTAAACTCTGATTATCTTAAAGGTTTAAATGACAGTCAAAAAGAGGCTGTATTATGTTTAGATGGTCCATTATTAATAGTTGCAGGAGCTGGATCAGGAAAAACTAAAGTTTTAACAAGCAGAATTGCACATATAATTAAAGAAAACAGAGCATTTCCCAATCAAGTATTAGCTGTAACCTTTACTAACAAAGCAGCGAAAGAAATGCAAAGTAGGGTAAGTAAAATATTAGGTTCTTCTGCAACTGGTCTTTCTTGGCTTGGTACATTTCATTCAATTTGTGCAAAGTTGCTTAGAAAACATGCTCCAGCAGTGAATTTAAATTCAAATTTTACTATTATAGACACCGATGATCAGATAAGACTTATTAAGAATATTTGTAAAGCAGAAAATATAGATGTTAAACAACTAGCACCTAGATATATTATTGCAATCATTGATAAATGGAAAAATAAAGGATTATATCCTGGGGATGTTAAAGTTAATTTAAAAGATATTTACGAAAAAACTATTCTTCCTGTCTATAAAATTTATCAACAAAAATTAAATGAATTAAATGTATGTGATTTTGGTGATTTGATTTTACACTCAGTTAAAATCTTAGAAAATAATAATGATATAAGAGAAATTTACACTAAAAACTTTAAATACATTCTTGTAGACGAATATCAAGACACAAATTATATTCAAAGTAAATGGCTAAATTTACTTGCTGAAAAAAATCAAAATATTTGTTGTGTTGGTGATGACGATCAATCAATTTATAGTTGGAGAGGTGCAGAAATAAAAAATTTTTTAGAATTTGATAAAGTGTATAATAATACAAAAGTAATAAGACTTGAACAAAATCTGAAATTATGAAAGGTGAGGGAGATGG
>JACWDK010000031.1 GCA_014654165.1 Pelagibacterales bacterium SAG-MED13 | reverse complement strand
AATATAGGAAGATTATTAGATAAAATTAATATTGAAAATAAAGAAAATTTTAAAAGTGATAAAATTTATAATGTTGCGGATTTAACTTCTGCAACTAATAAAGATTTGACTTTTTTCCATTCAAAAAAATATTCTGAAATAGCATCAAAAACTAAAGCTTCTTATTGTGTCACTTTGGATAATCTTTCTCATTTTTTACCAAATTCATGTAAGAAAATTATTGTTAAGAATGTATTATTAACAATTTCAAAGATTACGAAAGAATTCTATCCAAAATCTATTACTGATGATTTTGATGAAACTGTAAAAGATATTTCCAAAACCTCCTTTAAAACAAAAGTTAAATTTGGAAAAAACGTTTTAGTAGGTAAAAACGTTAAAATTGGAAAAAATTGTTTAATTGGACATAATACAATTATTGAAAAAAATGTAGTAATTGGCTCCAATTGTTCTCTTGGTTCAAATATAATTATAAGAAATACAATTATTAAAGATAATGTGAATATTTTGGATGGATGTGTCGTAGGAAAAAAAGGTTTTGGATTTTTCCCAAATAAAGAAAAAAATATAAGATATCCCCATATCGGAATTGTCATAATAAACGAAAATTGTGAAATTGGATGTGGTTCTACGATAGATAGAGGCTCATTATCAAATACTGTAATTGGAAAAAATACTTATTTAGATAATCAAGTACATGTTGCCCATAATAATAAAATTGGTGACAATTGTATTGTAGCTGGTCAAGTTGGTTTTGCTGGAAGCTCTACTTTAGGTGATAATGTAATGATTGGTGGGCAAGCCGGTATATCAGGTCATTTGAAAGTTGGAAGCAATGTTCAAATTGGTGGTGGTAGTGGTGTTATAAATGACATACCAGATAATACCAAAGTTATGGGATATCCAGCAAAAAATTTAAGAGAATTTATAAAAGACAATAGATGATAGATAAAACTGCAATCATAAACTCCAAAGCAATTATAGATAAAAATGTTCATATAGGCCCTTATTGTGTGATAGGCCCAAATGTTGAGATTGGGGAAAACACTATTATTCAATCGCATGTAAATATTTCTGGAAATGTTAAAATTGGTAAAGGGAATAAAATATACCCCTTTGTTTCTATTAATGACCCGCAAGATTTAAAATATGAAGGAGAACCAACCAATCTAATTATTGGTGATAATAATAAAATTAGAGAATACGTAACAATAAATCCTGGTACAGTTGGCGGAGGTGGCAAAACAGTTATTGGAAATAATTGTTTATTTATGATTTCATCACATATCGCACACGATTGTTATGTAGGAAATAATGTGATAATCGCTAACAATGTTCCTTTAGGAGGTCATGCAATTATTGAAGATAATGTTGTAATAGGAGGAAACTCAGCTATTCAACAATTCACAAGAGTAGGAAAAATGGCAATGATTGGTGGGATGACAGGTGTATTACATGATGTAATTCCTTATGGATTGTCAACTGGAAATAGAAATTCATTACAAGGATTGAACCTGATAGGATTGAGAAGAGCTAAGTATGAAAACAAGGATATTTTAGGTTTAAGCGAGGCTTATAAAGAGATTTTTGCTACAAAAAATATCAATGAAAATATAAGTAAATTGAATGGTTCTTTTCAGGAAAATCCGTTAGTTAAGAACGTAATTGATTTTATAGCAAAAGACAAAAAAAGATCTATTTGCACACCATTTTCGTAAAATGATAGGATTAATTTTTGGCGATAATGATTTTCCAAAGGAAATTCTTAAAACTGTTAAAAAAAGAAAAATAAAATATTTAATAATTGATTTGTCAAAATCAAAGAAATTTAAAAAAGACAGAAAATCTTATTCAGTTTCAATAGGTCAATTTGGTAAGATTATTAACATTCTTAAGGAAAATAACTGTAAAAAAGTTTTATTTGCAGGAAATGTTAACAAACCAAATTTTTCTAAATTAAAATTAGATTTTAAAGGAATTTATTATTTTCCAAGAATAATTAAAGCATCTAAGCTTGGAGATGCAGCAATACTTAAAGAAATCATTAAAATATTAGCTCAAAACAGAATTAAAACTGAAAATTCACTATTATTTAATCCGGAACTATCTTTAAAAAAGGGTAATTATTCAAAGATTATACCAAACAAACAAGATCAATTAGATATAAAAAAAGCAATAAAAATTTTAAATAATTTAAGAAAATATGATTTTAGCCAAGGAGTTGTAGTTAGAAATAATAAAGTAGTTTCTATAGAAGGAAAAGGTGGAACTAAAAAAATGCTTGAAAAAAGCAGAAGTCAAAAATTTATAAATCATGGAGTTTTAGTTAAGTTTCCAAAAAAAAAACAAGATCTGAGAGTTGATTTACCCACTATTGGATTAAAAACTATAATACAAAGTAAGACTGCAGGATTAAAAGGTATAGTTATCAAAAATAAACAACACGTTTTTTTGGATAAAAGCAAATGTATTAAACTTGTTAATAAGAATAGGATGTTTATTTTGGTAAAATGAAAAAGATTTTTATATTAACTGGTGAACCTTCAGGAGATAAACTCGCCTCAAAAGTTATATCTAAACTTCAAA
>JACWDK010000030.1 GCA_014654165.1 Pelagibacterales bacterium SAG-MED13 | reverse complement strand
TTAAACCCCAGGTTAATTCTGGAGTTGGATTAGTATTCATTTCGGTTCCAGATACTATAATATTTTTTTTTTTGCTGCTTCTAAATCAATTGATTTATTTCTTAAACCACTGGTGATAATAAATTTTAATTTAGTGAGATTCTGAATTATAGTTTTGGCACTTCAATTTTTATTTATATAGTTATTAATATGAGTATGGTATTAGGTTTGCTCCCTATAGTAGGGTCTCCATTGCCGATAATGTCTTATGGTGGATCTTCAATGTTAGCTACTATGATTGGTTTTGGAATAGTCATGAGTTCCAAAAATCATAGCCAACAATCAATAGCTTAAGTATAATTTGTCGCTTAAATTTATTCTTAATCTTAATATATAATTTTTGGATGAATAAAAAACTTCATATCGGTATAATAGGTGCTGGAATACAGGGTATTTGTAACGCTTTATTTTTACAAAAAAAAGGTTTTGAGGTTACGATTTTTGATAGAGATGAGCCTGGAAGCCCTGCAGCTTCCTATGGAAATGCTGGTCATTTTTCTCCATATGCTTCATTATCTTTAAATAGGACAGATATTTTAACAGACGTCCCTGCTATGCTTATGAGTTCAACTGGACCTTTAGCAATTAAATGGAACTATATTCCAAAAATGATTCCCTGGTTTATCAAATTTATTTTGAATACTTCAAAAAATAAAATGATGCATACAGCTAAAAACATGCATCAAATTTTAAATTTAGCATTACCAGCTTATGACGAATTATTTGATGAAATAAAGCTAGAAGGTTTAGTTGAGGACAAAGGAATTCTTTATATTTGGAATGATAAAGATTTAAAAAGTAGAGAATTAGAGATTAATGTTAGAAATGAATTGGGAGTGAAACAACAAATAGTAAACAAAAAAGAAATTCATGATCTTGAACCAAATATTAGACCATTTTATCATGGTGGTGTGTATTATCCCTATGCAAGGCACGCTAGGAACCCAAAAAAAATCCTTTTAAAATTTTTTGAATTATTTTTAAAAAAAGGTGGAGAATTTAAAAAACAAAATATCAAAAATATAGATTTTGAAAATAATAAACCAATTTTTATATCTGAGACGACTAGATTTACTTTTGACAAGGTAGTAGTAGCCTGTGGGGCATTCTCAAAAAGATTGACTGATAATTTAGGTGAGAAAATACCACTTGATACAGAAAGAGGATATCATGTTCATTTTAAAAATTGTGATCATCTTTTACAAAGACCAGTTATTTCATCCAATAGAGGTTTTGGAATTACACCAATGGAACAAGGGTTAAGAGTTGTTGGTACTGTAGAGTTTGGAGGTTTGAAAAATCCTTTATCAAAATCAAGAATAAAAAATTTGATTGATAATGCAAAGTATATGTTGGGTGATCTACCTGATCATGAAGATGAGTGGCTGGGATTTAGACCTACACTGCCAGACTTTTTACCAGTGATGGGACCCTCTAAAAATCACAAAAATGTATTTTATTGTTTTGGTCATCATCATTTAGGATGGACATTGGGACCGATTTCTGGAAAGATCATTTCTGGAATGATAGCTAAAGAAAATACTAATTTAAATTTAGATCCTTATAGCTCAATAAGATTTAGTTAATTTTTATGCAAAATACCAAGGCGTATATAATGTTGGTTTGTGCGACATTATTTTGGGCAGGAAATTTTATGATAGGTAAGTTTGTTTTTTTAAATGACATTCCTCCTTTGTCGTTAGTGTTTTATAGATGGTTACTTGTCTGGCTTATATTGCTACCTTTCACTTTAAAAGAGATATTAAAATTTAAAGATACAATTTTTAATAATTTACCTTTATTATTTTTTTTAGGTTTCACAAGCGTAGGTTTATTCAATTCTTTTACTTATTTATCCTTAATTCATACCCAAGTTATTAATGCAACTCTTTTCAACACAGCAATTCCAGCGGTGATAATTTTATTATGTTTTTTATTTAAAATTGAAAAAACCAATAAATTTCAAATTTTAGGACTTATCATTTCAGTAATAGGAATTTTTTCAATCATCACAAAACTTGATATTGAGATTTTGCTTTCATTAAATTTTAACAAAGGGGATATTATAATGTTAGGAGGAGTTATTACTTGGGGTGTATACTCAACACTTTTAAAGAAAAAGAAATTCACGTTACCGCTTCTCACTCTTGTTCATATCATATGTACTTTTGGATTAATTTGTGTATTGCCACAGTTTCTTTATGAATTTTCTCAAGGACATAGAATAGAATTTGATATTAATTTATTATATATTCTTGTTTTTTTAGCATTATTTCCAAGTGTTGGATCTTACTATTGTTGGGCAGGGGCTGTTTCCATAATTGGCGCAAATAGAGCAGGTATTTTTTTGTCTTTAATTCCTTTATTCAGCACAATAATGGCCATAACAATTTTTAATGAAAAATTTGAATTTTTTCATTTGATTGGCGCAGTTTTAATTATATTAGGTTTAGTTTTATCAAATAAGGAAATTAAAAATGCTTAAAGTTGCAATTTTAGATGATTATCAAAATATTTCACAGCAGTTTGTTAATATAGAAAAATTATCAGGCAAATATGAAATTAAAATTTTTAGCAAACCTTTTATAGATGAAGCAGATATTATAGGGCAATTATCAGACTTTGAAGCATTATTAATAATGAGAGAGAGAACACCTATCTCAAAAA
>JACWDK010000003.1 GCA_014654165.1 Pelagibacterales bacterium SAG-MED13 | reverse complement strand
AGGTAAAAAGGTAAATGAGTCTGATGGTTATTGTGCAGCTCTTCCATATTTTTTGTATGGCTATAATTTTAAAGATGTAAAAAGAATTATCTCTACAGTAACTGTTTCAAAAATAAGTCTCAAATATGCTTTAGCAAAATTTTATCTAATAGATTTAGCATTAAAAGGTTGCAAAGATCCTATAAATGAATTCATGAAGATATTTAAAAAAAATTCATATTTTAAAAGTGTTGTTGAAGATATTAAAAAAGTTAAAAGATTAAAATCAAAACCTCACCCTCTGGTGGTTAAAAAATTGGGCATGGCTTGTAGCTATCCTGGAACTTTTAATAGCTCAATACATTCAATTATTAATTCAACAAATTATAAAAGTGCAATTTTACGAACAATTAAAGCTGGTGGCTGTAACTGTTCAAGGGTTAATTTTATTGGAGCTTATTTTGCTGCTTTAAAAGGAGTAAGTACGATCCCAAAATCTTGGATAAAAAAAACTGATTTAGCTAAAAAAATATTAGAGCAAAAATAAAATTGTCTATTGTAAACTTTCACAAAAAGATTTAATTCTATCCATAGCTTTTTTTAAATTCTTCATTGAAGTGGCATAGGAAATTCTAAAATATCCATCTAAGCCAAATGCTGATCCCTGAACAACTGCAACATTAGATTTTTCAAGCAACTTTTGAACAAAATCAGTATCAGTTTTTAATTTTGTTTTTTTATTTAATAGACCTTTGCAGCTTGGAAAAACGTAAAATGCTCCATTTGGTTTTAGGCAACTAATTCCTTTAATATTATTTAAACTTTTAACTACAAAATCTCTTCTTTGTTTAAATGCGTTAGACCTTTTTTTAATAAAATCCTGTTTTCCATTCAATGCTTCAACAGCAGCTGCTTGACTTATAGATGATGGGTTTGAGGTGGATTGTGATTGAATTTTACCAATCGCTTTAATTATATCTTTTGGACCTGCTGCATACCCTATTCTCCACCCTGTCATTGCATAAGATTTACTAACACCATTCATTGTTAGTGTTCTATTTTTAAGTTTTGAAAGTTGAGCTATTGTGAAAAAATTAAAATTATCATATCTAACATGTTCATAAATATCATCGCTTAAGATATAGACTTTTTTATTTCTAATTAGAACCTTTGCTAAATCTTGAATTTCTTTTTTAGTATATCCTGCTCCTGTCGGATTAGATGGTGAGTTGAGGATTACCCATTTTGTTTTTTTCGAAATTGCTTTTTTAAGTTTTTTTGCTGTAAGTTTAAATCCTTCTTGCTCCGTACATTTAATTATTTTTGGTTTTCCTCCAGCTAATAAAACCATATCTGGATAAGAAACCCAAAAAGGTGCTGGAATTATAACTTCATCACCTTTATTTAAAGTTGCCATAAAAGCATTATAAAGAACCTGCTTTCCACCAGTTCCCACTGTTACTTGATCTGTAGAATAATTTAATTTATTTTCTCTTTTGAATTTTTTTATAACAGCTTTTTTTAATGCAGGGGTTCCATCTACTGCTGTATATTTCGTATCACCTTTTCTAATCGCTTTAATTGCAGCATTTTTTATATTATCTGGAGTATCAAAATCAGGCTCTCCTGCCCCTAATCCGATGACATCTTTGCCTGCAGCTCTTAATTCCCTGGCTTTTTGAGTTACCGCAATGGTTGGAGAAGGTTTAATTCTCTTCAAACTATTTGATATTATGCTCATTGAAATAAAAATTATATCAATTAGTTTTATAAATAATGCAGAATACATATCAAGATTTAATTACAGAAATTCAGAATAAAAATCCTGAGATAAGCCCTAAACTAGAAGGTGGCAAAAAGTTTCAAATGAAAACTGACTTTAAGCCAGCAGGCGATCAACCCGAAGCTATAAAACAATTAGTAAATGGTGCCAATAAAGATCAATTAAGTCAAGTTCTTCTAGGAGTAACTGGATCTGGTAAAACTTTTACAATGGCAAAAGTTATAGAAAAGACGAACAGACCTGCCTTAATACTAGCTCCAAACAAAACTCTTGCAGCTCAACTCTATGGTGAAATGAAATCTTTTTTTCCTGATAATGCTGTTGAGTATTTTGTCTCTTATTACGATTATTATACACCTGAAGCCTACGTTCCACGTTCAGACACTTATATTGAAAAAGAAGCATCAATCAATGAGCAGATAGATCGAATGCGCCACTCTGCGACAAGATCTTTGTTGGAAAGAGATGATGTTGTCATTGTTTCAAGTGTTTCATGTATTTATGGATTAGGTTCGGTTGAAGCTTACAGTAAAATGACCTTAAGTTTAAAAACAGGTTACGATTATAATAGAGAACAACTAATTAAATCATTAGTTGCTCTTCAATATAAGCGAAATGATCAAAATTTTTACAGAGGTACATTTAGAGCACGAGGGGAGTATTTGGAAATCTTTCCATCTCACTTAGAGGATCGTGCCTGGAGATTAAGTTTATTTGGAGATAAATTGGAAAAAATTGAGGAATTTGATCCACTTACAGGTGATTTGGTAAATGAATTAAGTGTGATTAAAGTTTATGCAAATAGCCATTACATAACTCCTAAGCCAACTATTGAGCAAGCAATTATTAAAATTAAAAGAGAATTAGAGGTGACCTTAAAAAAGTTTAAAGATCAAAATAAATTACTTGAAGCCCAAAGATTAGAAGAAAGAACTAAATTTGATTTAGAAATGATTGAGGCAACAGGTTCTTGTGCAGGAATTGAAAATTATTCCAGATTTTTATCTGGAAGAAAACCTGGAGAACCACCCCCCACTCTTTTTGAATATTTTCCTGATAATACTTTAATTTTTGTTGATGAATGTCATGTAACAGTTCCTCAGTTAAATGGGATGTATAAAGGTGACAGATCGAGAAAAAGTAATCTTGCAGAGTATGGTTTTAGATTGCCTTCTTGTATGGATAATCGACCGCTAAAATTTGAAGAATGGGATGCTATGAGAACTCAAACAGTTTTTGTATCTGCTACTCCTGGGCCATGGGAATTAAAACAAGTTAAAAATAAATTCGTGGAACAAGTTATTAGGCCCACTGGTTTAATTGATCCTCCTGTTGAAATAAGACCTGCAAAAAATCAAGTGGATGATTTAATGCATGAGTGTATAAAAGTTGTTGATAATAATTACAGAGTACTTGTAACCACATTAACAAAAAAGATGGCTGAAGATTTGACTGAGTACCTTCATGAAAATGGTGTCAAAGTTAGGTACATGCATTCTGATATCGATACTCTTGAAAGAATAGAAATTATGAGAGATTTAAGATTAGGAGTGTTTGATGTCTTGGTAGGTATTAATCTTTTAAGAGAAGGTTTAGATATACCTGAATGTGCTTTAGTTGGAATTTTAGACGCTGATAAAGAAGGATTTTTAAGATCTGAAACTTCATTAATTCAAACTATTGGAAGAGCAGCAAGAAATTTAGATGGAAAAGTAATTCTTTATGCTGACAAAGAAACTAAAAGTATCAAAAATGCAATTAAAGAAACTGACAGAAGAAGATCGATTCAAGTAGCTTACAATAAAAAATATAAAATTAGTGCAGCAAGTATAAAAAAAGAAATTGGAGATGTTTTAGAGAGTGTTTATGAAAAAGATTATGTCAAAGTTGGTACTGATGAAAATATTGGTGGAAATCTTAAAAAACATTTAAAAGCGCTTAATAAAAAAATGAAAGATGCTGCAACCAATCTTGAATTTGAGGAAGCAGCTAAAATAAGAGACGAAATCAGAAAACTTGAAGCATCAGAGTTAGAAATCGTTTTAAACCCTAAAGTAAAACAATATAGTGCGAATAATAAAATTTATCCTAAGGGTAGATCAACGATGGGTTTGCCAGGAACAAGAGCTCAAAAAGGTAAAAAAAAATGGAAGCAAATAAGATAATCATTACCGGGGCTGCTACAAGAATAGGAGCAGCAATAGCCAAATCACTTTCTGGCCCAGATGTTGAAATTGTAATTCATTATAATAGCTCTAAAACTAAAGCTGAAAAACTTAAGAGAGAATTAATCAAAAATCATACAAAAGTTTTTCTCATTAAAGGTGACCTTTCAAAAGAAAAAGATTTACACAAAATTATAAAGTTTTCAAAATCAAAGCTAAGGTATTTTGATTGTCTGATTAATAATGCATCATTATTTGAAAATGATAATTTAAGAAATTTTACATCTAAAAGTTGGGCTAAGCACCTCGAAATTAATTTAAAAGCTCCAGCTTATTTAACTAAAGAATTTGCAAAAAATACAAAAGGTAAAAACAACAATATTATAAATATAATTGACCAAAGAGTTTTTAAATTAACTCCTTTTTTCTTTTCATATACTTTAAGTAAAACTGGTCTTTATACTTTAACTAAAACTAGTGCGATGAGTTTGGCCCCTAACATTAGAGTTAATGGAATAGCTCCAGGACCAACCATAAAAAATAAAAGACAAACTGATAATCATTTCAAAAAGCAATATTTAGCAACCCCTTTGAGACAACAAGTGAATGTTATTGAGATTTGTAATGCTGTTGACTTCTTTATTAAAAACAGTTCTATTACTGGGCAAGTTTTAGCAATTGATAGTGGGCAAAATTTGAATTGGCAAACACCTGATATAATGAGGGGAAAAGAATGAAAAAAAATAACTTTAAAATTGTTAAAATAGATAAAAACAAAAGCTTATTTAACTACGAAAAAAAAATTCTTATTAATGAATTAATTTTGGAATTAAAGCTTGGTTATTATGATTTTGAAAAAGAAAAACCTCAAAAAGTAAAATTTAGTCTTGAGATTGATTATGAGGATAAAAAACCAACAAATGACAAAGATATAAAATCTATTGTAAATTACAGTACAGTTGTAAAACTAATTTCTAAGCTGGTAAAAAAGAAACACTACAATTTCCTAGAGACTCTTGCTGAAGCCGTATTTGATGAGCTCTTTAAGGACAAAAGAATAGGTAAAATAATGCTAAAAATTGAAAAATTAGAAATTTTAAAAGAGTGCTCATCGGTTGGTATTCAAATTACCAAAAAAAGAAGTCATGAAAAGTTCTGAGCTTGGAAAAGAAGTAATTAAAAAAGAACTACCATTAATTCCTAAAAGCCCTGGTGTATACAGAATGCTCAACCATAAAGATGATATTCTGTACGTAGGAAAAGCAAAAAATCTTCCTAATAGATTAAAAAGTTATGTTTCTGAGAAAAATCATATCATCCGAACTGAAAGAATGTTGTCTCAAACATTTAAACTAGAGATCACAACTACTGCTAATGAAAGTGAAGCTCTACTGTTAGAAGCAAACTTAATTAAAAAACATAAACCAAAATTTAATATTTTACTCAAAGACGATAAATCTTTCCCTTTCATATTTATTGGTGAAAAAGATCAATGGCCACGAGTTACTAAACATAGAGGAAAAAAAGATAAAGAAGGATTTTATTTCGGTCCATTTGCGTCAGCAGGTACTGCAAACTGGACTATTAAAATGCTTCAAAAGATATTTCAATTAAGAGTTTGTGATGATGGCACTTTCAAGAATAGAAAAAGACCTTGTATACTTTACCAAATTAAAAGATGTTCGGGTCCTTGTGTTGGCTACATAGAAAAAAATGATTACAAAAAATCAGTAGAACAAGCAATTCAATTTGTATCAGGTAAATCTAGAGATATTCAAAAAAACTTATCTGAAGAAATGGAAACTGCAAGTGAACAGCTAGATTTTGAAAAAGCTTCAATTTTTAGAGATAGGATTAAATCACTAAATATAATTCAATCTTCACAAAGAATTAATGAAGCAAACTTAGTTGATGCTGATGTAATCGCTGCATATAAAGAATCTGGCAAAACATGTATACAAGTTTTTTTTTATAGATCTAAACAAAACTGGGGAAATCAAGCTTATTTTCCAAAACATGATCCTGATCAAAATATTTCTGAAATTATGTCCTCTTTTTTAATGCAGTTTTATGAAAATAAAAGTGTTCCGAAGCTAATAATAATTAATACTGATATCAAAGAGAAGAAATTAATAGAGGAAACATTAAGTAAAAAAGAAAATAATACAATTTCTATTAACGCAGCAAAAAAAGGAACTAAAGCAAAAGTCATTGCTATGGCTGAAAAAAATGCCAAAGAGTCTTTGAATAGAAAACTTTACGAAACAAATAATAATAAAAGTTTATTTGAGGATGTTGCTAAAAAATTTGATTTAAGAAATGTTATAAATTTAGTTGAAGTATATGATAATAGTCACACTCAAGGAACAAATAGTGTTGGTGCAATGATAACATTTGGTAATGAAGGATTCATCAAAAAAAGATACAGAAAATTTGATATTAAAACTAAGGGTTCAGAACAAGACGATTTTGCAATGTTAAAAGAAGTTTTATTAAGAAGGTTTAAAAGAGCTATACTTGAAAAGGGAAATTATTTGTCACTACCTGACTTGATATTGATAGATGGAGGTAAAGGACAATATTCTTCCGCAAAAGAGGTTTTAAATCAATTAGGATTACATGATTTACCAATGATTGCTATCGCTAAAGGTAAGATGAGAAATAGTGGTGATGAAACATTCTTTTACAATGGAAAATCCTTTAAATTTGAAAAAAATGATCCTACCCTATTTTTTATGCAACGACTTCGAGATGAAGCTCATCGATTTGCAATTACCTCTCATAGAGCTAAAAGAGCTAAAGGTATCAAAAAATCACTTCTAGACCAAATCGATGGAATTGGAGCTATTAGAAAAAGAGCTCTCTTGAACCATTTTGGCTCTGCTAGAGCAGTAGAATCTGCGAGTCTTGATGAAATAAAATCAGTTGAAGGTGTTGAGGTAAAAGTTGCAAAAAAGATATATAACTTTTTTCATGAATAAAAATTAGTATGCTTAGAAAAATACCAAATATACTAACTATAGGTCGGATACTAATAGTCCCATTTTTTGTATTAGCATTTTATTTGCCAGGTTTTTACGGAGATTTAACTGCATTAATTCTGTTTATTGTTGCTTCATTTACTGATTTTCTAGATGGAATGTTGGCAAGATTGCTTGGTCAAGAATCTAAATTAGGTGAATTGTTAGATCCAATCGCGGATAAAATTATTGTAGCAACAGCTTTAATTCTTTTAGTAATGGATGGAACAATACGTCATTATGAAGTCATAGCAGCAATAATAATTTTAACGCGTGAAATTTTGATATCTGGTTTAAGAGAGTTTTTAGCAAAAGGAAAAATTAAACTTCCTGTCTCAAGTCTTGCAAAATTAAAAACCGTTCTACAAATGGTTTCAATTGCACTTTTACTTTCTGGAGAAACTGGAAATAAAATTATTAATTTTCAAGATTATAATGCACAAACAATTGGCATAATTCTTTTATGGCTTTCAGCGGCTTTAACTCTTTTTACTGGATACGATTATATGCGTAAAGGAATTGACCATGCAATATCAGAAGATAACAAAGATTAGGCAGCCGTTTTTTTCTTTTTAACAACAGATTGATAACTCTCATTTAAATCTATTATCAAATCACAAACTTTAAATTGATTTTCAGCTATACATGATACAGGTGTTACTTCTGCAGCAGTTCCTGTTAAAAAACACCCAACAAAATATTTAAGCTCTTCAGGTTTGATTTTTCTTTCATGAACTTTAATATTTTTTGATTTTGCAATTTCAATTACAGTTCTTCTAGTAATACCATCTAAAAATGAATCTGGAATTGGTGTATGTAATTCTCCATTTTTGTCCTTAAAAAAAACATTTGCACCAGTTGCTTCTGCAACATTCTCTTCGTGATCTAACATTAGTGAGTCTGTAAAACCTTGTTTTTCAGCTTCATGTTTAGAGAGTGTGCAAATCATATAAAGACCAGATGCTTTAGTATCCCAAGGAATTGTATTGGGTGCCGGTCTTCTCCAGCTAGATATATTTAATTTTATTCCTTCAATTTTAAGTTTGGGGTCAAAATAAGATCCCCATTCCCAAGTTGCTATAGCTACATGAATTTTGGTTTGTTGTGCAGAGATAGCCATCATTTCACTTCCTCTCCAAGCTACAGGCCTCACATAGCCATTTTCTACTTTTTGAGTTGTGATTATTTTTTTAGATGCATTATTAATTTCATCTTCACTATAAGGAATTTCAAAACCCATTCTTTTTGCTGAATAAAATAATCTTGAAGTGTGTTCCTCTAATTTAAAAATAGAGCCATCATATACACGTTCACCTTCAAAAACACAGCTCGCATAATGTAATCCATGGCTTAAAACATGAACTTTAACATTTGACCAATCAACTAATTCGCCATTGTACCATATTTTGCCAGATCTTTTATCGTAGGGTATCATGTTATGAAATATAAAATTCTTACTGAAAAATATCTTTGTATCTATAATATGTCAATATAACTTACCTGTGATGAAAGAGCTTTTATATTTAAAAGATGAACAATTAAAAGAGCTAATCGAAAAATTATTCATTAGTTACAGAGAAACATTTTCAGATTCAAAAAAAATTTTAGATAAATACTCTATAGGTTTGGCTCATCAAAAGGCTATCCATTTAATTTCGATGTATAAAGGTATTTCGGTCTCAGAATTAATGATAAAACTAAAAGTAACAAAGCAAAGTTTAAATCGGGTTCTTAAAGATTTAACAAAGCTTGAATTAATTATTTTTAAAAAAGATGAACATGATACAAGAGTCAAACACATCTATCTTAACGATAAGGGGCAAAAAATATTTAATGAAATTTTTCAAATACAAAAGAAAAGAATCTACAATGCATTGCTTAATTCAAGCTCGCAAGAAGTCATTAATTTTGATGGAGTTTTAAGTAAAATAATCAATGGATAATTTTTTTGCTCATATCTTGGTTGTTGATGATGATGAAGGAATTAGATTGTTAGTAAAAAAATATTTGGAAGAAAATAATTACTTAGTTACAACTGCAGACAGTGCTGAAAGTGCATTTGAAAAAACAAAAATTTTAAAATTTGATCTAATTATTTTAGATATTATGATGCCTGGAAAAAGTGGATTAGAATTTATAGAAGATAATAAAACAAATTTAGATACTCCAATAATATTATTAACTGCGAAGGGTGAGGCTAATGAAAGAATTCTTGGACTTGAGGTTGGGGCAGATGATTATTTACCTAAACCTTTTGAACCAAAAGAGTTAGTTCTGAGAATTAAGAATATACTAGAAAAAACTCTACAAAGTAATTTAAAAAGAATTATACAATTTGAAAATATAAAAATAGATTTGAATAAACAAATTATTTTTCAAAACAAAAATGAGTTCAAAATAAATAATACAGAAAAAATTATATTAGAAAAAATGATCAATAATCCTGGTAAAACATTTGCCAGGGAGGAAATCGGAAAGCTAATAAGTTTAAATAAAGAAAGATCAATTGATGTAATAATAACTAGATTGAGAAAAAAAATTGAAATTGATCCAAAAAATCCTAAATTTCTTCAAACCATAAGAGGAGCGGGTTATGTTTTATGGATTGAATAAATTCATTAAGAATCTTTTACCTAAAAGATTATTCTATAGAGCGCTTCTAATTGTAGCTATTCCAGTTATCCTACTCCAATTAATTATAACAATTGTATTTTTTGACAGTCTTTGGATTAAAACCAATAAGGGTATGACAAGGGCCTTGGTTAATGAAATTCAGACTTTTATAAATATTTATAGTGAGGACAAGTATAATAAAACAGAAATAACTAATATATTTTCATTATATCAAGATTTAAATATTGAATTTATTGAAGATGAAAATTTTGATTATACTTACAATGAAAGATGGTTTAGTCCTATAGATAGAACACTTAGAAGAGAATTAAAATCAAAATTTAGCTCAGAATTATTCTGGTTTAACACTACTAACTATAAAGAACTAATTGAAGTGAGAATTAAATTTCAATCTGGATATGTCAAATTTATAATTCCAAAAGATAGAGTAACAAGTACATCGGCAAGAATTTTTGGGTTATGGATAACTGTTCCTGCTATAATAATGGTTATTATATCACTAATATTTTTAAAAAATCAAACTAGACCTATAACTGCTTTAGCAAAAGCAGCGGAAAAATTTGGAAGGGGTGAAAAAATAGATGAATTTAAACCTTCTGGGGCAGCAGAAATAAGACAAGCAGGATATGAATTCGATAGAATGAGAAAACGTATTATAAGACATTTAAACCAAAGATCTGAAATGTTATCTGGAATTAGTCATGATTTAAGAACTCCTTTAACCAGAATGAAATTACAGACTGCATTTATTAATGATAAAACTTTAGCTGAAAAATTAGTTGAAGATATTGATGAAATGGAAAAAATGTTAAATGAATATCTTCAATTTACAAACTCATCTTATTCAGAAAAAGATGAATTATTTAATCTAAGTGAATTAATAGAGGAAATTATAAATAAATATAATAATAACAATATAAACAGAAGTATACAGACAAGGATTTATTATAGTGGTAGAAAAAATTTAATCAAAAGATGTATAAATAACCTAATAGACAATTCTATAAAATACGGCGATAAAATAAATATTGAGTTGTCTAAAAAGAATACAAATATTTTTATTAAAGTTGAAGATGATGGTCCAGGGATCCCGGAAAATGAATACGAAAATGTATTTAAACCATTTTATAAAATAAACAAAGGTAGAGCAGACTCAAAATCAAGTGTAGGTCTGGGACTATCAATTGCTTCTGATATTATTCGATCCCATGGAGGAAATATTAATTTAGAAAAATCTTCTTTAAATGGTCTGGGTGTTAAGATTTTTTTACCCGTTTAGTTTTTTTTCCTATTCGTGTTGAGCTTTTTTCTAATTTTTTTTCTAAGTTTTCAACTCTTTTAGATAAAATTTCAAATTCATCTTTGCTAGTTAATTTCATTTTAAAAACGATCTCATCCCTTTTTGATTTTAAAATGCTAACTAATTCATTTGTCAAATCTCTTGATGAAACTAACCCATGTTCAAGTAATTTAGTAATTTTATCAAAAACAAATTTTGAATCTTTCATATATTTTTTAAATAACTTATTATATCAATATCTTATTATTATAATTAAAAATGTTCATTAATAATTTTGACCCAGTTGCTATCGAAATCTTAACTTTAGAAGTGAGATGGTATTCTTTAGCATATATAGGTGGAATTTTACTTGGATGGGCATTAGCAAAAAAAGTTTTTATTGATAATTTTGAATTAAAAGAAAAGTTTGATGATTATATCACTTATCTAATTTTAGGCATTATTATTGGTGGAAGGTTAGGATATGTTTTTTTTTATAATTCTAATTATTATTTAAATAACTTTATTGACATTTTTAAAATTTGGGAAGGTGGAATGTCTTTTCATGGTGGTCTTATTGGTATTATTTTCGTTACTTTTTTGTTTGCAAAAAAAAATGATCAAAATCCTTTTTTATATTTAGATATCGTAGCACTAGTGGCTCCTATAGGAATTTTTTTTGGAAGAGTAGCAAACTTTATAAATTCAGAATTATATGGGATTGAAACAAGTGTGCCTTGGGCAGTTAAGTTTATAAGAGTAGATAATTTATTTCGACATCCTTCTCAATTGTATGAGGCATTATTTGAAGGATTAATATTGTTCATAATATTATTATTTTTTAGAAATAAAGGACTATTTAAAAATCCTGGAATAATATCTGGACTATTTTTAATATTTTACTCTTTTTTTAGATTTATAATTGAGTTTTTAAGAGTTCCAGATGAGCAAATAGGATATTTGTTTTTTCATCTTACGATGGGACAAGCTATTAGTTTATTGTTTTTTATAGTAGGTGGTTATTTAATTATTAAAAAAAATGAAATCAAAAAAAAATTATAATTTTCCTCTGGATGATTTTATAGATTTTTCATTGTATGATAAAAAATTTGGTTACTATATGAAAAAAATTCCTTTTGGCCAAAAAGGAGATTTTATAACTGCACCAAATGTTTCAAGACTTTTTTCTGAAATGATAGCTATTTGGATCATTAGTTTTTGGGAAAGTTTAGGATCACCAAAAAAATTTAATTTAATTGAACTTGGTGCTGGAAATGCAGAAATGATGAAAATTTTAATTGAGAGTTTTAAAAAATTTCCAAATTTTTTTAATTCTTGTAATATTTTTATATATGAAAAGAGTCCAAAATTAATCAAAATTCAAAAAAATAAATTAAATAAAAAAAAGGTAACTTGGATTTCAAAAATTAACAAAATAAAAAAAAGTCCGAGTATTTTTATTGCAAACGAATTTTTTGACTCAATTCCTATCAAGCAATTTATCAAAAAAAAAAATTTATGGTGTGAAAGATATGTAAGTCTTGAGGATAAATATTATAGTTTTTTTTTAAAAAGTAAATTTAACATGCAAAAATTTGAAAAAAAAATAAATTTTAGATTATCAAAAAATCAAAATTTTATTGAATACTCTATTTTAGCAACAAATTATTTAAAGAATATTACCAGTATGATTAAGAAATATAATGGTGGAGTTTTAATAATAGATTATGGATATTTTAATGAAAAAATGAAAGATACTCTTCAAGCGATTCATAATCATAAATACGCAAATGTTTTGGAAAATATTGGTAACTCTGATATTTCCCATAGCATAAATTTTAATTTATATGGTAAAATTATTAATCAATTAGGAGATTTGACATATTTACTGACTAATCAAAAAAAATTTTTGCTTAAAATGGGAATTAAAGAAAGAGCTGAAATAATATCTAAAAATCAAAATTTTTTAAAAAAGGCAGATATTTACTATCGTCTAAAAAGACTTATAGATGATAAACAAATGGGAAATCTATTCAAAGTTATGTTAATCAAGAATAAAAAAAATAAATTTAAGTTAGGATTTTAAGACTGATTACTTCGAAAAAATTGCTAAAACAAATGAAAATCACCCATGGTTTTTTTAACAAAAATGGAGGTGTATCCTCAGGTATTTATAAAAGTTTAAATTGTGGTCCTGGCTCTAGGGATAGGAAATTTAAAATTTCCAAAAATCTTGATATTGTAAAAAAAAAGATTGCCAAAAAATGCAAAAATATTTTTTTACTTCATCAAGTACATAGCAACAAATTAGTTTTTATAAATAAGAATTTCGATTTAAAAAAAAAAATTAAAGCTGATGCAATTGTTACTGACCAAAAGAAAATACCTATAGCAGTTTTAACGGCGGATTGTGTACCAATTTTAATTTATGAGAAGCAAGTGAATATGGTAGCTGCAATTCACGTTGGATGGAAAGGTGCTTTTAAAGGAATAATAGAAAAAGTTATCCGTTTTATGCTAAAAAAAGGATGTAAAGAGAAAAATATTTTTGTTTCAATTGGTCCCTGTATTTCTAAGAATAGTTATAATGTAAGGGAAGATTTTCAGAAAAAGTTTCTTAAAAAAGACATAAAAAATAAAATTTTCTTTAAAATTAGAAAAAATTTGATTTATTTTGATTTACCAAATTACGTTAAATCTCAACTAAAATTAATGAAAATTATAAATATTGATATGATAAAAATAGACACTTTTGAGAAGAAAAATAATTTTTTTAGTGCTAGAAGAGCTTCGAAATCAAATCATGGTGATTATGGTAGAAATATTTCTGTAATTATGATTAATTAAGATTTTCAATGAAATTATTAACTGGAAATAGCAACAAGGTTCTGAGTAAAAGGATTGCTAAATACTTGAAATCTAAACTTGTAAATTCAAGTATTAGAAAATTTGCAGATGGGGAAATTTATGTTGAGATAAATGAAAATATAAGAGGAAATAGTATTTTCATTATTCAGTCTGTGTCATCTCCTGCGAATGATAATTTAATGGAATTGTTACTATGTATTGATGCTCTTAAAAGATCTTCAGCAAAAAATATAACTGCGGTAATCCCTTATTTTGGATATGCTAGACAAGACAGAAAAGTTGTCCCTAGAACATCTATATCAGCCAAACTTGTTTCGAATTTAATTACTATGGCTGGTGCAGATAGGATTGTAACAGTTGATCTGCATGCCGGTCAAATTCAAGGTTTCTTTGATATTCCTGTAGATAATCTTTTTGCTACACCAATTTTTGGAAGACATGTAAAAAAAAATATCAAAAGCAAAAAAATTATATGTGTTGCACCTGATGTTGGTGGAACAGAAAGAGCTAGAGCACTTGGAAAACTTTTAAATGTAGGTCTTGCCATAGTGGATAAAAGAAGACCTAAGCCTGGTCAATCACAAGTTATGAATGTAATAGGAGATGTGAAAAGTAAAACTTGTATTATAGTAGATGATATTATTGACTCTGGAGGTACAATTGTTAATGCCGCTAAAGCTTTAAAAGCTAGAGGCGCTAAGGAAGTTTATGTTTATATTACCCATGGTGTTTTAAGTGGAGACGCAGTAAAAAAAATAAAGAACTCTGTAATCAAAAATTTAGTGATTACTGATACGATTGATAATTCAGAAAAAACTAAAAATGTTAAAAATATAGAAGTTTTACCAATTTCAGGCCTTATGGGAGAGGCGATAAAAAGAATATCCAATTCTACATCCGTGTCAGATTTATTTAAATAATTACCTTGATTATTTATTAACATCAGTTAAAAAACCATGTTTTATGAATTCATTAGAAGCTAATATTAGAGTAAACTCAACTAAAGGTCAGCTTAACGCTCTAAGAAATAATGGTAATGTTCCAGCTATTATTTATGGTGGTAAAGACCAAAATGAAAAAATTTCTATATCCAAAAAATTACTCAAGATTTTGATTGAACAGAAAAATTTCTTTTCAAACATTATTACATTAAATGTTGAAGGAAAACCTCAAAATGTTCTTCCTAGAGAAATTAAGTATCATATTTTAAATGATGAGCCAATTCATGTAGATTTTTTAAGAGTGCTACCTGGTGTTAAAATTAAAATAGAAGTGCCAGTAAACTTTATTAATCATGAAAAATCTCCAGGACTTAAAAGAGGTGGGGTTCTTAATATTGTTCGTAGAAAAATAGAATTAAGATGTCCTAGTGAAAAAATACCTGAGAGCATTACATTAGACTTAGATGGTATAGATATAGGAGAAAGTTTCAAAATTTCATCAGTAAATTTAGATCCAGATGTATTACCAACTATTCAAGGAAGAGATTTTGTAATTGCAACTTTAGCAGCTCCGACTGTCATGAAGGAACCGGAAAAACCTGCAGAGGCGGAGTCGGCAGATGGAGAAGAGGGTGCTGAAGGTGCTGAAGGGGTAGCAAAAGCTGCAGAGGGAGATAAGCCAGCTACAGAGAGTGCAAAAGGTGACAAAAAAGAGGGCGATGATAAAAAACCTGTTGAAGAAAAAAAATAATCAATCAAAATTGAAAATATAATCCATTCATTTATGCTTTTATTCGTAGGATTGGGCAATCCAACACCTGATAGTGAAAACAATAGACACAATGTTGGTTTTAAAATCATTGACTCTATAAATAAAAAATTCGGACTTTCAAAGCAAAAGCCAAAGTTCAAAGGTTTGTTAACTACAGGAAATATTGGAGATGAAAAAGTTTATGCTATTAAACCTTTAACTTTTATGAATAACTCAGGAATATGCATTAGGGAATTAATTGAATATTTCAAAATTGATGCAGAAGATGTAATAGTATTTCATGATGATCTAGATGTTGAGTTTGGTAAGATTAAAACAAAATTTGGAGGGTCAAGCGCTGGTCACAATGGAATTGCCTCTATAGATAAGTTTATAGGTAAAGATTATTCAAGGGTTAGGATTGGAATTGGTAAACCAAAAGGGAATATTGAAATATCTGATTTTGTTTTACAAAATTTTGATGAGGAAGAATCAAATAGTATAGAAAAAATTTCTAAAAATATAACCGAGTCTATTTCTATTTTAGTTCAAAAGAAGTTAGATTTATTTTCAAGTACTGTAAATAACAAATGAGTTTAAAGTGTGGAATAGTTGGATTACCTAATGTTGGTAAATCAACTCTTTTTAATGCTCTTACCAATTCTAGTAAGGCCCAAGCTGCAAACTTTCCATTTTGCACAATTGATCCAAATGTCGGTATGGTTCTAGTTCCTGATAACCGATTAGTAAATTTAGCAAAAATTTCTAAATCAAAGAAAATAATCAATACCACTATTTCATTTGTTGATATTGCTGGTTTAGTTAAAGGAGCTTCTAAAGGTGAGGGATTGGGTAATAAATTTTTATCACATATCAGAGAGGTAGATGCAATCATACATATGATCCGATGTTTTGACTCTGATGATATACAAAATGTAAATCCAACTGTAGACCCCATTAGAGATCTTGAAATTATAGAAACAGAAATGATGTTAGCTGATTTAGAATCTATTCAGAAAAGATTAGAAAAAAATAACAAGAGAAATATCGATGAAGAACAATTACAAATTCTTCAAACTGCTTTAGATTGTATAGACAACGATAAGGATTTAGCTATTCTTAATCGCGAATTTGATAGAAAACAACTTAAACAAAGTGGGTTGTTATCTTTAAAACCTAAAATATTTGTATGTAATGTAGATGAACAGAGTTTACAGAATGGAAATAACTACACTAAAGCTTTTATTAATAAATTGGGACAAGAAAATACTTTGATTATCTCAGCCGATATTGAAAACCAAATTAATGAATTAGATAATAAAGAAAAGGGAAATTATATGGAAATGATCGGATTAAAAGAAACTGGTTTAAATCTGCTAATTCATAAAAGTTATACTATTCTTGAACTAGATACTTATTTTACTTCAGGTCCAGAGGAAACTAGAGCATGGACAATTCAAAAAAATTGTACTGCACCAAAAGCTGCGGGAGAAATCCACACTGATTTCGAGTTAGGATTTATCAGAGCTGAGACAATCTCTTATCAAGATTTCATTAATAATGATGGATGGATAAACTCTAAAACAAATGGTAAAATGAGATTAGAGGGAAAAGATTATATTGTTAAAGATGGAGATGTATTAAACTTCCGTTTCAATACGTGACCAAATTCTTTTCATACTAAAATAAACTAAAATTGTAAGTATAATTAAATAAACTATGGCTTTAAAACCCATTTGATGCCTTGATTCCAAATGGGGTTCAGCAGTCCACATTAAAAATGTCGTTACATCTTTAGACATTTGCTCAACAGTTGCTTTTGTGCCATCAGCATATTCTACTAGTCCATCAGAAAGTTGATTGGCCATTTTAATTTTATTTCCATACATATATTTATTGTAATAAACCCCTTCATCTAAATCTATTCCTGTTGGTGGATCTTCATATCCTTGAAGAAGAGAATAAATATAATTTACTCCACCTCCTCTTGCTTTAACTAAAACCGACATATCTGGTGGATAAGCCCCTCCATTAGCCGCTTGTGCAGCTTTAACATTTTCATAGGGCATTACAAATTTATCAGACAATTTTCCTGGTCTAGTAAACATTTCACCATCATCATTAGGTCCATCTGTAACCTCAAAAGAAGCAGCTATTGCTTTAGCTTGTTCTTCAGTAAATTCTGGTCCACCCTTTTCAGCTAAATTTCTATAGCTTACGTATTTCATTGAATGACATGATGAACATACTTCAGTATAAACTTGATAACCTCTTTGAAGTGCTCCTCGATCAAATTTACCAAAAAGACCCTTAAAACTCCAATCAGTTTTCAGATATTCAACTTTTTCAGCACTGTTAGAATTAAAAGACAGACTAATAAATAAGACCGTTAATGATAGTAATTTTAAAAAAAAAAATTTCACTTATTGCTTCATGCTTTCTTTGCTTTTAGCCATTACCAAGTTCGGACTACCCCCCAGCACCGGTTCAGTGATGCTTAATGGGACGGGTAAAGTTTTTTCTTTGAAACCTAAAACAGGTAAAACTACTAAAAAGTGTAAGAAATAATAAGCGGTAGCTACTCTTGCTATTAATAAATATAGTCCCTCTGCAGGCATCGCCCCCACATAACCTAAAATTAAAACATCAGCCACTAAAATCCAATAAAACTGTTTATATAAAGGTCTAAAAACTGCTGATCTAATTTTTGATGTATCTAACCACGGTAAAGCTGCAAGGATTAAAATTGCAGACAACATAGCAATGACCCCTAAAAGTTTATCTGGAACTGATCTTAAAATTGCATAGAAGGGTAACAGATACCATTCTGGGACGATGTGTGCTGGGGTTACCAATGGGTTAGCTTCAATATAATTATCAGCATGACCTAAAATATTAGGTGTATAAAAAACGAAAAATGCAAATACAATCATAAACATTAATAAAGCAAAACCATCTTTGATGACTATGTAAGGATGAAACGGAACAGTATCCTTCGAAGGTTTTTTAATATCAATTCCTACTGGATTATTATTTCCAGGAACATGTAGTGCCCAGATATGTAAGACAACCAGTCCTAAAATTAAAAACGGGATTAAATAATGTAGAGTAAAAAATCTAGTTAAAGTTGGGTTATCAACTGAATAACCACCCCATAACCATTCTACTATTCCCTCACCTACTAGAGGGATTGCACTGAATAAATTTGTAATTACAGTTGCACCCCAAAAACTCATTTGACCCCATGGAAGAACATAGCCCATGAAGGCAGCAGCCATCATTAATAAATATATAATAATACCAAGTATCCAAATGATTTCTCTTGGTGATTTATAAGAACCGTAAAATAGTGATCTAAAAATATGAATATAAACTGCTAAAAAAAACATAGAGGCTCCATTCGCATGAATATATCTTATTAACCACCCATAATTAACGTCCCTCATAATATGTTCCACACTTTCAAAAGCCATATCAGCATGAGCAATATAGTGCATAGCTAATGTCAGTCCTGTTACAATTTGGGTTATTAAGCAGAAAGTAAGTATACCACCAAATGTCCACCAATAATTTAAATTTTTGGGAGTTGGATAATCAGTTAAATGACTCGCCAGTGATAGCAAAGGAAGTCTATCATTAAACCACTTACCAAATTTTGACTTAGGGATGTATTCTTGATCACTCATAATCTTTATCCAATCTTAATTGTACTTTCGTTTACAAATTCATATTTAGGCACTTCCATATTTGTCGGAGCGGGTCCTTTTCTAATTCTTCCTGAGGTATCGTAGTGAGATCCATGACATGGACAAAACCAACCGTTATAATCTCCCTTATCATTAAGAGGTACACACCCTAAATGAGTGCAAACCCCTAACATAACAAGCCATTCAGGGTCTTTCACTCTATCCTCATCCTTTTCTGGATCTTTTAATTCTTCCATCTTAACTGAATTTGCTTCAGCAATTTCCTCTTGAGTTCTTCTCCTGATAAAAACTGGTTTGCCTCTCCAAAGAACGGTAATTGTTTTTCCAGGTGTTAATGAACTCACATCTACTTCGGTACTTGCTAAGGCTTTTACTGAGGCATCTGGATTCATTTGATCTATCATAGGCCAAACTGTGGCTCCTACCCCCACTGCACCTACGGCATAAGTAGCAGTAAATAAAAAGTCTCTTCTATTAGTTTTTTTTTCTGACATTAAAGTTCTTTATTAAATATACTCAATTTAGATTATTTCTACTTAAATATATGGTTTCATATAATATATAATAGTAAATTTACTACTGAAAGAATGACACATAATCTAATTAATGAGGGGCCTAAAATTGCATTATTTGAACCTGATATTCCTCAAAATACTGCGGCAATAATTAGAACTTGTGCTTGTCTTGGTACAAAATTAGAAATCATTGAACCATGTGGTTTTCTATTAAGTGATAAGAGATTTAAGAGGGTTGTAATGGATTATATGGAAAAAAAGGACATAAAATTTTACCAAAATTTTAATGATTTTCTTAAGTCAAAAAAGAATCAAAGAATTATATTGATGACTACTAAAGCATCTATATCTTATTTAGATTTTAAATTTAATAAAAATGATACAATTATATTTGGTAGGGAGAGTGCTGGTGTTCCTGGGGACATACACAAATTAATTAAAAATCGATTGAAAATACCTATGAAAAATAACAAACGCTCACTTAACATTGCATCATCAGTTGCTATTATCTTGGCTGAAAGTTTAAAGCAAACTAATCTATTATGAGTATAGAATTTAAAAAAGATCTAGCAAGTAACTGGTTTAAGACACTTCAAGATGCATTTTGTAATGACATATTAAAACTAGAGAAAAATAAATACCATTTTAAATCGACTATTTGGAAAAGAAACAAAAAAAAAGATGAAGGAGGAGGGGAATATAGAATATTAAGAGATGGTAAGATTTTTGATAAAGTTGGGGTAAACTATTCAAAAGTTTATGGAAAATTCCCAAAAAAATTTCAAAAAAATATTCCTGGTGCACAAAAAGATCCTAGATTTTGGGCCTCTGGAATCTCAGTTGTTATGCATATGAAAAACCCTTTAATACCTGCCATGCATTTTAATACAAGATATATCTGTACAAAATATGGATGGTTTGGCGGTGGCATGGATGTAACTCCCTCTAAAAAAGATTTAAAAGAAGAAAAAGAATTTCATTTAATTTTGAAAAAAATGTGTAATCGTCATAATAAATATTATTATAAGAAATATAAAAATTGGTGTGATAAATATTTTTATTTACCTCATAGAAAAGAAGTAAGAGGTATAGGAGGAATTTTCTTTGATTATAAAAAAGAAAATTTTGAAAAAGATTTTAAATTTGTGAGAGATGTAGGAATAACATTTCAGTTTATTTTTCAAAATATAATCAAAAAAAAAATTAAAAAAAAATGGACTAAGAAGGATAAGGAAATGCAATATATTAAAAGAGGAAGATACACAGAATTTAATTTATTATACGATAGGGGAACAAAATTTGGATTACAAACTGGTGGAAATATTGAAGGTATTCTTATGTCATTACCACCATTAGCAAAATGGAAATAACATGGATAAAGAGCCAATTACAATAAATGGATTAAATAAATTAAAAGAGGAACTTATTTTTTTAAAAGAAAAAAAAAGGCCTGAAATTGTGTCAGCTATAGCTGAAGCAAGATCTCATGGTGATTTAAAAGAAAACGCCGAGTATCATGCTGCTAAAGAAGAACAATCTCATAATGAAGGTCGAATAACTGAAATTAACGACATAATTGCTAGAGCAAATGTAATTGATGTCACTAAACTCAATAACGATGGTAAAGTAATTTTTGGATCTACAGTTTTTTTAGCAAATTTAGATACTGGAGAAAAAATTAGTTACAAAATTGTAGGAAAAGACGAGGCAGATTTAAAACAAAAATTAATTTATTTTCAATCACCTATTGGTAAAGGATTGATAGGGAAGAATAAAAATGATTTAGTAGAAATTAATACCCCGGCAGGAATTAAAAACTTTGAAATTAAAGATGTAAAGTATAATTAGCTTTTAATAATATTTTCGACTTTTTGCTCTGAAATTTGAAAATTATTCTCTACCCACGCTGCCTCGATCAATCGAAGTTTGTTACCTATTTGTTTGCCTTCAGGTATCTGATATTTGATCATCAAATCTTCTGCACTTATAGGAATGATAGGTGTTAATTTATTTTGATAATTCTTACTCAATTTCAAAAGTTTTTCATCAGTCTTTTTTGCCCTAATTATTCTAAAGTTAATAATATCTATTACAGTTTGTTTGCCTTGATAGTAAAAAATTTTATTCATATTATGTTCTGTATATGTTTTTGAATTAATTTTAGTTTTATAAAAATCATTAATTACATGAATTCTTTTTTGATCTTTTTTAGAAATTCTAAACTTGTAAGTAAAATATTCTGCATTATCGGTGCCATCTATTATCAGTAAAGATAGTAGAAAAATAAAATCAGAATCTTTTAATATCTCTCTTTTCTTAGAATTTAATTGAGAAAAAACATCTATATTTTTCAATTCTGGAAAAATCATTGAAGTTAGTTCCAGACTAATTTTATCTTTTGATAATTTTTCTAAAGAATCTAATTTAGTAATCTTTCTTAATTCTTGAATTAACCTTTCTTTAGATAATTTTGAAATTCCTCCTATATTGATCTTTATTTTTTTTATAATGCTAGGTTTATGTTTTTGTTTTGAATAAACCAAAAAAAATCTTAAATATCTCAAGATTCTCAGATAGTCCTCTTTAATTCTTTTATCAGTATCACCAATGAAATTTATTAAACCATTTTCAATATCTTTTTTACCATTGAATGGATCAAATAAATTACCATCTTTATCAGAATAAATTGAATTAATTGAAAAGTCTCTTCTGGAGGCATCTTCTCTCCAATCTTTTGAAAATTTTACACTGGCATGTCTTCCATCAGTTGAAATATCATTTCTCAAGCTTGTGATTTCAAATTTATATTCATCAATTATTGCAGTAATAGTTCCATGCTCGATTCCAGATGGATAAAAATTTATATTATTTTTTTTTAAAATTTTACATATTTCAAGAGGTTCTAAATTTGTTGCTAAATCAATATCGTCAACTTTTTCTTTATTAATTATTTTACGAATACACCCTCCTACATATCTAATTTCAGCATCATATGAAGAAGAATTTACTGCTTCAAAAATTTTATTAACAGGTGTGTTTTCAGTAAGATTTTTTATATCTCTAATAATATAATCGAGATTATTTGATTTAAAAAAAATTTTATTTAAAATGTTTTTCATATTTGGCTGGGGCGCTAGGATTCGAACCTAGGATGCAGGTACCAAAAACCCGTGCCTTACCGCTTGGCTACGCCCCAATATTAAGTTCGTATAATAAAAAAAAGTATATTTTATATAGTTTTTGAAGTTATACACCAGTAATTTTTATATATTTTAATAAAATTCTTTTTTGCAAACTCACATCTTTGTTTTGATCGAAAATAAGCTACAAATGCAGATCCCGATCCAGTCATTCTTACAAAGTCTGGTTTTGATAAATTTTCCAAATCAAATTTAATTTTTTTTAATTTAGGGTATTTATTCAAAGCAATTTTCTCTAAAGAATTATCCATTTTTTTAACAAAGTTGAAATTGAACATTTTTTTAGAAGGTTTATTAAATCTTGGTGTGTCAAATTTTCTTACCTTTGAATAAATCTCTTTAGAGGAACAACCAAAACTAGGTTTTACAATTAAAGTGTAAAATGTTTTGTGATTATAAAAAAATTTAATACGATTATTAGATGTTAAAATGGAATTAGTAGGATTGAGACCTAAAATTACGTCTGAACCAATCAATTTACAAATTTTTATTATCTCCTCCTGAGGAGTATTTATTATCTTTTTTTTTATAAGATATCTTAAGATACTAGCAGCATTAATTGATCCACCTCCAAAACCTGCTTTAATTGGAATTTTTTTATTAATCTTAATATGAAATTTTCTTTCACCTAATAATTTTTTTTTTTCTAATATTTTAAGTAATAAGGAAATAGTATTTTTTTTTGAAATCTTATTAGAAAATTTTCCAATAAAGGAAATTTTATGATTTTTAGACTTTATATCCTTGATAAAAATATCATCATGCAAAGAGACAAAGGCTATAAGACTTTCAATCTTGTGCAAAGAAGATGACTTATTTATGATGTGTAAGGCTAAATTAATCTTGGCGTGAGATTTAATCTTAAAATAACTCATAAAAAATCTAAAGACCTTTAATAATTTTTGAATTTATTTCATCTGATAATTTATCATTTATATTTTTCATTTTAAGAGCACTTCCCCAAAAATACCTTGCTTGAATTTGACGTCCCAATTTCCATAAAATATCACCATAGTGATCATTTACTATAGTATCGTTCGGCATTAATTGAACAGCTCTTCTCAGATATTTTTCAGCTTTTTCATAGTCATCTATTAAATAATATGCCCAGCCAATTGAGTCTATTATATAAGGATCATTACTTTTATATGAATAAGCTTTTTCTAACATTTCAATGGCAGTGTTGATCTTATAATTTCTCTCAAGCCAAGAGTAAGCTAAATAATTTAAAACATAAGCATCATTAGGATTAATTTCTAAAGAATAAAGTAAATCTTTATCTGCTAATTCATAATTTCCAATTCTTTCATAACTGCCACCTCTTCGATAAAGCAAGTCTGATTTTGTTTCTAAGTCATCTTCAACTTGGTTGATTATTCTTGTATAATATTTAATTGCTTCATCATATTCTTTTGCATTTTTATGAAAATTTGCAATATCAAATAATATTTTTATATTTGGATTTTCAATTTTATTATAATTTGAAGTAATATAATTTAAAGATTCTTTTTCATTCCTCTGTTTAGAAATAATTTGAGCTTCTTTTTTTAGTCTATACCAATAGTAAAATTCATCATTTTTTTTAAAATTCTTTAATGTATCTTTGGCCTTATTATATTCTTTATTTAAGTATTGAT
Source organism: Pelagibacterales bacterium SAG-MED13 (assembly GCA_014654165.1). Lineage (GTDB taxonomy): Bacteria > Pseudomonadota > Alphaproteobacteria > Pelagibacterales > Pelagibacteraceae > Pelagibacter. The sequence continues at coordinate 54,754 of JACWDK010000003.1, read as the reverse complement.
TTTCTACCACTAAAGATAGATTAAAAATAAATTTTGGATTTAAAAAGTATGAAATATTTAAATAAAAATTAGATTTTATAAAATTGTCTTGAGATGAATATAAATTAGAAATTATAAATAAAAACTCACTTAATATATCATTGTGATTTTGACACGAAAAGACCTCGCTTAATCTCGCCGCTTTATTTCTTTCAATCCAATCCTTTGCTTGACTTAACAATAAATTTGAATTTATAAGCTTTATCTTATGACTTATTTTTTCTGCATCACTAAATCTTTTTTTTTCTATTAAGTGACTTAAATAAAAAAAAATATATCTACTAAAGTCTCCCTCATTGTTATTTATCATTTGGGAAAAGTATGTTTCAGTTTTTGGGTCTTCTAAATAACATCTTTGGAACGTTTCTGATATAATTGACAAATTACCTAAATTTTTTTTTTTATCTAAAATTTTTTTTTCCTTAAACACATGTAAATATTGTTTTAAAGTTTCTATAATAGCCAAATTAAATTGATCTTCTTTAGCGATTTTGTTTGCTAAAAGTAGATAATTTGATGCTTGAACTAAATCATTTTTTTTTAAACTATCAATAATTAAAAGTATATAGCTTTCAAAAAAAACGGAATTGTTATTATTTTTATTTTGTTTAATTATATTGATTGCTTGAGAAATCTTATTTTCTAAAACTAAAGAGTAGACATATCTCTTTAAATAAGGGTCATGTTTGTTGATTAAAATTTTAGAGGAATTAAAAAAATTTAAAGCTTTTGGATTATTTTTATTTTCAAATGCTACAATTCCTGAAAAGTAATTTGATAAATTTTTTGAATAAAAATTATCAAAAGTAGTACTTTTAGAACTTAGGGGTGTCTGATATAATATAATTATAACAAAAATATATTTTAATTTTTTTAAAAACATGAGTATACTTTATGACTAAAAGCGTTTTAAATCAAAATGCCAAATATGTTCAAGAACTAATTGACAATATAGAACCAAATTTTATTTTTAGTGACAAACCAATAAATAGATTTAATGGTAAAAAAAATATAGGAAATATTGATAATCGAAAAAAAACAGAAAAACTATCTAACCTTAGACAAAGAATTAATTCAATTAAAAATTGTAATCTAAAAAATAATTCTAAGAACATTGTTATGGGTGATGGTAACATTAATAGTGCATTAATGGTAATTGGTGAAGCTCCGGGTGAGGAAGAAGATAATTCGGGATTAACCTTTCAGTCTGATGTTGGTTATCTTTTAAACAAAATGCTGATAGCAATAAATATCAAAAGAGAGAAAATTTATTCTACCTATTCTGTTAACTTTAGGCTACCTGAAGATAGAAAACCTTCTACCCAAGAAATTAAAAAATATTCGATATTTTTAAAAGAACATATTTCAATTATAGACCCAAAAATATTAGTTCTATTAGGCAGCACTGCTATGGAGGCAGTTACAGGTATAAATAGAAAAATTTCAAATGAAAGAGGTAAATGGAAAGAAATTATATTAAAGGATAAAACTTATCCTCTAATAATTACCTTTAGTCCATCTTATTTAATCAGGTTTCCTGAAAATAAAAAATATTCTTGGGAAGATCTAAAAAATTTAAAAAAGAAAATAGAAAATTTAAATATTAAAATTTAATGAAAAATATTGCTGGAGTTGATGAAGCTGGTCGAGGAAGCTTGATTGGACCGGTTTATGCAGCAGCTGTTATTTTAAAAAAATCAATTAACAAAAAAATTTTAAAGGACTCTAAGACTTTAACAAAATCTAAAAGAGAAATATTATCAAAGTATATTAAAAAAAATTCTATATGGTCTATAGGTAAAGCTTCAGTGAAAGAAATTGAAAAAATTAATATTTTACAAGCAAGTTTACTAGCAATGAAAAGAGCAATTAAAAAATTAAAAAGAAAGCCCTCTCTAGTGTTAATTGATGGAAATAAGCTTCCAGCAATCAAAAATTACAATCTCAAATCAATTATAAAAGGTGATCAAAAAATACCTTCTATTTCTGCTGCATCTATTATTGCAAAAGTTGAACGTGATAAAATGATAACTAATTTAGCAAAAAAAATTAAAGGTTATTACTGGGATCAAAACTATGGATATGGAACAAAACAACACTTCAAAGCCATAAAAAGTTTAGGTATTACAAATCAGCATAGAAAAACTTTTTCACCTATAAATAAATCCAAATAGGTTTCACGTATAAACACCATATCTAGTTATATCAAAAAATTATAACACAATTTGAATCCATATAATTCAATCCTAGGTTGACCAAGGAATCTTTTTAGAGTCTAATTTATTCTTTTAGAATGAATTTAGATTTAATAAATAAATTAATTAATGGTGACAGTTTAGGTGAATTAAAAAAAATTCCCGATGAGTCTTTTGACCTAATTTTTGCAGATCCACCATATAACTTACAACTTAAAAATGAACTAACTCGACCTGACAGGTCTAAAGTTAGTGCAGTGAACGACAAGTGGGATCAATTTAAAAGTTTTAAAAAATATGATGATTTTACTTATACTTGGTTAAGTGAATGTAAAAGAATTTTGAAAAAAAATGGAACAATTTGGGTAATTGGTAGTTATCACAATATATTTAGAGTCGGCACAACAATTCAAAACTTAGGCTTTTGGATTTTAAATGATGTAATTTGGAATAAAAAAAATCCGATGCCAAACTTTAGAGGAACTCGTTTTACAAATGCTCATGAAACTTTGATTTGGGCTTCAAAATCAGAAAAATCGAAATACACTTTTAACTATCAATCTTTAAAATGCTTAAATGATGATCTTCAAATGAGATCTAACTGGGATCTTCCAATTTGTAATGGATCTGAAAGATTAAAAAAGAATGGTAAAAAAATTCATTCAACTCAAAAACCCGAGGCTTTACTTCATAGAATTTTATTAGCAACTTCAAATAAAAATGATTTAGTTTTAGATCCATTTTTGGGCTCTGGAACGACAGCTGCTGTTGCTAAAAAGTTAGGTAGAAATTATTATTGTATAGAAAAAGAAAAAAAATATTACAAAGCTGCTGAAAAAAGATTAAAAAATACAAAACCTATTAAAGACGACTATCTAGATACCCTCAAAAATAACAGATCTAAACCAAGAGTACCTTTTGGTTCATTGGTTGAATTAGGAATAATAAAACCAGGAACAATTATTTTTGATAATAAAAAGAAAATTAGCGCAAAAATCATGGCAGACGGCAGTATTAAACACGCTCATACAGAGGGCTCAATTCACAAAGTGGCAGCTTCTATACTTGGGGCTGAAAGCTGTAATGGATGGACTTATTGGCACTATAATCTAAATGGTACAGTATTTCCCATCGATCATCTAAGACAAAGATTAATCTCTAGTAGTTAATTTTTATAAATTTTGCCTAAATAAAATTTTAAAAAAAACCTATTTTTAGTGAGTAATTTAATCATAATATTTCTTAAATTTACTAGTAAGGGATTTGAAGTATGAAAAATAAGATTATTAAATTTAATTCTTTTATTTATTAGATTTATTCTTTTTTTTCTTTTTTCTACATAATCGATGTTTCTAAATTCACCTTTTAAGTCAAAAAGCTCATTAATTTCATAAGCACTCTCAATAGCTTGACCTGCTCCCTGGGCCATAGTTGGTAAAGTTTTAAAAAATGCATCTCCAATATAAATCAAACTTTTGTGATTTGAGATAGAAAAAGATTTGCTTTGATAAATTGGCCACCATTTTAAAGATGTCACTTTACTTCCAAATAAGTTCTTAAATTGATTGTTATACTTGAATAATTTACTATCAAGTTTTTCCGTTATAAAATCAATTCCTTCTTTGCTATATCGCCACTTATAATAAAATTTTTCAACTTTTTTTTGATCTTTAAAAATAAATATAGAATTTTTTTTTTTCTTTTTATTCAATGGATATGTAACTAAATGCGAATTTTGGCCAAAAAAAAGATTTATGTTTTTATTATCTATAAAATCAAAATCTTTATCTGTAGTTCCTCTTACAGCAAAATATCCATTAAAATCTTTTAAAAAATTTTCTCTTAATGGTATATCTTCTCCAAATTTAAAACTTAAACCTGAAGCAATTATAACGTAATCAAAAATTTCTTTTCTATTATGAAATTCAAGTACAATTTTTTTGTCATTTACTTTGCTAATTTTATAAATCTCTTTATTAAAATAAATTTTTTCTTGAATTTGTTGAGATAAAAATTGAACTAAATCTGATCTTTTTAAACATGAGTATTTTTCATCCTTCAGATTAAAATAATCTATATTTATATTTGAGATTTCTTTTTGATTATCAATTGACTTAATTAAAACTTTTTTTGGATTAAATAATTTATCACTATCAAAATTTTCAAAACCAATTAAATTTAGGATTTTTATACTATTTACACTTAATTGTATCCCATAACCCTCATTAATGCTTAATTCAGGTCGTTTTTCAAAAATTTTGAAATCAATTCTTTTTTTTTTTAATAAATTGCCAAGAACTAAACCTGAAATTCCACTACCTATAATTGCTATTTTTATCATTAGTTTCTCTCTAAATATTTAACCACTTTTTTTGTAAAAGTTGGAAGCATGTGGTTGTTTAATTTTTTTTTATCAAACCAATGTGATGACGGAAATTTTTCAAAATTTTTTAAGTATTTAATTTTGATATTCATATTCATATTAGACATTTTTAAATTTAAGCTTTTGTTAAAATTTTTTGGTTTAGATAGTTCCTCCATAGGGAAAATTGTTAAATTTTTTAAAAATTTGAACTTAGTATTTTTCACTAATAGATATTTTTGATCTTTTTTATAAACTTTCAAGATAAAGTACTTATCTATATTTTTTTTTATGCTTTTTGTTAAATTAAAATCTTTTTGTTTGAATGACTTGCACTTATCAATAATAGGACAGTGATTACATAAAGGATTAGTTGGTTTACAAATTAATGCTCCTAATTCCATTAAAGCTTGGGCATAATCGCTTGATCTCGATGATAATCCAAATATAGATTTTTTTTTTATAAGATTATTTTTTTTAATATCTTTTTCATTTTTTAAATACAAATATCGTTTTAAAACTCTTTCTATATTTCCATCTAGGGGAATGTAAGGTTTATTAAACGCAATAGCTAAGATTGCGCTCGCTGTATAATTTCCTATTCCAGGAAGTGATATTAAATCATCAAAATTATCTGGTAATTTTCCTTTAAAGTTTTTGATTACTACTTGTGCAGTTTTTTTTAAATTTCTTGCTCTAGAATAATACCCAAGACCCTCCCAAAGCTTAATTAATTTTTTATTTTGAATTTTTGCTAAAGACTTAAAGTTAGGAATTTTTTTTATAAATCGATTAAAATAAGGTATTACAGTTACAACTTGTGTTTGTTGTAACATAAATTCACTTACTAATGTGTAATATTGCCTTTTTTTCAAAGAAACATTTTTTCGCCATGGTAATGATCTATTATTTAAATCATACCATTTGAGAATTTTTTTTGTTACTAATTGTTCTTTCATATGCAATTTAAAAAATATACTAAGCAGAGAAACAAGGGCATTCAAGGCCTAAGATCATTTAAAGACACTTTGCCAAAAAATATTAAAAAGGTTATTAATAAAAAAGGTCATATTTATTCTGAAACACTAAATAATTGGAAATATATTGTAGGCGATAATTTATTTAAATTTTGTTATCCAAAATCATTTAAAAATTCAAATAAATTTGGAATTAGCACATTGCTGATAATGGTAAGAAGAGGTCACGAGGTCGATTTAGAATATTCGAGAAAAAAGATAATAGATAGGATGAATGCTTTTTTTGGTTATTTAGTTGTTGAGAAACTTAAATTAACAACCTTTGATGATGCAAAGAAGGAATTTTCTGATGAGAATAATGACCTTAAAAGTGTGGCAAATGATAAATATCAAAAAAAAATTATAGATGTTAAAAATGAAAAAATTAAAAAGTCACTGCTTGAATTAACTAAATTATTTAAAAATAAATGAAAAAAATATTTCTTGTATTCATTTTATTATTTGCTTTTAATGTTTCCATTAATGCGGAGATTAAGCGTATAATATCTGGAAATGAGAATGCCAAGATTACAATTATCATTTATGAGTCCTTAACATGTAGTCATTGTGCTGATTTTCACAAAAATGTTTACCCAAAACTTAAAAAAGATTACTTAGATACTGGTTTAGCTAAGATTGAATTTAGACACTTCCCATTAGATATGGCAGCTTTCAATGCTTCAAAAATTAGTCAATGTGATACAAATCAAAGTTTAAAGATTTTGGAAAGTTTGTATTTAAACCAGCAAGCTTGGATAAAAGGAAATACAATTGAAGAAGTAAATAAAAATTTACAAAAGTTTTTAGAAAATGAAAATTTTACATTAGACTTTAAAAAATGTATTAATAATAAGAAAATAGAGGATTTTGTGTTAAATGATCGAATCGAAGGTACAAAAACATTTAAAATAAATGCTACTCCTACGATAATAATTAATAACAAAAAGTTTGAAAAATCTCTTAATTATAAAAATTTGAAAAAATCACTGGAAAAACTGATATAAGGTTCTTATGCAGTTTAAAAAAATCCAGCTTAATGGGTTTAAATCTTTTGCAGATAAAACCAACGTCTTAATAGAAGAAGGTTTAACAGGAATTGTTGGACCTAATGGATGTGGAAAATCAAATATAGTCGAGTCACTTAGATGGGTAATGGGAGAAACTTCTGCAAAAAGTATGAGAGGTTCTGGAATGGAAGATGTAATATTTTCAGGTACTTCAAATAAAGCTTCAAAAAATATTGCAGAAGTATCAGTTACAATTGCAAATGATAATAATGAAGGTCCAATTCAATTCAAGGATTTCAATGAAATTAACATTAGGAGGAAAATAGAGAAAGATAAGGGATCTAAATTTTATATGAATGACAAAGAGGTAAGAGCTAGGGATGCTCAAATGTTCTTTGCGGATTTGTCCACAGGTGCTCATTCACCATCTATGATTAGTCAAGGACGTATTGGAGCCCTGGTTACCGCTAAACCAACTGATAGAAGAGCTATCCTTGAGGAAGCAGCTGGAATTTCAGGTTTGCATGTAAGAAGGCATGAAGCAGAATTAAGATTAAACGCTGCTGAAAATAACTTGAAAAGAGCAGATGAATTAAGAAGACAACAAGAAAAACAATTAGCTAATCTTCAAAAACAGGCTGAGGAAGCAAATAAATATAAAAATATTTCTGATGAAATTAAAAAAATAGAAGCAGGCTTATATTATTTAAAATTAATTGAATTAGATAAAGAAATTAGAGTAGAAAATGAAATTAATTCAGAGGCAGAGGGAGAAGTAAGTGGTTTTAATAATAAGATTTTGGAGATTGATAATTTAATCAAATTAGAAACAGACAAAGTCACACCTCTAAGAGAAAAAAATATAGAAAATCTCTCAAAGATACAAAGGCTTAACTTAGAGCTTCAAGGTTTAGATGAGGAAAATAATAGAATTCAAGATGAGATAGAGAATATAAAGAAATCCCTTCGAACTTACGATGATGATATTGGTAGAGAAAAAGGAATTGTTATTGATGCAAATTCTAATGAAAAAAGACTTAAAGAGGAAAAAAATCAACTTATCGAAATTGACTCAAAGTATTATGAAACAGAAAAACAGTCTAATGAGGATTTAGAAAATTCAAAAAACAAGTTAAATTTAGAAATAGATAAGGTTAAAGAGTTAATCAATTTACAAAAAAATGCAGAAGCAATAATTATTCTTGATAACTGTAGAATAATAATTGAAGAATATGCAAATGCTTACAGTAAAAATCAAAATATAAAAAAAGATTCTGTTAAGAGGAATGAAAGAATAAATATAATAGATAATGAGTTTGGAAGTTGGAAAAATTTATTATCAAATTCTGAAAAAATGGTTGCTGAATTAACTGAAAGAAAAAGTAAGTTAAATTTACAATTAGAGAAGTTGGATAGCCAACCGAAATTACAAGCTGAAAAAAAAGGTCAAATCTCTGAAGGTCTAAGAATTTCTGAAAAGGAAAAAACAGATAATGACTCTATTATTGATTTAACAGATCAAAAAATTGAAAATCTTAGATCTCAACTGAACGAAATACAAGAGCAGTCAATTAAAATTAGAGAACGTAAAGCAAGTTCTGGTGCAACTATAGAAGGACTAAAAAAAAGAAAAAATGATTTAGTTGATAGAATTAGGTCAGAGCTGAATCTTAGTGAAGAGAATATTTTAGAAAATTCAAATTTATTTGGGAAAGAGGATCTTCCTGATGCAGTCAATCAGGAAGATTTACTTGATAAAAAAAAACAGGAGCGAGAAAAATTAGGATCTGTAAATCTAAAAGCTGATGAGGAAACTAATAAATATGAGTCTGAAATAAAAAAGATGGAGCAAGATCGGGCAGACTTGGTTACAGCAATAATTAAACTTAAAGATAGCATAAATGAACTTAATCAAAAAGGAAGAGAAAGATTAACTGATGCTTTTGAAAAAGTTAATCGAAAATTTAATGAAGTTTACACAAAGTTATTTAATGGTGGGAACGCTAAATTAGAACTGGTAGACTCTGATGATCCTCTGGAGGCTGGTTTAGAAATGCTCGTAAGTCCTCCTGGTAAGCGACTTCAATCAATTACTTTGTTATCCGGTGGAGAACAAGCTTTAACTGCATTGTCGTTAATTTTTGCAGTTTTTTTGACAAACCCTTCACCTATATGTGTGCTTGATGAAGTAGATGCTCCTCTTGATGATGCTAATGTAACAAGGTTTTGTAGTTTACTTGAAGAGCTCACTAAAATTACTAACACAAAATTTATAATTGTTACTCATCATGCTCTAACCATGTCTAAAATGAATAGACTTTATGGTGTTACTATGCCTGAAAAAGGTATTAGCCAATTAGTTGCTGTTGATCTACAAAAAGCAGAGAGTATGGTTGCTTAACTAAACTGAAACAAAATGCCAAAAGATCCATTTAAAACTCGCTTAGAGATTGCAAAAAAGAAGGTCTTAAAAAGAGATTTGTATAATAAAAAAGATAATCCATCCCCAATTGGCAGCGCTTTTAAGCTGAGCACTGAACTAGTCTCAGCAGTAGCTGTAGGGACAATTATTGGGTTTATTTTAGACAAGACCTTTGGTACTAAACCCTGGTTAATTTTAATATTTTTTTTTGTAGGGGTAATTGCTGGAATAACTAATGTAATTAAATCTGCAAAAAAAATGCAAAAATAGATAAATACATATGGCAGCAAATCCAATGACTCAATTCGAAGTGTATAGAATTGGTCCAGAAATTAAGGTTGGAGCTTTTGATATTTCATTTACAAATGCAAGTTTGTTTATGATTATAAGTTCTTTAGCTATCTTAATTATTTTTAATTTAGGATCAAAAAAAAGTTCAATGTTGCCAAACAAATTGCAGCTATTGGCTGAATTAAGTTATAGCTTTGTATCAAAGATGATTAGTGATACCGCAGGATCAAAAGCAAAACCTTATTTTTCTTTTATTTTTTCTTTATTTATGTTTGTACTTTTTTGTAATATGTTTGGGATGATCCCTTACACTTTTACTGTAACAAGTCATATCATTGTAACTTTTATGCTTGCTTCTTTTATTTTCATTGGTGTAACAATCATTGGATTTATCAAACATGGCTTTGGTTACCTTAAATTATTTGTACCCAGTGGAGTACCTGTTGTTTTATTACCATTGATAGTAGTTATTGAAATCATATCGTATCTAAGTAGACCTATTAGTTTATCTGTCAGACTTTTCGCCAATATGATGGCAGGTCATACTATGATGAAAGTTTTCGGAGGCTTTGTAATAAGTCTTGGAATAGTCGGTGGATGGCTTCCACTGAGTTTTTCGGTTGCTTTAACTGGTTTGGAGATCTTAGTTGCTTTTCTTCAAGCATATGTTTTTGCAATCTTAACATGCATCTATTTAAATGATGCATTAAATTTACACCATTAAATAACATAGGAGGATATAATGGAATTAGAAGCAGCAAAAATGATTGGCGCAGGTTTAGCAGCGATAGCTCTAGCAGGTGCCGGTGTTGGTATTGGAATAATTTTTGGTAACTATTTATCGGGAGCAATGAGAAATCCATCTGCAGCACAAAAACAATTTCCTAATTTGCTTTTAGGTTTTGCTCTTGCAGAAGCTACAGGATTATTCGGATTAGTAGTAGCGTTAATCATTCTTTTTGCATTTTAAATTTAATGATTAAAAAAATATTTTTTCAGTTAATATTTTTTAATCTCTTTTTTATAAAAGAGGTTTTTGCAGCTGAAAGCGGAGGAATGCCTCAATTAAATCCTGAATTTTGGATTTCTCAAATATTTTGGCTCATACTTACTTTTGGTATTTTATATATAGTTTTATCAAAAATAATTCTTCCAAAAATAAGTACAAATTTAGAGTCAAGAAAATCTCAAATACAGGAAAATATTGAGGCAGCAGAAAAACAAAGAGAAAATAGTGAGTCTAAACTTAAAGAATATAATGATATTATTTTAAAAAGTAAGCTAAAAGCTAAAGATATTTTTAAAGATACAAGAGAAAAAGTACTTAAAGACATTAATAAAAAAAATGAAACTTTGGACAAACAAATTGATGAGGAAATTAAAAAGGCTGAACAAGAAATTCAGCTACTAAAAAAAAGTGCTCCAGATAAAATTAACAAGATTGCAATAGAAACATCCTCAGAATTAATAAAAAAACTAATTGGAACAGAGGTAAATAATAGTAGTATCTCGGCAATAGTTGATGATTTATCAAAAAAAAATGGAGATAAATATTATGGTAATTGATTCAACTTTCTGGGTAGCAGTTTCATTTGTAATTTTTTTTGGCGGCCTTATATACTTAAAAGTTCCTCAAAAGGTAAATGAAATCCTCAATAAATTAATATCTGAAATTAAAAATGAAATAGATGAAAGTGAAAAACTAAGGACTGAGGCAAAAATATTATTAGATAATGCTCAAAAAAAATTGGATACGGCTCAAACTGTTAGTAATGAAATATTAGATCAAGCTAAAAAAGATGGTGATAAGCTTGTTATAGACCTTAATGATAAATTTCATAAAACCTCAGAAATTAAAAAAAATCTTGCTGAAAATAAGATAGATCAAATGAAAGAAGCAGCTATTAAAGAAATAAGAGATGCTTCAATTAACATTGCTATAAACTCTGTGAAAAAAATTATTACTACTTCGGTTGATAAATCTAAACTTGATACACTATATCAAAAAAATTTGGATGAAACTAAAGAAGAGTTAAAAAAAATTAACTCATAATACCCTTACATTTTTTTTAAAAAACTATAAGTTATACAAATGAATTCCGTTGTTATAGGTTCTGGATTTGGTGGTATAGCCGCAGCTCTTCGCCTTAAAGCTAAAGGCCACAAGGTCACATTAATAGAAAAACATCCAGATCTTGGCGGAAGAGCAAGGGTGTTCAAAAAAAATGGATTTACTTATGATGGTGGTCCTACTGTAATAACTGCCCCTTATTTAATTAATGAGTTATTTGAGTTATTTAAAAAAAATCCAAAAGATTATATTCAACTATCTCCTCTAAAAGTTTGGTATCAATTTATTTTTGAAGATAATTCAAAATTTAATTACTCAGGTAATGAAATTGAAATGAAAAAACAAATAGAAAGATTAAGTAAAGATGATGTAAAGGGTTATATAAAATTAGTTGATTTTACGAAAAAGATTTTCGATAAAGGTTTTACAGAGCTAGCTGATGTACCATTTGACAAACCTTTTATAATGATGCAACAATTACCAGCACTATTAAAACTTAAGAGTTACAAGTCAGTTTATTCGTTAGTTTCATCCTATGTAAAAAATGAAAAATTACGAAGAATGCTAAGTATGCACCCTCTCTTAGTTGGAGGTAATCCTTTTACAACAACTTCTATTTATGGATTAATTTTGTATTTAGAAAAAAAATGGGGCATTCATTACTCGATGGGTGGAACAGGTAATATTATAAAAGGTTTGGAAAGACTGATGAGTGAAGTTGGTATAGAAATAATAAAAGGTCATGAAGTAATTAAAATTATTTCTAAAGGCAATAAGATAACTGGAATTCAACTAGATAATGAGACAAAAATTGAAACTAATAATGTTGTGTGTAATGCAGATCCTCCTGCTGTTTATGAAAAAATGTTAAATGGAAATAAAAATAATTCAATAATGTTTAAGTGGAAAAAAAATAGAATGGAGTATTCCATGGGATTATTTGTTTATTATTTTGGAACCAAAAAAACCTATGACCATGTAGAGCATCATACAATAAAATTTGGTAATAAATATAAAGAGCATCTTGATGATATATTTGATAATAAAAAACTTAATAACGATATAAGTTATTATCTACATAGACCTTCAGCTACCGACAAGTCTATGGCCCCTGAAGGTCAGGACTGTTTTTACGTTCTAGTTCCAGTACCCAATAATCAGTCTAAAATTGATTGGTCTATCGAAGGAGAAAAAATGAAAAATTTAGTAATTGATAAAATGGAAAAAGATTTAATGCCAAATCTTAAAGAAAATATTGTTGAAGATTTTTATTTAACGCCTGATTATTTTGAAAAAGATTTAAATACAAAATATGGTTCTGGTTTTTCAATCCAGCCAAAATTTTCTCAATCAGCTTATTTTAGATTTCATAACAAATCTGAAATATATGATGGACTTTATTTTGTGGGAGCAGGAACTCATCCAGGGGCTGGTGTACCTGGGGTACTTTCTTCAGCGAAAGTATTAGATAAAATTTTATAATGTCTAGTAAAAGTTACTTATCTGTCTATGCTAAATCTTTCAGTTGGGCTGGTTTTTTTTTACCCAAAAAGACGTTAGAAAAATGCTCCGCTTTGTATGATTTTTGTAGAGTCGCAGATAACATAGCAGATGATAATGAAAAAATAGAAAATAAAGAAAAAAAATTTAATCATTTTGAAAATAATTTTAATCAAAAAAACTTTGATGATCCTATTGTTAAAAATATGTGGGAGCTTATTGAAGAATTCAATATATCCTTGAAAATTGTTCAAGATTTACTAATAGGAATAAAATCAGACATTAAAGATAAGGTTAAATTAGATACAAAGAAAGACCTGTTGGTTTACTCATACAGAGTAGCTGGAACTGTTGGATTGATGATGGCAAAAATTTTAAAAGTTAATAAAAAAAGTTCACTCAAGTCAGCAATCGATCTAGGAATTGCGATGCAGCTTACTAATATATCGAGAGATGTAATTGAAGATTCTAAAAATAATCGTTTTTACATAAATGAAAATTTTGAAGAAATTTTATCAACTATCAATCTTGCTGATACTTTTTATGAAAATTCATTTTATTCTATTAAAGATATACCTATTAGTTTACGTTTTTCTATTCTGGTAGCTAGAAGAGTTTACAGAAAAATAGGTCATAAGATAAAGGATAAAAAAAATTTAGAAAATTATCTAAATTCAGGAAAGATATATGTATCGAATGGTGAAAAAGTCTTAGAAACTTTTCTATCAATTTTTGACTTAATTAGACTATCGTTCAGTCATAAATTAGATGATGAAATACAACATAATCATAATTTGATAAATGAGGAAATAAATTTAAATGAAAGAATTTGATTATATTATTGTGGGTGGTGGTTGTGCAGGATTATCACTTGCGTTTGAACTTGAGATCAATGAAAAATTAAAAAATAAAACTTTAGCTATTATTGAGCCAAGAGCAGAATATAAAAAAGACAAAACTTGGTCATTTTGGAAAGTAGCAACACATAATTTTGATGATTGTGTTAAAAAAAATTGGGAAAATTTCTCTATAAATATACCAAAAAAAACTAATCATTTAGAATGCAACATTTATCCATACCAAAGTATTGATAGTGGGGTGTTCTATGAAAAAATTAACAGTAAATTAAAAGAAAATAATAATATTTCTTTCTTTAAAGATATAAGCGAAATTAATTCAAAAAATTCTTTTGTTTTTAATAGTGTTCCATCAATTAAAAAGGATCATCGTAACCTTTGGCAGCATTTTTGTGGTGTAGAAGTTGAAACTAAAAATGATTTCTTTGACGATGAAATTTTTAATCTTATGGATTTTGATTGTGATCAAAGAGAAAGTGTGCATTTTTTTTACACTCTACCCTATTCAAAGACTAAGGCCTTAATTGAAACTACATGGTTATCAAAAATGAATGATGACTCTCAAAAAGACTATGACAAACAAATTAAAGATTATATTGAAAATCATCTAAATTTAAAAGATTACAAAATAATTTATAAAGAAGAAGGTGCAATACCTCTTTTTTACCCAATAAACGAAAAAGTTAAAAACAAAATAAATATTGGAACTGCTGGGGGTATGACGAGATTAAGTACGGGTTACACTTTTCTAAATATTCAAGAACACAGTAGATATATAAGAGAGAATATCGAGAATATTGCTCATGCTAAAAAATATAAAATTGGTAATAAGTATCAATTTTTAGATGAGATATTTCTTAGAGTTCTTGAAAAACACCCAGAAAAAATGCCTGATATTTTTTTTAAAATGTTTAAGGCCTCTCCAAAGACTGTTATAAAATTTTTGTCTAATAAAAGTAATTTTTTTGAGGATTTATCTATTATTTTTAGAATGCCAAAGTTGACTTTTATTAAGGCTTTATTTTATTAATTTATTAAAGTAATGAAAAACCAATTAAAAATAATAAATTTTAATCATTCTTTCATTTTTTTTTTGTTTTGTAATTTTTTTTCTTTAACAATTTTAAAATTTGAGAATTTATTATTTTCACCATTATTCTGTTTACTTTTAATTTTAAGTATTGGAGTTTCTCATGGTTCACTTGATCATATAAAAGGAAAAAAACTTCTGAAAATTTTTGAAATAAAAAATATATATATTTTTTATTTGATATATATTTTTATTGCTTCAACTGTAATAGTCTTATGGACAATCATACCATCAGTTTCATTAACAATCTTTCTTATAGTTGCTTCATTTCACTTTGGTAAAGAAGATACTCAATTTTTAATAGCTGAAAATTCATATTATAACCAATTATTATTTTTCTTGAAAGGTTTGCTCGTAATTTTAGCACCTATATTTTTTCATTTTGAAGAAACAATATCTATATTCAAATTATTACTTATTGATAACGAATCTTTTTATAGAACTTTAGATTTTATTAAAATGAATAACCTTATACTTTTTGGTATTATTCTAAGTACATTATCCAGTGTTTTGTTATTTGCAAAAGAATTTGAATTAAAAAAGTTTACTATTTTTTTAGATTATTTTTCAATTTTAATTATAAATTATTATTTGTCACCTCTGCTGGCATTTACAATTTATTTTTGTTTTTTACATTCTACTAGACACGGTATTACTTTGATGCATGAGTTAGATGAGAATGATTTAAAGAATGGGCTAAAAATTTTCATCAAAAAAGCTCTGCCCTTAACCATTCTTACTGCTACCTTTTGTTTACTTGGGCTTTATTTATTAAATAATTCATACAATTTCGATAGTTCAATTCTAAAAGTTATATTTATAGGTTTGGCGTCTTTAACCTTTCCACATATATTGCTTGAGTATTTAATTGAAAAAAATGAAAAATAAAGAATTGAAAATATTATTGTCAGCTCCTAGAGGCTTTTGTGCTGGTGTAGAAAGAGCTATAGAGATTGTTGAAAAATCAATTCAGAAATATGGTACTCCAGTATATGTTCGTCATGAAATAGTGCACAATAAATATGTGGTAGATGATTTAAAAAATAAAGGAGCTATCTTTGTTGAAGAACTAGAGGAGATAGAAGATAAAACTAGACCAGTTATTTTTTCAGCTCATGGTGTTCCAAAAAAAATTCCAGAGGACGCTAAAAATTACAATATGACTTATGTTGATGCTACATGCCCATTGGTGTCAAAAGTGCACAGAGAAGCTGAAAATCTAAATAAGGCTGGATATCATTTAATTTTAATAGGACATCAAAATCACCCTGAAGTAGTTGGTACTATGGGGCAGTTGCCCAAAGGATCAATTGATCTTATTCAAAATGAAGATGAGGCCAAAAACTATAAAATTCAAAATAACAAAAAAATTTCTTATGTTACTCAAACAACATTATCAGTAGATGATACAAAAGATATAATCCAAATATTAAAAGATAGATTTCCAAATATAAAAGAACCTTTGAAAGAGGATATTTGTTATGCCACTACAAATAGGCAAATGGCAGTTAAAAATATTGCAAAAAAATGTGACTTATTTTTTGTGATAGGTAGTAGAAATTCATCTAATTCAGTTAGATTAGTGGAGGTAGCAAAAAAATCTGGCTGCTCTAATTCAATATTAATTCATTCAAAAAGTGAAATCCCATTTGATTTAATCAAAAATGCAAATACGATTGGTGTTTCTTCTGGAGCTTCTGCTCCAGAGATTCTAGTTGATAATTTTATTAATGAGTTAAAAAATAGATTTAAAGTCAGTATAGATGAGGTAGAAATTATTAAGGAAAACGTTGTTTTCAAAGCTCCAAAAAAATTAAATTAAAATGGCTGTTTACACAAAAATAAATAAAAAAGATATTTCATATATCAATAAAAAATTTGAAATAGATAAAATTATTAGTTTTAAAGGTATTAAACAAGGGATTGAAAATACTAACTATTTATTAAGATCAAAAAATAAAAAATTTATACTTACAATCTTTGAAAAAAGAGTCTCTCAAAATGAAATACCTTTTTTTATGAGGTTAATGGATCAATTAAATAATTCAAAAATAAATTGCCCAAAACCTCAAAAAAATAAAAATGGAAACTACGTAGTCAGAATAAGAAAAAAGTCAGCTTGTATTGTTTCCTTTTTAGAGGGAAAAGATAAAAAATTACTTAATTTAAAAAATTGTCACGAAATAGGTAAAATGATTGCTGGAATGCATTTATCAACAAAAAAAATAAATCTTTTCAGGAAAAACTCTATGAGTATTAAATATCTAAATCCATTACTTAATAGTATTAAATTTAAATCAAAAAAA
The DNA here is from genome assembly GCA_014654165.1 of Pelagibacterales bacterium SAG-MED13. GTDB lineage: Bacteria > Pseudomonadota > Alphaproteobacteria > Pelagibacterales > Pelagibacteraceae > Pelagibacter. The sequence continues at coordinate 37,598 of JACWDK010000003.1, read as the reverse complement.
TTTACTAATATAGAAAAATTTCTAAGAATAAATTTGAAAGATATAAAAATGAAATGGCCAAAAAAATTACCTAGTGGGATAATTCATGGAGATTTATTTATAGATAATATTTTTTTTAAAAAAGATAAATTATCAGGAATAATTGATTTTTACTTTGCTGCAAATGACTATTTTATGTATGAAATTTCTATTTGTGTTAATGCACTATGTTTTGACAAAAGAGCATCTAAATTTTTCTTAAATAAAAAAAAAGTAAAAAATTTAATTAAAGGGTATGAAAGTGTAAAAAAACTTTCAATTAAAGAAAAAAAATCATTAAATATTTTATGTCGTGGTGCAGCGATGAGGTATTTTCTAACTAGACTTTTTGACTATTCAAATACACCTAAATCAGCGCTCATTAAAATAAAAGATCCAAGAGAATATTATCAAAAACTCGTAATACACAATAATTTAAAGACTTATAAAGATTATTTAAAGTAATGATTAAGATATACACTGACGGTTCATGCATTGGAAATCCAGGTAAAGGTGGTTGGGCAGCAATTATATTAAATGATGGAGAAAAAACTGAAATAAAAGGAAGTGAAAAAGATACCACAAATAATCAAATGGAATTATTAGCACCTATACAAGCTCTTAAAAAAATTCCAAAAGGTAGCAAAGTTGAAATTTTTACAGATTCTAAATATGTAAAGTCTGGAATAACAGAATGGATACATAATTGGAAAAAAAATGGATGGAAAACTGCAAACAAAAAAGAGGTAAGTAATAAAGAACTTTGGACAGAATTAGATCTACTAAATAATGAATTTGAAGTAAGTTGGAATTGGGTAAAAGCACATTCAACTGACAAATTAAATAATGAAGTAGATTTACTTGCTAGAAATGCCGCAAACTTATAATTGGGGTACCTGGCAACAGAACTACCCTACCTATATTAAATTATTTAATAAATTTTCTGCGGAAGTTAAACCACATTCCTTAGTTTCTTTTTCAACATGAATATTAATAATTGTGAAGTTTTCAATAACCATTAAATAACGATTTGATCTAATTCCCATTCCTTTTGCATTCCGATCAACTTCTGCACCAATTGCTTTCGTGAACAACAAATACGGATCGGATAACATTTTTATGCTATTTCCGATATTATTAATCTCTCCCCAACCATTCATTACATAAGGGTCATTTACTGATAAACAAAATATGTTTTCTATTCCTTTGGCTTTGATTTTATCTGCATTTGCAACAAAACCTGGTAAGTGAAGTTTTGAACAAGTTGATGTAAATGCCCCTGGCAAACCAAACAAAACATTTTTTCCATCACCTATGATTTCTCTTAATTTACTTTTTTGTGGTTCTCCATCAACAAGTTGAAAAATATCAGTATCTGGTATTTGATCTTTTATTTTAAGTTTCATATTGAATTCATTACATATTTTTTAACTTTTTCAACATCATTTGAAAGAAGTTCAAATTTTTCTTTTCTGTCATTAACATATTTAAGACTATCTGGTAAATTTTCAGTTTTTGAGATTGCATCTTCTATTGCTTTTGGAAATTTGCAGGGGTGTGCAGTTGATAATACAATACAATTTTTTTCCAATCCTAATTTTCTCACAGCACCGATACCCACAGCAGTATGTGGATCAACTACCATCTGATACTTATTATTAATTTTCTTTATCATTTCTACAGTCTCGTTTTCATCAAGCATCTCAGATATAAAATTCTTTTTAATTTTATTTAAATCACTTTTATCAATTTTATAAGTATTATTTCTTATTTCAGCCATTACATCTTTTGTAACTTCGGAGTTACTATCTTTTATGTCATATAGAAGCCTTTCGAAATTACTTGCTATTTGTATATCCATGCTTGGAGTATTTGTTTCCTCCACTTTTTTTTGAGTATAGTCGCCACTTAATATTGCTCTGTGAAGTATGTCATTTTTATTTGTAGCCACAATTAGTTTATCAATTGGAAGTCCTAGTTTTTTTGCTAAGTAACCAGCATAAATATCACCAAAGTTACCTGTTGGAACAGAAAAAGATAAAGGTTGACCATTTCCAACTTTGAAATAAGCGTAAAAATAATACACCGATTGAGCAATAATTCTTGCCCAATTAATTGAATTTACACCCGACATATTAATTGCTTTAGAAAATTTTTCGTCGTTGAACATTGCTTTTACTAAATTTTGACAATCATCAAAATTACCTTCAACTGCAATATTAAATACGTTACTCTCTTCATGTATTGTCATTAGTCTTCTTTGTACTGGTGAAATTTTATTATTTGGGTGCAATACAAAAACATTTAAATTACTTTTTCCTTTTAAAGCATCTATCGCAGCTGCTCCAGTGTCTCCTGAAGTTGCTACTATTATATTAATTTTTTTTTGATCACGTCCTAAATGATATTGATAAAAATTACCTATTAGTTGCATAGCGATATCTTTAAAAGCAAGTGTTGGACCGTGAAATAGTTCTAAAACTTTTAGATCTCCTAGATCAGAGATTTTTACAACGTCATTAGATCTGAAATTTGAGTACGATTTTGAAATCATCGAGATTAGGTCATCTTTAGACATAAAATCTCCTATAAACGGATAAATTATTTCAGCAGCTAAATCATTGTAACTGAGGTTTTTTAGATTATTTAATTCCTCTTTTTTAAATTGTTTAATTGATTTTGGAACAAAAAGACCTCCATCATCTGCCAAACCTTTGAGGAAAACATCTTTAAAAGTAAAATTTTTCCGATTATTTCTTGTACTAATATAATTCATTTAATAATTCTTTTTTCTAAAATATAAATATAACAAAAGAATTGAAATCGCTAATGAAAACCAAGTAAGAGCATATTTTTGATGATTATTAGAAATATTGGCAGTAATTTTTTTTGGTTTAGGAACTTGATAATTTCCATTTAAATAAATTATATATTTAGAGAATTCTTTTCCTGTAAATTTTAATATGTCCTCTCTATTTAAACTAAACCAATAATTTTCCTCTAAATCATTATCTGGTTTAAAAATATTCTTTCTTCCTTGTAATTTTAAAGTTCCAATTATATCATTTTCATCAAATACATTAATCTCTTGAGAGTTTTTTTTTTCAAAAGGTATCCAACCTCTATTAATCAAATAATTAGTATCATTAATTAAAATTGGATTTATAACTTCAAAGCCTGGTGTTCCGGTATCATTTAGATTGTATAAATAAATTTGTTTCTCTAAATCTATTGACCCTGATGTTTTTATTTTAAGATAATTTTCTAAGTTGGAGTTTGTTAATTCAACAGGTGGATTTTTTAAGGAATTTTCAATTTCTAATATTAAATTGTTTTTCCAATTTAAACGAACAATTTGCCATGAACCTAGGGCAACAAAAACTAAAATAAAAAAAATTGTAAATACTGAAAATAAAAACTTATGTTTCAAAGAATATAAATTAACTTCCCCAAATATAGATTGCAGCGAACAAAAATAACCACACTACGTCAACAAAATGCCAATACCAAGCTGCAGCTTCAAATCCAAAATGATGATCTTTATTAAAATGCCCTCTTTTACCTCTAAACAAGCATACAGCTAAAAATATAGTTCCAACAAGCACATGGAAACCATGAAATCCTGTTGCCATATAAAATACTGATCCATAAATATGATCTGAAAAAGAAAATGATGCATGTTGATACTCGTAAATTTGAAGAAGAGTAAAACAAAAACCTAAAATAACAGTTAACCATAAACCCTGAATAAAACCTTTCCTATCATCTTCTAAAAGAGCATGATGAGACCAAGTAACAGTTGTCCCAGATAATAATAAAATTAAAGTATTAATTAATGGAATATCCCAAGGATCAAAAGTTTCAATATCTTTTGGAGGCCAAACATTTCCTGTAAACTCATTTGGAAATAAACTTACATCAAAATAAGCCCAAAACCATGCAACAAAGAACATTACTTCAGATGCAATAAACAATGTCATTCCATATCGGTGATGAATTTGAACTACAGGTGTATGATGACCTTGATGTTCGGCCTCAATAACAACATCTCTAAACCACATGTAAGCCCCATAAATTAAAAGAGCAAAACCAAGATACATTCCCCATGAAACATCTGTATGAAGATAATAAACAGATCCTAATGCTAATACTAAACATGAAAATGAAACGTAAATAGGCCAAGGACTTGGGTCTACTAAGTGATAATCGTGTTTTTTTTCAGCTGACATTTTTTAAATTATGATTGTTTATAGTAATCTGTCGAGAAAAAAGTATATGACATAGTTACGTCTTGTAAATTTTTTGTTGTTGGATCATTTACCATTTCAGGATCTAAATAAAAAGTCATTATGTATGTTGCTTTTTCTCCAGCTTTTAATTCTTGTTTCTCAAAACAAAAACAGCCTAATTTACTATAATACTTTCCAAAACTAGACGGTGAAACATTAAAGGTTGCTACTCCAGCTGTAGGCTCATTACCATAATTTTCTACTTCAAATTCTATTTTGTTGACCTGACCAACTTTCACATCGATAACATTTGACTTAGCCTTAAAATCCCACGGTAAATTATTAACATTAGTATCAAATCTGACACTTACAATTTTATTTAATACAATTTTAGGGGCATTATTAGATACTTGAGTAGTTCCACCAAACCCTGTTACCCTACAAAATAAGTCATACAATGGTACTGCCGCATAAGATAATCCCAGCATTAAAACAAAAATTCCTGCTAATATTAAAGGTGTTAAGTTTTTTTTTTGTATCATATCGCTCTATCAAATACTCCGGTATTATATAATGTAAAAAAGAAAAGGAAAATCATAAAAGCAATAATTCCTAAAGCTGTTAAAATATTTTTTCTTTTAGTTTTTTTATTCGGAGTTATCATATAATCTTATCTATCAGAAAAAGAACAAAAACCAAAAATAAATATAAAATTGAATATCCAAATATTGCTTTTGCTTTTTTAGGATTAAATTTGTTTTTCTTAAAATTATAAAGCTCATAACATAAAAAGTTATAATAAAGAGTTAACAATATTGAAGGTATTAAGAATGCTAATCCCACAAAGTCTATTAAATAAGGGAAAATAATTATCGGAAGCATTAATAAAGAATAAATAAAAATATTGATTTTTGTACTTTCTACCCCATTTGTCAGTGGTAACATCGGTATATTGGCTTTTTTATAATCATCAGATTTATATAAACTTAAGGCCCAAAAATGAGATGGAGTCCAAAAAAATATAATCAAAAAAAAAGTTAATGGTTCAATTGACAAAGAACCTGTTGCAATAGTCCATCCAATAACTGGTGGGAAAGCTCCAGCTGCACCACCTATCACAATGTTTTGAGGTGTTCTTCTTTTTAACCAAATTGTATAAACGAAAACATAAAATAAAATTGTTAAAAGTAATATTGCCGCTGAGATTCTATTTGTAAAGTAATCTAGCGCTACAACAGAAATTATAGATAAAGTAACGCCTAAAATAAGCGCTTGGTTTCTATTAACCTTTCCAGTCGGTATTGGTCTTAGACAGGTTCTTGACATTAAAGCATCTAAGTCTGACTCATACCACATGTTCAATGCCCCTGCTGCTCCTGCACCTAAAGAAACTAAAAGAATACCAACTATAGCATCTTTGGTTGAAACAAGGTTTGGTGATGTTAATAAACCAACAGCACAAGTAAAAATTACCAACGACATTACTCTTGGCTTCATTAGTTTAAATAACTCAGAAAAATTAAATAAATCTTCCTGACTTAAATTTCTTTTTTTAGCCTTTGAATTGTTCATTAATTTTTTTAGCTATACTATTAGCTATGTGATTTTTCTGCTTCCTGATCATCCTCAAATTTTGGCAACTCATCAAATGTATGAAAATTTGGAGGAGATGGTACGGTCCATTCTAAAGTAGTGGCTCCTACTCCCCAAGGGTTTTGGGCAGCTGCTTTTTTCTTCGCAAATGAATAAATTAAATTTACAAAAAATACTGCCAATCCTGCTACCGCAACATACGAGCCTATTGAAGATATATAATTCCATCCTGCAAAAGCATCAGGATAATCTGCATACCTTCTAGGCATTCCAGCTAATCCTAAGAAATGTTGAGGAAAGAAAATTAAATTCACTCCTACAAATGTTAACCAAAAATGTAAATGTCCAAGCCATTCAGAATATTCATAGCCAGACATTTTTGAAAACCAATAATAAAAACCCGCAAATATTGCAAAAACTGCACCTAAAGATAAAACGTAATGAAAATGTGCTACAACATAATATGTATCATGCATTGCAGTATCTACACCAGCGTTTGCCAATACTACACCTGTTACTCCACCAACAGTGAACATAAATATAAATCCAAGTGCCCACATCATAGGTGTCTTAAATGATATTGAACCACCCCACATCGTTGCAATCCATGAAAAAATTTTTATACCTGTGGGTACTGCTATAATCATGGTAGCAGCTAAGAAATAAGCTTTTGTATCCGTACTTAAACCTACTGTGTACATATGGTGTGCCCATACAACAAATCCTACAATTCCAATTGCTACCATCGCATATGCCATACCTAAATAACCAAAAACCGGTTTTCTAGAAAATGTTGAAACAATATGACTAATCATTCCAAAGCCTGGAAGAATTAAAATATAAACTTCTGGATGACCAAAGAACCAAAATAAATGTTGGAATAAAACTGGGTCACCCCCTGTTTGAGCCTCAAAGAATGCAGTTCCAAAGTTTCTATCAGTTAACAACATAGTAATTGCTCCAGCAAGTACTGGTAAAGATAACAACAATAAAAATGCTGTTACCAAAATTGACCAAGCAAATAGAGGCATTTTATGTAATGTCATACCTGGTGTTCTCATATTTAAAATTGTAGTGATAAAATTCACAGCACCTAGAATTGAAGAAGCTCCTGCTAAGTGCAAACTTAAAATTGCTAAATCCATTGCTGGGCCCGGTTGACCAGCTTTAGATGACAATGGAGGATAAATAGTCCATCCACCACCCACACCTGTTTGGCCTGGAGGTCCATCGACAAAAATTGATAAAATTAATAATGTTAACGAAACTGGTAACAACCAAAAAGAAATATTGTTCATTCTTGGAAATGCCATATCGGGGGCACCAATCATAATTGGAACAAACCAATTACCAAAGCCACCTATCATTGCTGGCATAACCATAAAGAAAATCATGATTAAACCATGACCAGTTACTAACACATTGTATAAATGATAATTTCCACCTAAGATGCCATCACCAGGATGCATCAATTCCATTCTCATCAAAACTGAAAATGCCGTTCCAATTACCCCTGCAACAATTGCAAAGATTAAATACATTGTACCTATATCTTTATGATTAGTTGAATAAGCCCAACGTTTCCAACCTGTTGGTGTATGATGATCGTCATGTGATGCTGTTTGTGTATACATATTTATTTACTCGCTATTTTTAATTTATCATTTTTAATTTCTTCTTTTGCAAATTTTACTCGTGCTTCTGATAACCATTCTTGGTATTCTTCATCACTTACTACTTTAACAGTAATTGGCATAAAAGCATGTTTAATTCCACATAGTTCAGAACACTGGCCGTAGTAAGTTCCCTCTTTTTCTGCTTTAAACCATGTCTCGTTAATTCTCCCTGGGACTGCATCTCTTTTAACACCAAATGCTGGTAATGCCCATGCGTGTAGAACATCATTTGCTGTGATTAAAACTTTTACAACTTTATTTACTGGAACAACAACTTCATTATCTACTGAAAGTAGTCTAGGTTGGTCTGATCTCAGATCTTTTTCTTCAATCATATATGAGTCGAATATTATATTTTCATCAGGATATTCGTATCCCCAATACCACTGATATCCAACAGCTTTAATAGTTAAATCAGCTTTTGGAATTGTATCTTGTTTGTATAAAATCTTAAATGATGGAACAGCCATTACTATTAAAATTAAACATGGAATTAAAGTCCATAGAATTTCTACAGTAACGTTGTGAGTTCTTTTTGAAGGGTTTGGATTTGCTGAAGCTCTAAATCTTACACATGCATATAACATCAAAAATAAAACGAAAACGCTAATTGCAATTATAATTGGGAGTAAAAGATTATTATGAAAATTTACAATATCTCTCATTCCATCTGATGCAGGATTTTGAAAACCTAATTGCCAATCTTTTGGTTGGTCGGCGATTGCAGTTCCTGTAATAAAAATGCTTGAAATTATTAATAAAATTTTTTTCATTTATCTAGCTATATAAAGCTCTTTTATAAAAATTACACTTTAGTTTTCGCGACAATTTATCAATTAATCACATAATTTATGATCGAAATTGCCGATATGACCGCTGTTTCTGACCTTAAAATATTTTCATTAATCTTGATTGCTTGAACGCCACCAAATAAGAGAATCTCTTCTCTTTCAGCTTCTGAAAAATCACCCTCAGGACCTATAATAATGCAAACTGGTTTATCTGTAAGCTTAGATTTGTCAATTTTGTTATTATTCGAATTTAAATCTGTAAAAATTAAATCTATTGAATTAGTTTTTAAAAAATTATCTAAGTTTTGAGACTCTTCAATTACCGGCACATTGATACGGTTTGATTGTTCACTTGCTTCAATTACAACTTTTTCTAAACGTTCTTTATTTATTTTTCTAACCACTGTCCGGTCAAAAATAATTGGTAAAAATTTTGTCACACCAAGCTCTGTTGCTTTTTGAATCATAAAGTTTTGATAATTTGATTTAATAGGAGAAAAAGCTAACCACAATTCTTTAAAATTTTCTTTTTGTCTTAATCGTTTAGTTATTTTAAATTCAACAATACTTTTTGATATTCCTAAAACTTTTGCTTCCCATTCTCCATTTTTATTAAATACTGAAAAAATTTCATTTTCTTTTATCCTCATCACTTTATTTAAATAATGAGATTGAGATTTATCCAATTTGTCAATCATGTCAGTAGATAATGTCGCTGAAAAAAATAATCTAATATTGCTCATTTATGTTAAGTTAGTTTATGAAAAATATTAAAGCAATAATTTTTGACGCATATGGAACTTTATTTGATGTCAATTCAGCTGCTGAAAAATGTAAAGATAAAATTGGAGATAAGTGGGAAGGTTTTGCAAACTTTTGGCGAACTACACAACTAGAATATACCTGGCTTAGAAGTTTAATGAAAAGACACAAAGATTTTTGGCAAGTTACAGAAGATAGTTTAGATAAATCCATGAAAACTTTTAATATAGATCCATCAATGAAAAATGAATTATTAAATCTATATAAAATCCTCTTACCCTTTAAAGAGGTTCCAGAGACTTTAAAAATATTAAAAGAAAAGAATTTTAAATTAGCTATACTTTCAAATGGGACTCCATCTCTTTTAAATGAGCTAGTTAAGAGTAATGGCTTGGATGATCTATTTGATGATTTGTTTTCTATTGAAGAGGTAGGAATTTATAAACCAAACTCAAAAGTCTACGACCTACCTATTAAAAAATATAAAATTGACAAAAATGAAGTTGTTTTCTTAAGTGCAAATACATGGGATGTTTCAGGTGGGGGGAATTATGGCTTTAACTCAGTTTGGGTAAATAGAAATAATAGTATTTTTGACAATTTGGATTATAAACTTCAAAACGAAATAAAAAGTTTAAGTGAATTAATAAAATTAATTTGAGGGGAACATGACTAAAGGACAAAGAGCGGGAGAAGGAGCAATTGCAATAAACGTTGAACAAGGAAAATCTTATTATTGGTGTAGTTGTGGTAAGAGCTCTAAACAACCATTCTGTGATGGCTCACACAAAGGAACTGAATTTAATCCTCTGGCATATAAAGCTGAATTAACAAAAAAAATGTTTTTTTGTGCTTGTAAACAGACTAACAATCAACCCTTTTGTGACGGTTCACATAACAAAAAGTAACATTGAAAATTCATATTTAACAATTATTCTGATGGAACATGACAATTGAAGTAGATAAAATTATAGACCCAATTCCAGCATCTGATGGAGCTGGGGTAAAGTTAAAAAGAAGTATTGGTGTTGAACCAAATTATTTTGATCCTTTTTTAATGCTAGATGAGTTTGGATCTGAAAACAGTGAAGATTATATTGCTGGTTTTCCTCCCCACCCTCACAGAGGAATTGAAACTGTAACTTACATGTTAGCTGGAGATTTTGAACACAAAGATAGTACAGGTGGTAAAGGTAGAATGACTGCAGGAGATGTTCAATGGATGAAAACAGGAAGTGGTATAATTCACTCAGAAATGCCAGCTATGAAAGAAGGTAAACTTCATGGTTTTCAATTATGGATTAACATGCCTGCCAAATTAAAAATGAGCAAGCCTGAGTATATTTATATTGATGCAGATAAAATGAGTGTTCATAAAGATGATGATAAAACTATTAGAGTAATAGCTGGTAAATATGAAAAAGCAGAAGGACCAGTTAAAGAGCACAATATTACGCCCACTTATTTTGATGTTGAATTGAACAAAGATAAAGAATTTAATTTTAAATTACCACCTGCTCATAATAGTTTTATTTATCTTGTGAATGGTGAAATTGAGGTTGGTAAAAAAAAACACGACAAAGTTAAAGATAGTACTCTGATATTATTATCTAAGGGTGAAAATCTTACTGTAAAAGCTAAATCAGATGCTAAATTTTTAATAATTTCAGGAAAACCTATCAATGAAAAAATTGCTAGAGGTGGTCCATTTGTGATGAATACTAAAGCAGAGATCTTGCAAGCTATCCAGGATTATCATAATGATACATTTGTAAAATAAATAATGAAATCAATTCAAATAGATAAATTTGGTGGACCTGAAGTTCTTATAATTAAAGACTTTAAAATTGCAAAACCGGGACCAAAAGAGGTTTTAATTAAAAATCAGTCTATTGGTTTAAATTTTATAGATGTTTATCATAGAACAGGTCTTTACCCTATTCCACTACCTAGTGGTATCGGCTTAGAAGCTTGTGGAATAATTGAAGAAATAGGTTCGGAAGTAAGTTTGTTCAAAGTTGGTGATAGAGTAACCCATGCATCAATGCCAATTGGTGCTTATTCGGAAAAACAAATTATCCCAGAGGATAAACTTATTTTAGTCCCAGAAGGTATCTCAGATGAAGTAGCATCATGTATTACTTTAAAAGGAATTACTGCAGAGTACTTATTACATAGAGCTTATCCCTTAAAAAAAGGGGATAAAGTTTTATACCATGCTGCTGCTGGTGCATTGGGTCAAATTTTATGTCCATGGGCTAATGCGATAGGTGCAGAAGTCATAGGAACTGTGGGATCAAAGGTAAAAGAGGAAATTGCAAAGAAAAATGGTTGTCATCACGTAATCAATTATTCTGAAAAAGATTTTGTTGAGGAGATAGAAAAAATTGTAGGCAAAAACAGTATTGATGTTGTCTATGATGGTGTTGGTATTAAAACATTTAAAGGATCAATCGAAACGTTAAAAATTAGAGGGATGATGGTAGCATTTGGAAACGCCTCTGGTTATGTTGATACATTAGATATTAAAAAAGACATTAATGCCAAAGGTTTATTTTTTACTCGTCCATCAATTGCTCATTACACATTGAAAAGAGAAGAGCTTGTTGCATCAGCAAAAAAGGTTTTTGATGCTATTTTAACAAAAAAGTTTAAAGTTGAAATTTCGAAAAAATATTCTCTTAAAGATGCTGCGCAAGCTCACAAAGATTTAGAAGCTAGATTGTTAACTGGACCAGCAGTTATTATACCTTAGTCTACTCGAACATCCATATCTGACATATGTAATCTTAAAGCATTAGTAGAAATATGAATTTCTCTAATAAAAAAAAGTATGGAAATCATCATTGATAAACAACAGGATCCAAAAATTAGTCTTGCTATAAAAATTTCATTCAAATAAAGCCCTAGTACAGTTAGCATGTTAAATAAAAAGCCAAACGCTCCAAATAATATTGACCATCTCAATAAAGTAATTCTGCCACTTAAATTTATAAACTGTTTTTTCCATTCTGGGGGGACATGTTTTTCATAAACATGTTCATCGTGTAATTCTCTTATTAGAGCACTCAAAGAATGGAACCTGTTACTATACACGCCCATTATCAATGGAATTGCGGGAAACATTAAAGCTGTAACAGTATAATCTATATTCATACGAATCAGTTTGATTATCAATCTTGCGTTTGTTATTTACAAGTAAAATTTATGAACCAATTAAATCTTTTTATAGAATTAACAAGACTAAAAAGACCAATAGGATATATGTTGCTATTTTGGCCTTGCGCTTGGGGATTGACAATTGGTTTTGATTTTTCAAATGGATTAACATTATATTTATCTTATCTAATTTTATTTTTTTTAGGAGCAGTCTTAATGAGATCAGCTGGATGTATAATTAATGATATTGCTGACAGAAAATTTGATAAAAAAGTTACTAGAACAAAAAATAGACCAATTGCATCTGGAGAAATTTCTGTAAGTTTGGGTTTTGTTTATTCTTTTATTTTATGTTTGCTAGCCTTAGTAATATTAATAAATTTTAATAATCTTACTATTATTTTAGCTTTAGGGTCAATGCCTTTAGCTTTCACTTACCCATTAATGAAGAGATATACATATTGGCCTCAACTTTTTTTAGGTATAACTTTTAATTATGGTCTAGTCCTAGGGTGGACATCAGCGACAAATGAAATTTCTATTATTCCAATTGTTTTTTATATAGCAGCCATATTTTGGACACTTGGATACGACACTATTTACGGGTTTCAAGATATAAAAGATGATGAAATAATTGGATTAAAATCAACTAGTATTAAATTTAAAAAAAAACCAATCATATTCTTACATTCATGTTACTTAATTTTTTTGATAGGTTTATTTTTAACAGGTTATTTATTAGAAGTTAATATATTGAGTTATGTTATTTTTTTAGCAGTAATTATGCACTTGTATTTCTTTCAATTAAAAAAATTAGATATTGAAGACCCATCTAATTGTTTAAAAATTTTTAAATCAAATAACTTGCTTGGCTTAATTATTTTTATAAGTCTGCTAGTCGAGAAAATATAGTAAATGAGTGATATTGAAATTTTAAAGAGGCTTTATAAAGATTATACTTCAAAATATTTAAAAAAATTAATCGTTGCAATTTTTTTTACAGTCTTATTAGCTATAAGTACTTCTGCTGTAGCGTATCTATTAGATCCAGCTATTAAACAGCTTTTTATAGAACAGAAGCAAACACTAATCTTTGTAATACCTGGATTAATAGTTCTGGCTTTTGCTGTAAAAGGTTCATCCTTGTATATTGCAAAAGTTTTAATGATAGATGTTTCTGAAGAAGTAAGAAGAGATGTTCAGGTAGATATGTTTGCTTCTCTTATTAAAGCCGATACACAAGTAGTTGATAATAAACACTCTGGAAAATTTGTTACAAATCTCACAAATGATGTAAATATGATAACAAATCTTATTAGTACTGTAATATTAAATTTATTTAAAGATAGTTTGACTTTAATTGGATTGTTGTCTGTAATGTTTTATCAAAATTGGAAGCTTTCTTTAATTGCAATCATAATGATTCCTTTAGCTAGTTTTGCAGCGAAGACGCTGGGTAAAAGAATAGGCAAAGTAGTAAATCAGCAAATGACTAAGGCAGGAACATTGAATACTTATTTAATTGAAATTTTTAAAAATCACAAATTAACTAAAATTTTTCAAAAAGAAGAATATGAAAATAAAAGAGCTATAAGATTTATAAATAGTTTAAAAGAAACATCAAAAAAAATAGCTATAGTTTTTGTAAGGGCATCTCCAATAATGGAATTCTTAACAGGTATAATGATAGCAATACTGATCTATGTTTCTGCAAAACTGGTTGCTAATAATGAACTTGAAGTAAGTAATTTCTTTTCATTTCTTGCAGCAATGATGTTGGCATATCAACCAGTGAGATCACTCGCTACTTTAAACATAGCCATACAACAAGGCTTAGCAGCTTCAAAAGTTGTATTGCCTATTATAGATAGCTCTCCTGAAATTAAAGATAAATTAAATGCTAAAGACATGGTAATATCAGAAGGTCGTATAACTTTTGATAATGTTCACTTTAATTATATTAACGAAAAAACAAAAGTTTTAAATTCTATAAATTTGGATATACCAGGAAAAAAAATGACTGCACTAGTCGGTTTAAGTGGTGCAGGTAAGACAACAATCTTAAATTTAATTCCAAGATTTTATAACATTAATAATGGTGACATTAAAATCGATAATCAATCAATTTATGACTCCTCAATTCATTCACTCAGAAAAGGTATTTCTTTAGTGAGTCAAGATACCACTTTATTTGATGATACTATAAAAAATAACATAATTTACGCCAATTTAGATGCCACCGAAAATGAAGTTGAAGCAGCTGCTAACTTTTCGTTTGCAAATGAGTTCATAGAAAAATTACCTAATAAATTTAATACTTTAATTGGAGAAAATGGAGTGCGGTTATCAGGAGGAGAGAAGCAAAGACTTTCAATAGCTAGGGCAATACTTAAAAAAAGTCCTATAATTTTGTTAGATGAAGCAACATCTTCTTTGGATGCTGAAACTGAGAATAAAATTCAAAAAGCTATATCATTTTTAACAAAAGGGAGAACAACAGTTGTTATCGCCCATCGACTATCAACTATATTAAATGCAGATAAAATTTACGTAATAGACAAAGGTAAAGTAGTAGGAGAAGGTAAGCACGATGATCTTCTAAAAACTTCAAATGTTTATTTAAATTTTTACGAAAAACAAATTAAACGATCTTAATGATTTTAATTTATAGGACTCTCATCAATATCATCTTTGTAATTTCTCCACTAATTATAATTTTAAGATTAATAAAAAAAAAGGAAGACTTAAAAAGATTTAAAGAAAAATATGGTTTTTTTACAAAAAAAAGATCAGAGGGAATTCTTTTATGGTTTCATGGTGCTAGTGTGGGTGAAATTCAAAGTATAATTCCTCTTTTAGAGAAATTTGAAAAAGATAAAAGAATTAATCAAATATTAATCACATCAAATACAATTAGCTCATCTAAAATTATAAAAAAATTTAATTTAAAAAAGACTATTCATCAATTTTTTCCAATTGACACAGATTTTATATTAAAAAAATTTATTAGATATTGGAGACCATCCAAAGCTTTTTTTATAGATTCAGAAATATGGCCAAATACGATCGAAATTCTTAATAAAAATAAAATTCCTACAATTCTTTTAAACGCAAGAATAACAAAAAAATCATTTGATAAATGGATGATATTTTCAAGTTTTGCTAAATCTGTGTTTGGAAAATTTAACTTATGTCTTTCATCTAGCAAAGAGTCTGAAAAATATTTAAAAAAATTAGGAGCTAGTAACATAAAGTTTTATGGAAATTTAAAATTTAGTCAATCAGAAAAAGATACAGTGTATTTAGATTATAATTTAAAAAAATTTATAAACTCACGAAAGTCATGGTGTGCTTCAAGCACACATAATACAGAAGAAAAAGTTTGTGCACTCGCACATTTAAAACTTAAAAGAAAATATAAAAATTTATTAACAATTATAATTCCTAGACATATCAACAGAACTGAGCTTATTAAGGAAGAACTTAATAAACTAAATTTAAAAGTTCATTTACATGAACCAAAAAAAAAAATACCTCCAGATACAGATATTTATTTAGTAAATTCTTATGGAAAAACTAAGTCATTTTATAAAATAATTCCTAATGTATTTCTTGGTGGATCATTTATTAATCATGGTGGACAAAATCCCTTGGAGGCAGTTAGATATGGTTGTCTCGTATTGCATGGTCCAAACGTTTGGAATTTCAAAGAGATATTTAGATTTCTAAGGACAAAAAATTTATCTATGAGGGTAAATAGTCAAAATGATTTAGTCAAAACTCTTGAAAAAACACTCAATAAAAAAACTTATTCTAAAAAATTTATTCGAAATTTACGGTTAGTTGGAATAAATATCTTAAAAAAGACTTATAAAGAAATAGGTTTGTAATTTAATACATGATTTTTAAAAAACCAAAATTTTGGGATTTAAAAAAACCAAATTTCCTAGCTTATTTATTGCTACCCTTTTCTATAATTTTAGAACTCAACAACCTTATGAATAAACTAATATCCAAAAAAAAATTTGATAAGATTAAAACTATATGTATAGGGAATATATATTTGGGAGGTACAGGTAAAACACCTACAACCATTAAGATTTATAACCTTTTAAAAAAAGATAACTTAAAAATCAAAACTGCAAAAAAACATTATCCAAGCCAAATAGATGAAGAAATACTGCTTAGAGAAAAATCAGAGTTTATTACATCTAAGAATAGATCAAATATAATCAAGACTGGTATCAAGTTAAATTATGATTTAATTATTTTTGATGACGGACTTCAAGAAAAACAAATTGATTATGACATTAAATTTGTCTGTTTTGATTCTCAAAATTGGGTTGGAAATGGATTTTTAATACCGTCAGGGCCATTAAGGGAAAATCTTAAAAGTTTGAAAAACTATGATGGCGTATTTATTAAGTGTTCAAGTAATACTAAAAATTTGGATGAAATTTATTCAATTATAAAAAATTTAAACCCAAATATAAAAGTTTTTCATTCTAATATAATTGTCAAAAACTTAGAGAAATTTGATCTATCGAAAAAATATCTAGCTTTCTCAGGTATAGGAAATAATAAAAGTTTTAGAGAGGTGCTAGCTAAAAATAAATTTAATATTATTGAAGAAATATCATTTGCAGATCATTATAATTATAAAAATGAAGATATTTCTCATATATTAGAAAGAGCAAAAAATTTAAATGCTGATATCCTTACAACAGAAAAAGATTATGTTAAAATTCCTATCAATTTTAAAAAAGATATTAAATTTTTAAAAATTGATTTACATATTATTGAAGAAAAAGAATTAATAAAATTTATTAAGTCAAAAATTTATGAAACATATTAAATATTTAATTCAATTTATTTGTATTATCTTTTTATTTATAGTTTTTAAAATTTTAGGATTAAAAATTTCTAGAACGTTATCAAGTTTTATTTTTAATAAAGTTGGGCCGTTTTTTAGATCAAAAAATATTTCTCTTAATAATTTGTCAATAGCTTTTCCTGAATTAAATGAAAATCAAAAAAAACAAATAATAAACGAGATGTGGACTAATTACGGAAAAATATTTGCCGAATATATTTTCATAAAGGATTTTAGGAATTCCAAAAAATTTTCAAACAAAATAATTGTAGAGAACCAAGAAATATTAGAAAAAATTAAATTACAAAACAAACCAGTAATATTTATATCTGGACATTTCAACAATTTCGAGTTGATGGCGATGCACATTGAAAAGTCTGGTATCGATTTAGCGGCGATTTACAGGCCTTTAAATAATAAATTTCTTAACCCTATAATGGAAGTAATTAGAAAGAAATATATATGTAAAAAACAAATTAAAAAAGGAATTTCTGGCACAAAAAAATTATTGAAAAATTTTAAAGATGGAACCTCTGTGGCATTAATGATTGATCAACGAGTTTCAGAAGGAATAGAATGTGACTTTTTTAGAAAAAAAGCATTAACTACCTCAATACCAGCACAGTTTATAAAAAAATTTAATGCTTCAGTAGTTCCTATTTATATCGAAAGGCTTAAAGGTGATTACTTTAAATTGAAAATTTTAGACAATATTCAGTTTTCTGAAAATGATTCTGTTAATAAAATAACATTAGATTTGAACCAAATATTAGAAAAAATGATTGAGTCAAATCCTGAACAATGGATTTGGACACATAATAGATGGAAAATATAATTTATTTAATTATTTCTCCTTTTTCAAATATGCCTCTTTATAAGAGAAGTATGCTTCTTGAGTTTCAACATTCCAGTATGTTAAATTTTCTAATGAGATTTTTTTACCAGAAATTGAGCACAAAACATGATCTCCATCTTCTAGAACTTTAAAATTGTTTGGTAAATATTTTAATTTAGCTAATTTTTTAAACATTTTTAGTTTATATATATTTATATGAAAGTTGGAATAATTGGAAGTGGTGGAAGGGAACATGCCCTTTGTGCATGTATAAAAAAATCAAAAAACGTAGAAAAAATTTACTGTTTTCCTGGAAATGCGGGCACAAGTTATATTGCTGAAAACATCAATGTAGATTTAACTAATTTTGAGAGTTTGAAAAGCTTAATAAAAAAACTAAAAATTGATACTGTAATAGTTGGACCTGAAAAACCACTAGTAGATGGAATTGTTGATTTTTTAGAATTAAATCAAATTAAAGTGTTTGGTCCTAATAAAAAATGTTCTCAACTTGAGGGATCAAAAATATTTACGAAAAATCTATGTAAAAAATATAATATCCCTACTGCAAATTTTGGTATTTTTTCTAATATTGAAGAAAGTAAAATTTTTTTAAAAAAATGTAACTTTCCAATTGTTGTAAAAGCTGACGGATTAGCTGCAGGTAAAGGAGTGTATATTTGCGAAACATTAATGCAATCTTTAGATGCTGTTAAAGAAATTTTTGATGGAAAGTTTGGAAAAGCAGAAAATGTTTTGATCGAAGAATTTTTAAAGGGTGAAGAAATGAGTTTCTTTATAATCTCAGACGGTGAAAATTATAAAAAATTTGGTACTGCTCAGGATCATAAGAGGGTACTAGAGGGTGATAAAGGGAAAAATACAGGTGGTATGGGAGCATATTCACCTTCTCGTCTTGAAAGTAAAACCTTGGATAAAAAAATATTAGAAAGAATAGTCGAACCTACACTTAAAGGTTTAAAAAGTATGAATACTAATTTCAAGGGTTTTTTATATGTTGGTTTAATGATTGTAAATAATGAACCATATCTAATCGAGTACAATGTGAGAATGGGAGACCCTGAATGCCAAACAATATTGCCTAGACTCAAAACTGATTTTGCAGATGTGATAAATGCTTGCTTAAATAACAAATTGAAGTCAACAAATTTAGAATGGTATGAAGAAAAAAGTATTTGTATAGTTTTGTGCTCTAAAGGTTATCCGGACAAATATCAAAATAACATTGAAATAAAAGAATTAGAAAATTTAATTTTGAATAAAAACGAATTTATTTTCCATGCTGGTACAAAAATAAATAACTCTAAAGTTTTCTCCAACGGTGGGAGAGTTTTAAATATTGTTAATATATCTAAAAATTTAAAGAATAGTAGAAAACAAATAATAGAAATATTAAATAAATTAAATTGGGATAATGGATTTTTCAGAAAAGACATTGGTTTTAAAATAATAGATGTATGAGAATAATATCTGGAGAATTTAGAGGTAAAAAACTAGCTTTACCAAAAGATAATAATACAAGACCGCTAAAAGATATGGTGAAGGAATCAATTTTCAATCTTTTAGATCACTCAAATAAATTTCAAATTAAATTAGAAAACTCCTGTGTTTTAGACTTGTTTTCTGGATCCGGATCTTTTGGATTGGAATGCATTTCTAGAAGATCAAAAATTGTTTATTTTTTTGAAAACTATCCCAAAGCAATTGAAGTTCTTAAAAAAAATCTTTTATCTTTAAAAGATAAAAAAAATTACAAAATTTTCAATAATGACTGTATTCAGTTTTTTAATTCTAAAAACAAATTAGATAAAAGATTTGATATAGTTTTTTTAGATCCACCTTATAAAGAGTTAAAGATAAATGCGCTTGTAAATCAGATTATTGAAAAAAATATACTTACTAACACTGGTGTAATTATAATTCATAGGCACAAAAATGATAAATTAGAGATATCAAAAAAAATTAAAATTTTAGATATTCGAACTTATGGGGTTTCAAAAATTATTATCGCTAATTAAGAATTTATTAATATTTTTTTTGTTTCAGTTTTAATAAGTTCAACTGCTGGCTGATCATAGGGATTAACGTTTAAAGCTTTTGCTAATAATATTGTTTCTATTACAAAAAAAGAAAACAATTCACCAAGGGTTTCTTCTGTCTTTTTTTTAATGGAAAAACTTCTAAATTGAATATTCTTTTTTTTGAAAACATTCTGAGTAGCCATTATTTGTGATATTAGAATATCATCTAAATTTTTTTTTCTCAAATATTTTTGATCTTTATGAATAATAGATGGTTTTATTTTTTCTGAAAAATTTTCTTGTGAATGAAAAAAAGTATAAAAATTATTTTTTTGACCATCTAGATATAACTGCATTAAGCTATGATTGTCTTTTGGCATTAAGGATATTATAGGAAATAATCCATTACCTTTTTTTCCTAGACTTTCTGCGGTTAGTTGTTGATACCATTTTAAAAAGTTATCAGCAGTTTCATCGTAATTTAAAATTACTGAATTAAATTTTTTTTTCTTTATAATTTCTAAAATATTAGAAACATTACTAATCATTGAGTTAAAGAAATATTTGTTTTTAATCAAATTATTTAGTTGTTTAAATTTTTTTTCATTTAATCCCATGATTTCTGCTGGCAACATTCCTACTTCAGATAGAACCGAGTATCTGCCTCCTATATAGTTATTGTGATGTATCATTTCATATTTTAATTTATTACCGATATCTTTTAGGATACTCGATCTATTTTCAGTAATTAAAATATTTTTATCTTTTTGATTTATATAAACATTCGAGTTAACAATAGTCTCTAGAGTATTTCCTGATTTAGATATAATTAAATTCAGATATTTTTTTTTAGTAAACAAATTTCTTTTATTTAGATTAGAAATAAAATAAAATTTTTTTTTTATTTTATTTCTAAGAAAATCATAAATTGCATTAGAACCTAATGAAGAGCCACCCATTCCAAAAATTCTAACATGCTTATATCTTTTAAACTTAATAAGATCTTTTTTTGTGAAATTATAAATGTAGTCTTTAGTTAATGATTTTATAACGTTCTCTTTAGAAGATAACAATTTTTTTAAATGTTTTTTTAATTTATTATTTTTTTTTTTCTTAGAAAAATCTTTAAAAATAAAATTCTTAGTATGCATTTTTATTTTTGAATTTGTTTCAATATACTTTTTTTAATTTTATTTTCTGAAACATCTTCTATTGAATTATTTTTATCTCTCTCTGAGCTATTTTCAGTGAGGACAGTTTTAAAATCAATCTCTTCCTCTTTGGTTGTTTTGAGTTCGTCATCAGGTTGGGGTAATTTAGAAAATTCAGGCGGCATAACTAATGGATCTTTTTTTTCAATTAAAAATTCTTCTCCTTGAGATGATTTTTTCTTTAATTTAAAACCTTCAGCAGCTTTACAAGAATATAAAAATAAGCCTATGAATATGATTATACAAATATTTTTAATTATTTTCATTTTTCAATTTTTTTATTTAAAACTTCAATACTTATTAAACTAATTATTCCTAAAGTTATGAATATATCAGCTACGTTAAATATAAACCAATGAAAATTATTTATATATATATCTATAAAATCAGGAACAGCCGAATAATAAAGTCTATCAGTAATATTTCCAAATGATCCACCAATAATAAACGAATAACTAATTTTTTCCATTCTTTTGGCCCTAATCATTAAAAACATTATAATAAGTGTAATTAGAATAATGATTATTGTTAAAATATTATAATAAAACTTCTCATCGAACGACAATAATCCAAAGGCTATTCCCTCATTCCAAATTAAATTAATATTTAAAAATTTAGATGTGTACAAACTAGAAGATAAATTTGTTTCACTTTTAAAAATTACATAAAATTTTGAAATTCTGTCTAAAGAAAAAATAATTATTATTATAAGTAAGTTGCTGAAGAAATTTTTTTTTAAATACTCTAGCATTAAGGATGTCTCTCGCATGGATCAGGACTAATTTTCCAACATACTGGACATTTTTTACCTGATGCCTTTTGAGTCACGACTGTAACATCGTTTTTGTCATCAAAATTAATTTCTGCTTTAGAGGTTATACATAACTCCGATAAGTCTAAGTTGCTTACAATTTCTTTAAATTTATTATTTAGTTTAATCTGGAGCTCAGCCTCTAAACTTGATCCTATCTCTTTACTTGCTCTTTTTTCTTCTATGCTAATATTACAAATATCCCTAATCTTGATTAATTCAGACCATTTTTCAGCAAGCTTTTGATTTTTAAATTTTTTTGGGAAATTTATAAAATTTTCCAAATGAATACTTTTGTTTTTTTTTGATACTAACTGATAAATCTCTTCTGTTGTAAAAGATAATATTGGAGCAAACCACTTTAATAAAGAATTTAACAATATATTTAAAACTGTTATACAAGATTGTCTCTTAGCAGAATTAATAGGATCACAATATAAAGTGTCTTTTCTTATGTCAAAGTAAAATGCTGATAAGTCTACTGTGCAGAAATTTAATAATTCTTTATAAAGATTGTGGAAGTCATAATTTTTAAAATAATCTTTGAATTTGATATTAAGAGAAAAAACTTTATGCAGCATAAATTGCTCAAGCTCCGGTAAACTCTCTACATTTAACCTCTCTAGTTCTACTTCCTCAAATTTATCATTTAGATTTCCTAATAAATATCTAAATGTATTTCTTATTTTTCTATAAGATTCTGAATGTTGATCTAGTATAGAATAATCTATTCTCAAATCCTCAGCATAATTTGACGAAGCTACCCAAATTCTTAAGATATCAGCTCCATATTTTTTTAAAATATCTTCAGGAGCTATTACGTTTCCTAAAGATTTGGACATTTTTAAACCTTTGCCATCAACAACAAATCCATGAGATAATATTGACTCAAATGGAGCTTTGCCTCTTGTCCCGCATGATTCTAGTAAAGATGAATGAAACCATCCTCTATGTTGATCTGAACCTTCTAAATACATTGAAGCTGGCCACTTAAGATCCTTCCTCTTTTCCAGTACAAAAGAGTGAGTAGATCCACTATCAAACCATACTTCTACAATGTCACTAAGTTTATCGAAATCTTCTGCTTTGTATTTTTTTCCTAAAAACTTTTGAGGATCATCAGCAAACCAACAATCTGATCCTTCTTTTTCATAAATTTTGGCAATATTTTCAAATAACTCATCATCTATTAAAATTTCTTTAGTTTTTTTATTTACAAAAATAGGTAAAGGAACTCCCCATACTCTTTGACGAGAGACACACCAATCAGGTCTAGTTTCAATCATTGATTTTAATCTTTCTTTTCCTTTGCTTGGATAAAAAGTTGTTTCATCAATTGCTTTCAAAGCTTTATTTCTGAGCTTATGACTTTCCATAGAAATAAACCATTGAGGAGTTGCTCTATGAACTAAAGGTGCTTTTGATCTCCAGGAATGAGGATAAGAATGAACCAGTTCACCATTTTTTAACAGTTTTTTCTGATTTTTTAATTTTTCTATTACAATTGGATTTGCCTTAAAGATATGTACTCCCTCAAATAAAGCCACGTTCTTTGTATATTTGCCATCTCCATCTACTGTTTCAATTGCTTTAATCCCATTATTTAAACAAAGATTAAAATCATCTGGTCCATGACTTGGTGCACAATGAACTATGCCAGTACCCTGTTCTGTTGTAACAAAACGGGCCTCTAACATTGGCACATCATAATCATTACCTAAATCAAAAAAAGGATGCTTACAAATAGTACCTTCAAGATCTTTGCCTTTAAATTTTTTTAGATTTTTATACTTTTTTATATCACAATCTTTAATTGTCGTTTCTAACAAAGCTTCTGCTAAAACAATTTTTTTATTCTTAAAGTCACCATCATCATTTATTTCAATTAATGAATAATCTAAACTTTCGTTGAAAGCTAAAGCCCTATTTGCAGGAATTGTCCAAGGGGTTGTAGTCCAAATAATTATATTACTATTATCAAGTTCTTTTATATTTGAAGATTTAACAGGAAAAGATGCATAAATCGTATCAGATTTATGATCTTGATATTCTACCTCTGCATCTGCTAAAGCTGTTTTTTCTACAGTAGACCACAAGACGGGTTTAAAACCTCTATAGAGGCTTCCTTCTTTTAAAAATTTACCAAGCTCTCTAACAATTTGAGCTTCAGCATCATAACTCATAGTAGAATAATAATTTTCCCAATCTCCTACTACACCCAACCTTTTAAATTGTTCTTTATGAATTTCTATCCATTTTTCAGCAAAAGCTCTACATTCTTTTCTGAATTCAATAATTGGAACTTCATTTTTATTTTTTTTGTTTTTTTTATATTGTTCCTCTATTTTCCACTCAATGGGTAAACCATGACAATCCCAACCTGGAACATAAACAGAGTCTTTGTCATCCATTTGGTGAAATTTCACTATTATATCTTTTAAAATTTTATTTAAAGCTGTTCCCATGTGGATATTTCCATTCGCATATGGAGGACCATCATGAAGTACAAATTTTTCTTTACCTTTTTTAGAATTTCTTAATTCTCTATAAAGATCAATTTTTTTCCATAATTCTAAAATTTCTGGCTCCCTAATTGGTAAATTAGCTTTCATTGAAAAAGCTGTTTTAGGTAGATTTATTTGTTCCTTGCTCATTTTACTTTTTTTGCAATTAGTAAATCAATTTTAATTTGCTTTTTTAATTGATCAACATTTTTGAATTTTTTTTCTTTTCTAATAAATTTTAAAAATTCAACAGTTAAATCTTTATTATATAGATTTCCAGAGAAATTAAATAAATGAGCCTCTAATAATATTTTTTTCCCGTTGAAAGTAGGCCGATATCCCAAATTAGCAATACCTTTGATAGTTTTTGAGTTATCTTTAATTTTAACTCTTACCGCATAAACACCTGGACATGCCAAAATGTAATCTTTAATATCTATATTAGCAGTAGGAAAACCAATTTTTTTTCCTAATTGTTTTCCTTTTTCAACTTTTCCCTCTATGGACCATTTTCTATTTAAAAGTTTATTTGCCTCATTCAATTTACCTTTTTGCAAGTATTGTCTTATCAGTGAAGAGGAAACAATTTTTTTTTTTAAAAATAATGGCTTTGGTTTAATTATTTTATAATTGCATTTCTTTTCATATTTTATTAATTGTTTTACACTACCCTCTCTTTTATTGCCGAACCTGAAATTATTACTCACAAATATAAATTTTGCTTTAAGTCTTTTTCTTAAAATGTTTTCAATAAAGTTTAATGATTTTGTTTTTGAAAATTTTTTATTGAATTTTTTTGTTATAACGAAATCAACTTTTAATTTTTTTAAAAGATCAATTTTTTGTTTTTGATTAGAAATTCTAAAATTTTTAATATAATTATTAAAATACATTTTTGGCATTGGCTCGAATGTGAGCACCCCAATTTTTAGAGAAAATTTTTTTTTATAATTTTGAGCTAAGTTAAATAATTTTTGATGACCTAAGTGAAGACCATCAAAATTTCCAATTAAAATTATTGAATACTTGTCATTAGATTTTATGTTTAAACTATCGTATAAATTAATTGATTTTACCATTTCAGTTCAGATTGAATATAATTGCATATTGCTTCATATGATTTTGATGTTTCCTCAATTCCTTTTTCTTTGATTTCATTTTTATGAATACCATTAGAAATTATAAGTGAATCAAAGTTTAATAGATTTGCTCCTTTAATATCAGTATTTAAATTATCACCAATAGATAATATCTTTTTATTTTTGTTATTAATTGATTGATTATAAACTTCTGGGTAAGGTTTTCCAAAATAAATAACTTTACCTCCCATTTTTTCAAAAATCATGGCCACAGATCCTGCGCATAATTCTCTCTTGTTTCCTCTATCTACAATTAAATCAGGGTTAGTACAAATCATCTTTTTATGTAAATTTTTTTCAAATAAACCTTTATAGTATTTTAAATCATTATCATGATCATCAAATAATCCTGTACATAATATATAATCACTTCTATCTAATCTTTCTGTTTGTAAACTTTTTAATTCTTTAAATAGATCAAAGTCTCTAGGAGGACCAACATGAAAAAAAGTTTTGTCTGATAAATTTTTTTTAAGATAATTTAATGCAGCTTCACCTGACGTAAAAACATGATCCCTTATTTCTTTTTTCAGTCCTAGTTTTTCTAAAAAAGACTTTACAGAATGATTTGGTCTAGGTGCATTAGTTAACAAAATGTAGTTTTTCTTTTTTTTTGTAATTTCATCTAACGCTTTTATAGCCTCCTGATGAAGCGAAACTCCATTATGGACAACCCCCCATAAATCAACATAAAATAACTGATAATTGTCAACTATAGAGCTGAGACCCTCTTTATCTAAATTTTTCGTCATCAAAATAATCTATAACCCATAAAATCCTCAAATTCCCATATTTTTAATAACTTATTTTGAACTATATCTTGAAATAGTAGTGCCAATATCTATATGAAGTCCATATTATAAAGGAGAATTTATGAAATTTAGACCATTACACGATAGAGTGTTAATTGAAGTTTTGGATAGCAGTGAAAAAACTGCTGGAGGAATAATTATACCAGATACAGCACAAGAAAAACCACAAGAGGGGAAAGTTGTTGCTATTGGAGGAGGTGCAAAATCAGAAGATGGAAAAAAAATTCCAATGGATGTTAAAGTGGGTGACAAAGTTTTATTTGGCAAATGGTCAGGAACTGAAGTCAAAATTGATGGCAAAGAGTACAGCATAATGAAAGAGTCAGACATTATGGGTATTTCGAGCAAATAATTTAATTTAAAGGAGAAAGCAAAATGGCAAAAATTGTAAAGTTTGATGCTGAAGCAAGAGCAGCAATGATAAGAGGTGTAAATATTTTGGCTGATACAGTAAAAGTTACTTTAGGCCCTAAAGGTAGAAATGTTGTAATGGATAAATCGTATGGTGCTCCAAGAATTACTAAAGATGGTGTTTCTGTTGCAAAAGAAATTGACCTAGAAGATAAGTTTGAAAACATGGGTGCTCAAATGGTTAAAGAAGTTGCAAGCAAAACTAATGATGAAGCTGGTGACGGAACAACTACTGCAACTATTTTAGCTCAAGCAATTGTAAGAGAAGGTGTAAAATATGTGACTGCAGGTATGAACCCTATGGATGTTAAAAGAGGGATTGATGCAGCTGTAGATGTTGTAAAACAAAATCTTGTTTCATCTGCAAAAAAAGTAAAAGATAGTGATGAGATTGCTCAAGTTGGAACAATTTCAGCTAACGGTGATAAAGAAATCGGAACAATGATAGCAAAAGCTATGCAAAAAGTTGGTAACGAAGGTGTTATTACTGTTGAAGAAAACAAGGGAATTGAAACAGAGTTAGATGTGGTTGAGGGTATGCAATTCGATAGAGGATATCTGTCTCCATATTTTATTACTAATAGTGATAAAATGACTACAGAACTAGAAAATCCTTTTATTCTATTACATGAAAAAAAATTAACCAACCTACAACCAATGGTTCCACTTTTAGAAGCAGTTGTGCAAGCAGGCAGACCATTAATGATAATTTCTGAAGATGTTGAAGGTGAGGCATTGGCAACTTTGGTTGTAAATAAATTAAGAGGTGGATTAAAAGTAGTTGCTGTTAAAGCTCCAGGATTTGGGGACAGAAGAAAAGCAATGCTTGAAGATATTGCAATCTTAACAGGTGGCCAAGTTATCTCGGAAGATTTGGGAATTAAACTTGAGAATGTTAAACTTGAAGATCTTGGCTCTTGCAAAAAAGTTAAGGTTGATAAAGATAACAGTACAATAGTAAATGGAAGTGGTAAAAAATCCGACATTGAAGCTAGATGTTCATCTATTAAACAACAGATTGATGAAACAACATCTGATTACGATAAAGAAAAACTTCAGGAAAGGTTAGCTAAACTAGCTGGTGGTGTTGCTGTAATTAAAGTTGGTGGAGCAACTGAAGTTGAAGTTAAAGAAAGAAAAGACCGAGTTGAGGATGCTTTAAATGCAACAAGAGCAGCTGTTGAAGAAGGTATTGTAACAGGTGGTGGATGTGCATTGTTATATGCTGCACAAGATCTTGAAAAAGTAAAAGCTAAAGGTGAAGATCAAAAAGCTGGTGTAGATCTTGTTAGAAGAGCGTTAGAAGCTCCTATTAGACAAATTACTAAAAATGCTGGGGTAGATGGATCAGTGGTAGTTGGTAAATTGTTAGAACAAAATAAAAAATCACATGGCTATGATGCGCAAAATGAGGAATATTGTGACATGTTTGCTAAAGGTATTATCGATCCTGTAAAAGTTGTTAGAACTGCTCTACAAGATGCAGCCTCTATCTCAGGATTATTAGTGACTACAGAAGCAATGATAGCTGACAAACCAGATGAAAAAGATGCCGGTGGTGCTCCTGCGATGCCTGGCGGAATGGGCGGAATGGGTGGTATGGGAGGAATGGGTGGCATGGGAATGTAAACCCTATTCTTAAATAAAATTTAAAGGCCATCTTTTGATGGCCTTTTTTTTTAGTTCTAGTAAATTAAGAAAATGTCAAAAAAGATATAGTGGTAAATCCTTTAAAGATTCAAGTGTAAACAAAAAACCAAAATTGAGTTTAAAAGAAAAAAGAAAGCTTAAGAGAGAAAAAACAAAAAAAACAAATTAAAACCACATTTTTCACCAAATTTTAATATTTATCTAGCTTTTTTAAAGTTTCCAAAAAAAAAAATTAATGTATAAGAGCCACAAATTATGAGTAACGATATTAGAAACATCACTATCATAGCACACGTAGACCACGGAAAAACGACTTTAATTGATAATCTGATGAAACAAAGTGGTTCATTTAGAGAGAATGAGGTTATTGATGAGAGATTAATGGATTCGGGAGAGCTTGAAAAAGAAAGAGGAATTACTATTCTAGCAAAACCTGCTTCAATAAATTGGAAAAACTCAAGAATAAATATTATTGATACTCCCGGTCACCGAGATTTCGCTGCAGAAGTAGAGAGAGTTTTAAGTATGGCTGATGGTGCCTTATTATTAATTGACTCAGCTGAAGGTGTTATGCCTCAAACAAAATTTGTTTTATCAAAAGCTTTAAAGCAAGGGTTAAAACCAATTGTCGTAATCAATAAACTTGATAAAGCAGATCAGAGAGCTAATGAAGTATTAGATGAAACATTCGATTTATTTGTAAGTTTAGATGCAAATGAAGAACAATTAGATTTCCCCGTTCTATATGCTAGTGGAAGATCAGGATGGGCTGATAAAGAAATAGAGGGTCCAAGAGAAAATTTAAATTCTCTTTTAGATCAAATAATTAAACATGTTAAACCTGCAGAATTAGACAAATCTAAGCCTTTTGCAATGTTATCAACATTGCTTTATGCAGATAGTTTTTTAGGAAGAAGCCTAGTAGGAAGAATTACTCAAGGAACTGCTAAGGCTAATCAATCAATCAAGGCTATTAATTTAAAAGGTGAAAAAGTTGATGAAGGTAGGCTTACAAAAATTTTTAGATATGAAGGAACAAAAAAAGTTCCTATTGAGGTTGGAGAAGCAGGCGATATTGTGGTTGTTGCGGGTTTAGAAAAAGCTAGTGTTGCAGATACAATATGTGATTTAGAGGTCAATGAACCAATTGCTGCCACTCCTATTGATCCTCCCACTATGTCTATTACTATTACAGTTAATACATCTCCTTTAGCTGGTACTGAAGGCAAAAAACTTACAAGCACACAAATTAGAGATAGACTTATACAAGAGGCTCAAAATAACGTTGGTATTTCATTTTCAGAAAACAATGGGAACGACTCTTTTGTTGTTAGTGGCAGAGGAGAATTAATGTTAGAGATCTTACTTACCCAAATGAGAAGAGAAGGGTTTGAAATGACTGTTAGCCCGCCTAAAGTCTTATACAGAAAAGATGAAACAGGAAATAAACTTGAACCATTAGAAGAAATAACAATGGATCTTGATGAGGAATATTCATCAAAAATAATAGACTCAATGAATAGAAGAAAAGGTAAATTAATTGAATTAAAAGATACAGGAAAAAATAAAAAAAGATTAATATTTCACGCACCAACAAGAGGTTTGATGGGATATACTAGTAGATTTTTAACACTGACAAAAGGAAATGGAGTAATAAATAGAATTTTTTATGATTATGGTCCTTTTGAGGGTGAAATGGAAGGTAGAAGAAATGGTGCGTTAATATCTATGGAACAAGGTAAAGCTGTAGCTTTCGCAATTTTTAACTTACAGGCCAGAGGTGAAATGTTTGTAACTCATAATGACCCTGTTTATCCTGGTATGATAGTAGGTTTATCACCTAAACCTGGTGATATGATTATTAATGTTATGAAAGGTAAAAAATTAACCAACATGAGAACACAAGGCACTGACGAAAATGTTGTACTTACCCCTGTAAGAAAAATGTCAATTGCAGAGCAACTAAGTATGTTGAATACTGATGAGGCTCTTGAAATAACACCTTTATCATGCAGACTTAGAAAAGCTATTCTAGATCCCAATGAAAGAAAAAGAAGTGAGAAGTCTGGGGCAGCTGCCTAATCGAAAAATTTATCAACTAGATACAATCCTAGTGCCACACATGGACCAATCCCAAAAGCGAATAATAAAGTCCCAATTCCTACAGTACCACCTAAATACCAACCAAAAGTAACAACTGTAACTTCTAGAGTACCTCTAACAACGGCTATTGGAAAACTTGTTATTTTTTGTAAGCCTATCATTAAACCATCTCTTGGACCTGGTCCTAAATTTGAGACTAAATAAATTCCACCACCAATCCCAACTGTAATTACCGAGATGACTGCTAAAATTAATTGGTGAATGTAATTCGATGGAGTTGGGACAAATTTAATACACAAATCAATCATTATTGCAATTATTAACGCATTTAAAATTGTTCCCATACCTGGTTTTTGTCCTAAAGGAATCCATAAAATCAAAACCGCTATACTTATTAAAAAAGTAATTGTTCCAATAGTTAAATTAACATTTAAAGAAATACCTTGGGCTAAGACACTCCAGGGTGAGGCACCTGTCAATGAAACTATTAATAGTCCCTCACCTAAACCAAACAAAGAAAGACCAAAACATAAAAAGAAAAAAGTCGAAAATTTTGGTTTAAAATTATATGGATTTTCAGAGCTCCAATTTACTCTTGGTATTTTCTTTATTTTTAAAAACATTCTTTATTAAGTTATTTCTATTATTGATAAAGTCCACTAATGTAGTTCTTAAATGAAAAAATTTATAGTTATTTTGTTTCTTTTTATTCAACCCTCTATTTCCATTGCTCATATGTCTCACTACAATAAGTATAATAAACTAGAAATGGAAATATTTAGAAATGGAGAGTTAATAGGGTACAATTACTATTTTTTCACGAGAAAAGGTGATCAAACTATAGTTACTAATCAAATAAAATTCTCAGTAAAAATATTAGGAGCAACTATTTTTCAAGTAGAAGGTTATGGGGAAGAAAAATATTTTAAAGATCAATTAATTTCATATAACTCAAAAACTCTTCAAAATGATAAAGAAAAATTTGTGAATATACTATTTAACTATAATACGAATAAATTTGATATTAAAGGCTCTTCTTTCAATGGTGAAGCATCAATTGACAGTATAGTTGGAAATTGGTGGAACCATAAAATTTTACAATCAGATAATCAAATTAGTCCTATTTCTGGAAGTGTGAAAGAACAGATAGTTACTTTTGTAGGTAAAAAAAAAATTGATCTTTATGATAAAATTTATCAGGTAGATCACTTTACGTTAAAGTCAAAAGATATGTCTATACCAAAAGATAAAAGGTTAGATTTTAATATTTGGTATGATCAAAAAAATTCTAGAATTGTAAAAGTCACATATACAAGAATGGGCAATTGGGAATATCGTTTGAAAAATTTTGAATGATTTTTTAGATTATTTTTTTAAATAAATCATGCGCACTAATCCATCCTGATTCTAATCTAGGTCCAATAAACCAATCAGCACAAACTCCAATTTTTTTTGAAGGATCCCAATAACTTTTTATTTTGAGTGGTTTTGAATTTGAAGAGTATTTCCAGCCGTGATTAATACTATAAAATACTTTAGCTCTCTTAATTTTTGTAAGTTTAAAAAATTTTTCTATTAAGATTTTTGAATTTTTTTTTAAATTTTGTTTATTTCTATCTATATTTTTATTTGCCCATTTAAAAGTACTTTGCAGTGTCCATAGATCATATTTTGATTTAAATCTATTTTTGGAGTTTTCATTTCCAGCCCATCCTAAAATAGGATCATCAAAAAGAAAACTGCTTGGAGATTTTTTATTTTTTTTAATTGCAATCAGAACTGTAATATTTGCGTCCATTTCTAATTTTTTTTTAATAAAAGTGCTATTTATATATTTTGCTGAAAGTTTCTTTAGTTGTGGAAAAGGACAAGTTAAAATAATACCTTTATAAAACTCAACTCTTCCATCGGAAAATAATAGAGACCATTGCTTTTTTTTATAATAAATTTTTTTGACTTCATTGTTGTAATAACATTTAATTTTTTTAAGAAGATATTTGCAAATATCATTATTTCCATTGTTGCCAATTAATTTTACATGTTTTTTATTTTCTTTTATTTTTGAATTTAAAAAAATATGATTACCCTTCCATTTTTTTAAAATTTTTTTTTTAATTAAACTATTTGTAAATTTTTTGAATTTTATTGTTTTTGGGGAAAAATATTGTGTCCCATGATCAAAACCTACCCGACCTTTTATTCTTTTAAATGATGATCGACCTCCTGGACCTCTGCCTTTGTCGTATAAATTAACTCTATATTTTTTGTTTAAGAGATTTGCTATAGTAGCGCCTGAAATTCCTGATCCTATTACGCAGTAGTCATTCATTTACCAGCAACAACCATTCCCTCAATCATCATTGTTGGAGAATTTGTTGAATATTCAAATTCTAAATCATTAGCTAAAGTTATATTTTTAAACATATCTCTAAAATTTCCTGCAATAGTTATTTCATTAATTGGATATTTAAACTCTCCATTTTCTAATAAAAATCCGGTTGCGCCTACAGAATAATCACCTGTAACAATATTACTACCGTGACCTATAGTTTCTGTTATGTAAAGACATCTTGAGTAAGAGTTTAATAAATCCTTATAACTAATTTTTCCGTTTTCAAAGTAAAGATTACTCGTTCCACCACATCGTCCATTTGATTTTAGTTTTAATTTTTTTCCATTATATGTATCTATCAAATAATGCTTTAATATACCTTGCTCAACTAAATTTAAAGCATATGATTGAACACCTTCAGAGTCAAAACTCTTAGAACCTATTCCTTTGAACATATCTGGTTTATCTATAATATTTATGTTATCCGAAAAAATTCTTTGATTAATTTTATTTTTTAAAAATGATGTTCCTCTAGAGATAGCAGAAGCAGATATTGCATTTGCAAAATTGCTCAATATTCCTTTGGCGATTCTTTTATCAAAAATTATAGCTATCTTCTCACTTCCTATTTTTTTTGGTCCTAACTTTCTAAGAGTATACTCAGCAGCTTTTTTTCCTAATTCCTCTGGATTTTTAATATCATTAAGATGACATTTAAGGGAATACTCATAATCTCTTTCCATACTTTTATCATCTCTCGCAACAGCTACACTAGAAGCTATAAATGAAGAAGTTTTAAAACCTTTACAAAAACCATCACTATTAGCTAAAATAAAATTTGATTTATCCTCAACAAAACTAGATTCCGTATTTACAATTTTTTTATCATTTGAAGCAAATGCCTCAAGTGTAGATAAATAATCAACCTTTTTTTCATTCTCTAAATGAGTATCATCATACAAATTTAAATCTTTTACTTCTTTTGCTAATAAATCTTTATCAGGTAGAGAATTGAACTCATCCTCAGGAGTATTTTTTGTGGTTTCAATGCATTTTTCAATCAAAATATCAAGGTTATCATTTAATAAATTTGATGATGATATAGATGACTTTTTCTTACCTATATAAGTTGTTATATCTATGCCTAAATTATCAGATCTATTAGACTCATCTAATTTTTTATTCCTAAAATTTACTGTTTCAGAAATTGAGTTGCCTATATTTACACTTGTATCTGTAGCTCCTAATTTTTTTGCTAAATCCAAACAATAAGATGCCTTTTTTTGCAAATATTCTTGATCTTTAACCATCTATAGATTTGTTCCACCAACCGTCATCTTATTAATTAAAATTGAAGGTTGAGCTACTCCGACAGGTACTCCTTGTCCAGCTTTGCCACAAGTACCAATTCCAGGATCTAACATCATATCATTACCTACCATTGAGACTTCTTTCAAAATTGAAGGACCATCGCCTATTAAAGTGGCTCCTTTTATCGGTGAAGCAATTTTACCATTAATAATCTCATAAGCTTCTGTACAATTAAAAACGAATTTTCCTGAAGTAATATCAACTTGACCACCCCCAAAACTTACTGCGAAAATACCTTTATCCACTGATTTAATCATTTCATCTTGTGTTTGCTTTCCATTAAGCATCATTGTGTTTCTCATCCTTGGTAATACAATATGTCTATAATTTTCTCTTCTACCACTACCAGTAGATCTTGTTTTCATTAACCTCGCATTTAATCTGTCCTGCATAAAATTTTTTAAAATTCCATTTTCTATCAAGACAGTTTTTTCTGTTGGTGTGCCCTCATCATCAATTGTAAGACTTCCTCTTCTATTATCTAGAGTTCCATCATCAACAATAGTTACACCTTCACTCGCAACTTTTTGTCCCATTAAGTTATGAAATGCGGAAGTTTTTTTTCTATTGAAATCACCTTCCAAACCATGCCCTATCGCTTCATGAATTAAAATTGCAGGCCAACCTGGACCTAGTACAACTTTCATTTCTCCTGCTGGAGCTGGTTTACTATCTAAATTTACTGAAGCAATTCTTAAAGCTTCATCACAAACATTTTTCCAATTATCATTTATTAAGTAATCATCATATGATTGTCTTCCTCCAATTCCATATACACCTGACTCTTTTCTTCCACCTCTCTCTAACATTACAGAAACATTAAATCTTATCAAAGGTCTTACGTCTGTTAAAGTTTCACCTCCTGACCTGATTATTTCTACTGACTTTTGTTCGCCGTTAAAATTTGCTGTTACCTGTTTAACATTTTTATCCATTTTACGAAGGTACTCATTAACTTTATTTAATATTTCTATCTTTGATTTAAGTGTTTTTTCTTCAATAGGATTAATATTTTCATAATATTTTTTGTTTGATTTGGGAATAGAAAAATTATAATTGCCATCAGCATTTTTTAATGTTGATTTTAAATTTTCAGAAGATTGTTTTAATGAATTTTTTGATATTTCATTGGAGTGAGAATAAGCAACCACCTCTCCTGAAACAGCTCTAAAGCCATACCCTAAGTCAGAATTATAGCTCGATTTTTTTATCTTATTATCATCTAATAAAATACTCTCTGATTTAGAATTTTCTAAATATAATTCTCCATCATCACATTTATTTAGTGTTTCAGAAATTATATTTTCAGCCTCGTTTCTCTTTAAATCAGATTTTTCGAAAAAATCACTCATAGACCCTAAAACATAGGTTGTTTAAAATAATTTTCAACTAGAGTATTTTACGCATGTACATAACCAGGTAAAATTAGTAAATATCTATTTATAATGAAGGTATATTTCAATAATTCTTGTAAAATCTGTAAGGCAGAAATTGATATGTATAAAAAAGAGCAAATCAAAGAAATTAACTGGATTGATATAACTAATAATAATTTAGCAGAGGAAGAAACTTCTAAAAATAGCAAAGAACTTTTGCGAAGACTTCATGTTGTAGAAGATGAGAAAGTAATTGAGGGGGCAAAAGCATTTTTAGTTTTATGGAAAAAAATGCCAAAATATAGATTTTTGTATAAATTTTTTAAATTGCCAATAATTTTTAATATATTTTCAATTGGATATGAAATAATTGCTTTCTTTTTATATTTAAAAAACAAGAAGCAATTAAAACATTAGTCAAAAAAAAATAATAAAAATTTGCTTAATAATGACATAGAGGAGATAAACATAATAAGAACTATTGAGTACATTAATAAAATAATTTTATTTTTTTTTCTTCTCAATCTTACAAAATCTTTATCATCTAAATCAGATATGTCTCTTTCTCCTACTACGGGATAATCATAACTAAATCGCCAAGTACTATCACCCAATCTAGAGTCTAAATTGTTATAATATGTTATCCAAGCAATGATATATTTCAGGATTAAATAAAGAATTATCAAAAATATTGAGCCTATAAACATCTTCGTAAACTATTAAAATTAACTTTTTTAATTATTATTTGTTTTTCTTTTTCTTGCAATAAGTTGGGTTAAAGAATCTACCATTGTATCAGAAGCTTTAAATATATCTGAACCTTTAAACTCGTGTGAAATATTTTTTTCTAAATTTGTTTTATCTTCAATAACAATGCCCTCGTCAGGTGAATTATTTTTAATATAAATTAACAATAACCACTCCTCATCCTCAGATTCATCCCACTTAATAAAAATTTCTCCTGTTTCAAATCTTCTATCAATACATCTAAATATAGACATTTCTCTTGTTATATGTCTTTTGTTCAGTTGAAAAACTAGACTACTTGCACTTCTGTAAAAGCTTTCTAATGCAAATTCAATTTTTTGTCTCGCTAAAGTATATTCTTTCTCTTTAGATAATAGAGTTTCTCTATCTTCATTTCCTTGAAGTTTTACTCCAAGAGCCTCAACTCGTTCTTTAATTTTCTGGTCTCGAATGACTCTATATTTTTCTTTAAGCTTATCTATTCTCTCTTGTAAACCTGCATAATCCTCTCTTTTTTCTTTTAAAGAAATCTTTTCAAGTCTTTCTAGCTCTTTAATTTCTCGAACTCTAAATTTTTCAATTTGTTTTTCTATTTTTAATTGTTGCAAAAATTGCTTTTGTTTTTCCGCTTGTTCGATTCTTAGAATGGCTTGTTCTTTTCTCAAAAATAATTTTATATCTTTATTTCTTTGTTTTTCTAATCTAGCTTCATCTTTTAAGGTTTTCTCTTTCAATTTAAATTTTAAAGTCTCTTCTTCTTTTTTTTGTTTCTCAATTATAATTTTTTCATTTCTCTCTTTTTCAATTTTTTCTAATTTTAATCTTCTTTTTTCATCAGATTTTAAAATTTTATAATTCAAAATTGTTTCAGAAATTTTATCAAAGAACCCTTGAATATATTTTTCTATATTAAAACTAATTTTGAAATCAAATTTTGATTTTAAAGATAATTGTAATTTAATAATTTTTAAAGTTAAGCTCTCTTTTTGATAATCTTTGAAATTTTTAGATAAAGTTTTTTTTTTCTTATTCCTTAATCTTCCTTTTTTAAAAACCTTAAATTTTCGCTTAATATTTTTTTTTCTTTTTTTTAAAATTTTTTTATATTTTTTAGATTGCTTTAACTTTGAAACTTTTGTTCGTAAATTTTTTT
>JACWDK010000029.1 GCA_014654165.1 Pelagibacterales bacterium SAG-MED13 | reverse complement strand
AATAAATTGAAAAAGAAAATTTTAATAATATCAGGGGGAATTTCAAAAGAGAGATTAATTAGTCTTGACACTGGATTGCAAGTTGCAAGAGAACTAAGAAAAAATTCATATAACGTAAAAATTTCTGAGCCAAATAACAATCTTCAAAAAATCATCAATAAATTTAATCCTAATGTGATTTTTAACGCATTGCACGGACAGTTTGGAGAAGATGGTTATATACAAACTATACTTGAAAAGTTCAAAATACCATATACACATTCAGGTGTAATTCCATCTGCAATAGCAATGGATAAAGAAATATCTAAAAAACTATTTATAAAATATAAAATAAATACTCCAAAATTCTTTACATACTCATTTGATAAAAAAAATTTGCAACTAGTTAAAATAATAAATAGTAAATTAAAATTTCCAGTTGTAGTTAAACCATTAAACGAAGGCTCAAGCGTCAATGTATTTATATGTAATAGAAAAAATATATTCAAAATTTTAAATTCTCTTAAAAATTACAAAAAGGTAATGATTGAAGAGTTTATAGGAGGTAGAGAAATACAAGTTGCAATTTTAGGAGATAGAAAATTAGGAGCAATAGAATTAAAACCTAAGAGAAAATTTTATGATTATCAAGCCAAGTATAATACAAATGCTAAAACCCAACATATTATAAAAATCGATTTACCTAAAAAAAAATTAAATGAAGTATTGGAGATAGCTAATAAAGCACACAAAATAATTAAATGTAGGGGGGTTACGAGATCAGATTTTAAATATTTGAACGGTAAATTTTATTTGCTGGAGATAAATACTCAGCCTGGAATGACTAAACTTTCTTTAGTTCCAGAAATAGCTTCTCATAATGGCATGAGCTTTATAGAATTAATAGAGTGGATATTAAAAGATGCATCAACAAAAAGGTAAAAAAATTTTTATTTATTTATTTCTATTTCTTATAGTAGGATCAATTAATAACACTGTTTTAACAAAAATTAGATTTGATAGAATTAAAAGTATTCAAATCTCAGGATTAAGTCAAAATCAAAATACAAATCTTTTAGAAAGTATTAAAGAGCTAAATTTAAAAAATATTTTATTTCTTAATGGAAACGAAATTTCTAAAATTATAAGTTCTAATAGTTTAGTTGAAAATTACGAAATATTTAAAAAATATCCCTTTGCCTTAGATATTAAAATTGAAAGAACTAATTTTTTAGCAAAAATAAATAATAATGGAAAAACATTTCTTATAGGATCAAATGGAAAGTTGTCTGATGTAAAATTCTCAAATAAAGAGCTACCATTTATATTTGGTAAACCAAAAGTAGACGAATTTATTAAATTTACTAATATAATTGAGCAATCCAAGCTTTCACTTAATCAAGTTAAAAATCTATATTTTTTTCCATCAAAAAGATGGGACTTAGAACTTAAGAACAATGTAATTTTAAAATTATCAAAGGATTATACGAAACTTTCTTTAGACCAAGCTTACAAACTTATAAATGACAATAATTTTAAAGATATTAAAGTAGTTGATGCAAGAATTAAAAATCAAATCATTTTGAATGACTGACGAATTAAGTTTTGAAGCGTATTTAGGTCTTTTTCAAAACAAATTTGAGATTTATTTGTTGGATAAAAAAAATTTAAAGAATATTTACAAGGAAGAAGTTTATCTAGAAAATGGGCTAGATTTAATTGATTACAACTTACTGCATAGTTTTCTTGATAACAATATTTTTAAAATTGAAAAATTAACTGGTAATTTTTTAAGAAGTATTGTTGTGGTAATAGAAAATGATCAAACTTTAAATTGTTCAATTGGAATAAAAAAAAAAAATTATGGTGAAAAAATTAGCAAACATTATTTAGAAAGTTCACTATTGGAGCTTAAGGACCTGTTTAAAGATAACTATCAAAATAATAAAATCATGCATTTTGTAATAAATAGATGTTTAATAGATGGTATTAATTATACATCATTTGACAAAGAAATTGATGGTGAAGATATGATTATTGAAGTGAACTTTATTTATATTTCAAATAATTTGGTTAAAGAAATCAGCAATGTGTTAGAAAAATATCAAATAAAAATAGATCATTTATTTGAAAAGAAATATATAAAAAATCTTTTCAAAGGAGAACATTTAGACCTATCTCTAATTGCTTTTAAAATACAAAGTGGTCACAATAAGAATGAAATTACTTTAGTTCCAAAAAGCATGAAAAAGACAGGCTTTTTTGAAAAATTTTTTCAATTATTTAGTTAAAATTGTCTTATCTGGTAATATTAGTTGTTTTTAAATTTTAGAAGATACAAATTAATTGTTAGATGTGTCTTATTTAACTCAAAAAACAGTTAAGAATAATATTTCTTTCAGTGGTATAGCTTTACATAGTGGGCATGATGTTAATATTTGCATTAACCCGGCGAAACCTGATTATGGCATAGTTTTTAAAAGAGTTGATTTAAAATCAAATAATATAATTTATCCAAATTTTAACAATGTCACAAATACATCTTTAAACACAACAGTAGAGAATGAGTTTGGTGCAAGAGTTTCAACAATAGAACATTTAATGGGTGCTTTATTTGGATTAGGAATTGATAATGCATTAGTTGAAATTGATAATGAGGAAGTTCCAATTTTAGATGGCTCTGCAAAAGTATTTATAGACAAGATAATTTCATCAGGATTTGAAGTAAGTAATTCTCCAATTAAAGTTATAAAAATTAACAAAGAAATAAAATATTCAAAAGGAGAAAGGTTTATATCAATTAAACCCTCAACACTAAGTCTAGATATAGATTTTGAATTAAAATATAAAAACAAAATTATTGGAAACCAAAGAAACAAAATCAAAGTATATGAGGATGATCTTAGAGATATTTACAATTCTAGAACTTATTGCTTATTTGAGGGTTTATGACCTACAGATTTTGAAGGAGAATTATTTGATTGAAGAAATTTATATTTATTTTCAAGTAGTATAATTTCTTTTTTCAAGTCATCATATTCTTCATCTGAAACAA
>JACWDK010000028.1 GCA_014654165.1 Pelagibacterales bacterium SAG-MED13 | reverse complement strand
AGTTATAGTTCAAGTAATCTCTTACAAATTTACCGGAAAAAGAGTTTTTAAAATGGCACCAATTCATCATAATTTTGATCCTTAAAAATATTATATAACAGTTTGCAAGTAGTTGATTTTCCATTAGTGCCAGTGATAGTGATACAATCATTTCTAAAAAACGAATAGAATATATCTAAGTCTGTGTAAATTAATTTTGGATTTTTTTTTAATAGTCCAGATAGTTTGCATTTATTTTTATCTATTCCAGGACTTATTATAATTAAATCAAATTTGTAATTTTTGATTATATTAATTGGTTTAATATTTTTTTTTATTAAAGTATTTTTAATTAACTTTTTGTTATCATCAAATAAAATTAAATCACTTTTATTTTTTAAAAATTTAAATATTGATATTCCAGTTTTTCCTAATCCATAAATTAATATTTTTTTTTTAAGAAAAATTTTTGAATTTTCATTCATTATCTTAATTTAAGTGTAGCTAAACCAATCATTGCTAGAATTATTGAAATTATCCAGAACCTAATTACAACAGTAGATTCTGGCCAACCTTTTTTTTCAAAATGATGATGAATTGGTGCCATTTTAAAAACTCTTTTTCCGGTAAATTTGTAAGAGATTACTTGAACTATAACTGATACCGCCTCTAATACAAATAATCCACCTGTTATAGCTAGAACTATTTCATGTTTAGTGATAATGCCTATTGCTCCGAGCGAGCCTCCTAAAGATAAAGATCCAGTATCTCCCATAAAAATTTTTGCTGGCGGAGCATTAAACCACAAAAACCCTAGACATGAACCAATTATAGCTCCACAGAATATCGAGATTTCACCTGTGCCTTCAATATAAGTTATTTGAAGATAATCAGAAAAAATAACATTTCCTGCTACGTAACTAATGAAAGCAAAACAGGCAGCAACTAAAATGACTGGGACAGTTGCAAGTCCATCTAGTCCATCAGTTAAATTTACAGCATTGGATGAGCCAACAATAACAAATATTGAGAATGGAACAAAAAACCAACCCAAATTTACAAACAAGTTTTTAAAAAATGGAAAATATAAATTTGTAAACTCTTGATAATTTGTAAAGTGAGTCAAAATACTAATACCAATAAAAGCTAAGAATATTTGGGAAAATAATTTAAATTTAAATGATAAACCAGACGAATTATTAGTTTTAATTTTTTTATAATCATCCAATGCTCCTAATAATCCAAAAGAAATTAAAATATATAATGAAAAAATAATATAAATATTATCTAGATCTGACCACATAAGTACAGAAATTGTTATTCCTATTAAAATCACTAAACCACCCATAGTAGGAGTGCCTATTTTTTTAATTATATGATCTCCAGGTCCATCTTCCCTTATTGGATCTAATATTTTTCTATCAGAAAATAACTTGATAAAAGGTCCTCCAATAACTAAAACAATAATTAAAGATGTAAAAACAGCTAAACCTACTCTAAAAGTAATGTATTTAAATACATTTAAAAATGTAAAAATTTCGATATATTCTAAAAGAAAATTATAAAACATTTAAAATCCCATTTTTCAATTTTTGTGTAATCATATTTAGACCTGTCGCATTAGATCCCTTAATTAGCAAATAGTCATTATTACTTAAATCATTTTTTATCAAATTAATTATTTCTGTATAACTTTTCAAAGTTTTACCTTTTTTATTATGATTTACTCTTTCCATCGCTTTTTTAATATATTTTCCAAATACATGAATTTTATTAAACTTTAAGTTATTCAAAACACTCCCAAATAATTGATGTTGATGAACAGAATGTTTACCAAGTTCAAGCATGTCACCAAGTAATAGATGTTTTCTAGTGCTTTTTACATTTAACTTATCATAATTTATGAGTGCAGTTTTCAGCGATAAAGGATTCGAATTATAGCTTTCATCTACTAAATTGATGATTTTTTTATTTACTTTAATTTTTATTATGTCACCCCTTCCCTCTGGAATTTTAAAATCATAAAATATACTTTTTGATAGTGACTTAATATCAAAAAAAATGCTTAAAACCAATAATGTGCTAATTAAATTTTGAATAAAGTTTAACGAATTACTTCTTGAATAAAAAATCAAAGTAAATTTATTATATTTTATATATATCAGGAATTTTTTTTTTAATTTTTCTACTTTGTGCAATCTAATTGATGCACTTCGATTTTTTACACTAAATGATAAGACTTTTAATTTTCTTTTTATTGCTTTGGATTTATGATATCCATAAAAACTGTCATCTGCATTTAATATTAAAGTTCCATTAGAATTTATATTATCTATTATCTCTGATTTAGCCTCAGCAATCTTAGTTATATTTTTAAAATTTTTTGAGTGTGCATAACTTATATTAGTAATAACTCCTACATCTGGCTTAAGAATTTTTGTTAAATGCTCTATTTCTCCCTTTTTATCCATTCCAACTTCAAATACCCCAAAATCATTATTATATTTATGATTTAATAAGCTTAGAGGAAGACCGTACTTATTATTGTATGATTTAGGTGAATAGGATACCTTTGAAATTTTACATAAGGTATTTACCAACATTTCTTTCAAGGTTGTTTTTCCACAACTTCCAGTTATTCCTACAATATTACTTTTTATATTTTCTCGATATATTCTTGCACATTTAGTTAAAAATTTTAAAGTGTCCTTTACTTTTATCTGTCTTGAAATTGATATTTTTCGATTATATTTATTTACAATCAACAAGGATGGCTTTCTTCTTTCCGCATCTAAAACATAATTATTACCGTCGTTTTTCTTTCCTTTAATTGCAAAGAAAATATCATTTTTTTTTATTTCTTTAGAATTGATGCAAGCCTTATTAAAATTAATTTTTCTAGAGATATTATTACTTGAGTTTTCCTTTATGATATTTAATCTGATTTCTTTATTTAGAGAATTATTTTTAAGTTTAATGCATTTAATTATCTCAGATCGATCTGAAAAAAATAATTTTTTACCTTTATAATCTTGAGTCTTTTCGTGCCCCTTTCCAGCGATAATGGCAATGTCTCCGGAACTTAAATTTTGGATACATTTTGATATTGCTTCTTTTCTGTCAGGAATTTCATTAAGTTTATTTTTTTTAATTCCTTTTTTTATTTCATTTCTTATTTCTTTTGGATTTTCATTTCTTGGATTATCATCGGTTAAATATATAATATCTGATAATTGATTAGCAATTTTTCCCATTTTTGATCTTTTTTTTTTATCTCGATCACCCCCACATCCAAATACTAGGGATATTTTTTTTCGTGGGAATTGTTCCTTGATATTTAATAATAATGTTTGAAGTGCTTCTGGCGTATGTGCGTAATCCAATATTACTTTACTATTATTTCTTAATTTACCTATTTTCTCAAATCTACCTTCTACCGGTTTAATTTCATTGAGTGTTTTAAAGACTTGTTTTGGATTATGATTAGTTTTAATTGCAGCTAATGCCGCCATTAAAATATTTCGAATTTGTACTTTTCCAATTAAATCAAATTTGATCATGAAGATTTGTTT
>JACWDK010000027.1 GCA_014654165.1 Pelagibacterales bacterium SAG-MED13 | reverse complement strand
ATAATAATAGTTACTGTTTTTTTTCTTTTTTTCAGCTTTAATAATAATTTTTCAAATAATTTTTTGTCAATAGCTAGTAGCATATCTAATATTGGCTTCTCTTTAGACTCTGAACAAAAAAATTTAAGTTTCATTTTTTTAATATTTGTAATAATAGGAGGGTCTTTTTTTTCTACCAGTTCGGGACTTAGATTCATTAAGATTTATTCATTATTTAAATATTCTTTGAATCAAATTTTGTCTTTTAGTAAACCAAAAAATATATTCATGAATAAATTAATGTTTACAAAGA
The DNA here is from genome assembly GCA_014654165.1 of Pelagibacterales bacterium SAG-MED13. Taxonomy (GTDB): domain Bacteria; phylum Pseudomonadota; class Alphaproteobacteria; order Pelagibacterales; family Pelagibacteraceae; genus Pelagibacter. The sequence goes on along the minus strand of JACWDK010000027.1, from coordinate 3,390 downwards.
TAAATTTTGATTTTAACGAAATTAATAAATATTTTTTAACAATAATAATTTTTATATTATCACTTTTGGTTTTAACCTCATTGTTAAGTTTAACAGGAATTGATTTTGTGATTTCTTTTAAATTATCTATTTTAACATTAATGAATACTGTTAATTCTTCTATGTATGGAATTAATGAATTTGATTTTAAAAATCTTCATTATTTTACTAAATATTGTCTAATTTTCTTTATGATTGTTGGAAGAATCGAGTTATTAACAATCTTACTTCTTTTTAAAAAATTTCTTTTTAAAAATTAATTTATTATTGTATACCTAGTGTTCTATCAAATTGCGCCCTTAGCTCAGCTGGATAGAGCATCGGTTTTCTAAACCGAGGGTCGGAGGTTCGAATCCTCCAGGGCGCGCCAGCAAAACCAGGGGTTCTAGAGCCAACGACACCCCAACACTACTTCTAAAAGTACCAATGACGACCTGATGACGATCTTATTATCTAATAAAAGTATGTCGTAGTTGTCGTTGTGTCTATCTAGGTACGACAGTACGACAGATATATACGTTATTAGACTAATTGTTCAGGATTTAGTAGAATAATGATTATGGATCAAATTCAAAAAATATTAGATAAAGCTCCAAAATCAGTTAGAGACAAATTTTTAATTAAAAAACGAGAGAGAGCTATAGAAATAGTTAAAGAGAAAATTGAAAAATCAGAAAAATCTCTTAACGATTTTGATCACGATGAAATTGAAGGAATGATAGCTGACGAGGAACGTGAATTAAAATACGACCAATTAAAAACTATTTTGTATAGCCTTTTAGCTTTAGAAGGACTAACATATTTGGGTTAAATTTAGATATGATTGGTAGGCCCTTAAGATTATTTTTTGCATTTATAGCAACAAAAATATTGTTCATTTTTAAACCTGCTTTGAAAGTAATTTTTAAGAATTTATTGATAAGCTCTATAATTATTATAATAATCATCTATTCGCATAATGAATTCTTAAATTGGTCAACAACTTCGGGCAATATAGAATTTTTAAAACTATCCTTTATCTTTAAAAATGTATTAATTTTTTTAACTTTATTAATTCTATTTTTTAATATTAAAAAATCAAAACTTAAAAATGATGGTTTTGATAGATTTAGAAATAAAAAACTAAGAACTACTAAAGAAATTAAATTAGGAAAAAAATGAATTTTTTTAATATATTTAAGAGAAAGAAGAAGAAAATAAATGAACTTTCAGTATTTGAAGAGTTTAGATTTGAATTAAAAAAAGAGGAAAGGGAAAGAGTAGATAGTTTAAAGAAAGATCTTAAAAAACAACCTTTTTCAACCAGTGGATATTTATTAATAGGTGCTATTGTTAGCCCATTTGCTGGTGAGGGTAAGAAATTTTATTCTCAAACATCTGGAGACTTAACAACAGTTTTTAGATCATCAATTAGGGATTCTGCAATTAACCAAGTTAGTCAAAACATAAGAGAAAAAAATAAAAGAGCATTTGATTATAAAAAAGAAGACCTTGAGAAATTAATTCTTAAAGAAGAGTCAAAAATTAAAAAGAGAGGAAGAATAAGAATTTTAAAGGCAGTAGTTATGGCACATCTAGGCATAGGAGTTTTGCCAAATTTATGATTGAAGCACTTATAATAATAGAACTATCTTTTTTAACGTATAAACTTTTAATAGATAATTAAATGGAAACTTGGCAAATTATATTAGCAATTATCATCGTTGGCTTATCAATCATAATGCCAATTTATTATTCATCAGAAAAGAAAAAGAAAGAACAACAGGGAGAGTTAGAAAAAATTAAAAAATATGGAGAAACCATTAATCAATTCACAAGAGATAAGAATAAATGAAAAAACTTTTAGGGATCGTGGTTCTTGGTTTGGTCGGATTGTATTATGATTTGTCTACAGTGTAACAAAGAATTTATTAAATCTCATAATCGTCAAATATATTGTTCTATTCAATGCTCTAAAATCCAAAGAAAAGAATATAATAAAAAATATGGTGAATTGGAAAAGACGAAAGCAAAAAAGTTAGAATATAACTCTTCCGACAGAGCAAAAGAATTAGCAAAAAAAAGAAACCGTTCAGAAAAAACTAAAGAGATAAAAAGAAAATGGGCTAGATCTGCCGAAGGTAAAAATTATTATAAGGAGTATCAAAAAAAATTCCAACAATCAGATAAAGGTAAGATTTGGCAGAGAGAGTACTCTAAAAAATATAATCTGACAGATGAAAGAAAAAATTTTATAAAAGAGTATAGAAAAAAGTATGTCCAATCAGGCAAGATGAAATTAGCCAGACAAAAATATAATAAATCTGAAAAAGGTAGAGCTACTACCAATAAATATGTGCTAACAAAGTATCATTCAGATTCTACGTTTAAACTTGTTATGAACATTAGAAATCGTTTAAGTCACTATTTAAAGATTAAAAATATTAGAAAAGAACATAGAACTTTTAAAATGATAGGATGCACACCAGAGTATTTAAAAGATTATTTAGAAAAAAAGTTTTATTCACATCGTGAAACAGGTGAAAAAATGACTTGGAAAAATCATACTGTACACGGTTGGCATGTTGATCATATAATACCACTAGATTTTGCAAAAACACTAGAAGAGGTTGAGAAGTTATCTCATTACACTAATCTACAACCATTGTGGTCAATGGAGAATTGGAAGAAAAAAAATAAATATTAACTATCTGTGTTTAAGTCTTCCCAATTAATAAAGTAAAATTTTGAAAATTAATTGACGAAGCTATGACGAAGTGTACATTAAAAATTGATATTTTTTGACAGACTAATTATTGCTATTTCTCATCTTTTGATCACGCATCAAATTTCTAAACCGAGGGTCGGAGGTTCGAATCCTCCAGGGCGCGCCACTATTAGGCCAAAATGGGTTTCTTACACGTAAATTTCATGTCACATATGATTTAATTTATGTTGCAGAGCATTTTCTTACATGTTTAAATTATGGATATTCAAAATGTACTTTTGAATTATTTGTTAACAAATAAATAAACAATAGGAAGAAATATGTTTAAATACTTAAAACAATTAACTTCTTTAGTTGCTATGGTGGCTGTGTTGTTCACTTTTACGACAGAGTCTATGGCTGCTAAAAAATCTAAAACACTTAAAAACACTCAAAAAAAGGGTTTTGTAAGATGTGGAGTATCTCAGGGTCTTCCAGGATTTTCTAATGCTGATGCTGCAGGAAATTGGACTGGTGTTGACGTTGATGTATGTAGAGCGGTAGCTGCTGCAGTTCTAGGTGATGCAAACAAAGTTAAGTTTACACCACTAAGTGCTAAAGAAAGATTTACAGCTCTAACTTCTGGTGAGATTGATATCTTATCA
>JACWDK010000026.1 GCA_014654165.1 Pelagibacterales bacterium SAG-MED13 | reverse complement strand
AGCAGCAGAAGCTAAAAAGGAAGAAGCTCCTAAAGCAGACGCAGCACCAGCAGCAGAAGCTAAAAAGGAAGAAGCTCCTAAAGAGGAAAAAAAATAATCTAAAGATTGTTTATGTTTCAAGCTCAAGTATTTACCCTTTATCCAGAATTTTTTCCTGGACCTTTAGCAAAAGGTCTTTATGGAAAAGCTTTGTCTAATAAATTGTGGAACTTAAGTGTAATAAACATTAGAGATGCCGCAACTGATAAACACAAAACAGTCGACGATACTCCTTATGGTGGAGGAACAGGAATGTTACTTAAAGCTGATATTTTAGCAAACTCTCTTGACCGAAAAGTTAAAAAAGGAGAAAGAGTTTTTTATCTTTCACCAAAAGGTAAAAAATTTGATCAAAAACTTGCTCAAGACTTATCAAAAGAGAAATCAATATCTTTAATTTGTGGCCACTTCGAAGGGGTAGATGAAAGAGTTTTGACTACAAGGAATATTGAAGAAATAAGTGTGGGAGATTATGTTTTGTCTGGAGGTGAAACTGCTGCACTAGTAGTACTTGATAGCATTTTAAGACTTTTGCCAGGGGTGTTGGGAAATGAAAAATCTTCCATTGATGAAACCTTTGAAAATGGTCTTTTAGAGTACCCTCAATATACAAAACCTCAAATTTGGGAAGAAAAGTCAGTCCCTGAAGTATTATTATCTGGAGATCATGCTAAAATTAAAGACTGGCGTTTATCTCAATCAGAGGCTATAACACGCGTCCGAAGACCAGATTTGTGGCAAAAATATAAGAAAGATTAATTTGTTAAATATTAAAATGAAAACTATTGAAGAAATAAATCAGCATAACGTCAAAAAAATTCTTTCAGAGAAAAAAATTCCTGAATTTTATCCTGGTGATGTTGTAAAAGTTGGTGTTAGAATTACTGAAGGTAAAAAAGAAAGAGTCCAATATTTTGAAGGCGTTTGCATTGCTAAAAAGAATAGAGATCTTAATTCATCGTTTACTGTGAGAAAAATTTCTTTTGGAGAGGGTGTAGAACGAACTTTTCCATTATACGGAACTTTGATAGATTCAATTAAAGTAATCCGTTCAGGTAAAGTAAGAAGAGCTAAGCTTTACTATTTAAGAGATAGAACTGGTAAATCAGCTAGGATTGCAGAGAAAATTAGAAAAAAAATTGGTATCGATGTGGATGTGAAACCAGAAACAGTGAACGAAGAAAACTTAGCTCCAGTAGTTAAAGAAAATGAAGCTGAGATAAAAGTAGAAACTGCACCGACTTCAGAGGCTAAAAAAGATGATTCTGTTAAGGAAGAGTCTAAAAAAGACGCCCCTAAAGCTGAAATTAAAGCAGAAAAAAAAACTTGAAAAGACACCAGAAAAAAAATAGTTTTTTTTTCAATGCCCAATACTTTATACGATAAAATTTGGAATGATCACCTTGTAGATCTACAAGATGATGGAACAGCTTTATTATTTGTAGATCGTCATTTGGTTCATGAGGTAACCAGTCCCCAGGCATTTGAAGGTTTAAGAAACTCTAATCGTAAAGTTAGACATCCTAATTTAACACTTGCAGTAGCAGATCATAATGTTCCAACAACTGATAGATCAAAAGGTATTTCTGATAAAGAGTCAAAGATACAAGTTGAAACCTTAGAAGCTAATTGCAAAGAGTTTGGTATTAAACTTTTTGGTATGAATGATAAGAGACAAGGAATCGTTCATGTTACAGGTCCAGAGCAAGGTTTTACTCAACCCGGAACAGTAATAGTATGTGGTGATAGCCATACGGCAACACACGGTGCTTTTGGTTCTTTAGCATTTGGAATTGGAACTTCAGAAGTAGAACATGTTTTAGCTACTCAAACATTAGTTCAAAAAAAAGCTAAAAATTTTAGAGTAAATGTAAATGGCAAACTCCCTTTAGGTGTTACTTCTAAAGATGTTATTCTTCAAATAATTGGAAAAATTGGTACAGCAGGTGGAACGGGTTGTGTAATAGAATATGCAGGTGACCTAATTAGATCGTTGAGTGTTGAACAAAGAATGACAATTTGCAACATGACTATAGAGGGTGGAGCTAGGGCAGGATTAATAGCACCTGATGAAAAAATATTTAAATATTTAAAAGACAGACCAATGTCTCCAAAAGATAAAGATTGGGATAAAGCAATGGAATATTGGAAAAATTTAAAAACAGACGAAGGTGCTAAATTTGATAAAGAAATTGATCTTCAAGCAGAGGAAATTTTACCTATGATAACTTGGGGAACTTCTCCTCAAGATGTAATCACAATAGATGAAAAAGTTCCAAATCCTCAGAACGAAAAGGATGAGGATAGAAAAAATTCTTTAGAAAGATCTTTAAATTATATGGGTTTAAAACCAAATATGGCTGCAAAAGATATAAAAATAGATAAAGTTTTTATTGGGAGTTGCACTAATGGAAGAATAGAAGATTTGAGAGAAGCAGCAAAAATTTTAAAAGACAAAAAGATAGCTGCTCATGTTCATGCGATGGTTGTGCCAGGATCAGGATTAGTAAAAGAACAGGCTGAGCAAGAGGGATTAGATAAAATTTTTGTAAATTCAGGCTTTGAATGGAGAGAACCTGGTTGCTCTATGTGTTTAGCTATGAATGCAGATAAGTTAAAACCTCAAGAAAGATGTGCTTCTACGTCAAATAGAAACTTTGAAGGAAGACAAGGAAGAGGCGGAAGAACTCATTTAGTAAGCCCTGGTATGGCAGCAGCAGCAGCTATTTCTGGAAATCTTGATGACGTTAGAAAGTACCAAAATTAAATGCAAAAATTTAATACTTTAAAAAGTATTCCAGCATATTTACCAATAGTGAATATTGATACAGATATGATAATTCCAAAACAATTTTTGAAAACTATTAAAAGAACTGGTCTTGGTAAAAATTTATTTTTTGAGATGAGATATGATGACCAAGGTAAAGAAATTGGAGATTTTGTTTTAAATCAAAATCCATTTAATAATTCTAAAATTTTAATAGCTGGAAAAAATTTTGGATGTGGCTCATCAAGAGAGCATGCTCCATGGGCGTTGTTAGATTTTGGCATAACATGTGTAATTAGTTCAAGTTTTGCAGATATTTTTTATAGTAATTGTTTTAAAAACGGAATTTTACCTATTGTTCTTGAGGAGGAAAAAATTAAAGAGTTATCAGAATACGCAAATCGAAAAGAGGAAATATCAGTTGATTTAAATGAAAATAAGATTGTTTATGGAAACAATGAAATTAAATTTGATGTAGATAAATTTAAAAAAAAATGTCTTTTAGAAGGATTAGACGATATAGCACTATCTTTAAAAAAGTCAGAAAAGATTGAAAATTTTGAAAAAGATTTAAAAAATCAAAAACCTTGGATTTTTAATGATTAAAGTAAAAAAAAGAAAAATTTTATTATTACCTGGTGACGGTATTGGCCCTGAAGTTATTGCTGAAGTAAAAAAAATAATTAATTGGTTTAATGATAAAAAATCACTCGACTTTGAAATAGATCAAGATCTTGCTGGAGGTTGCTCTTTTGATAAACATGGAACCCCTATAACAGATGAAGTATTCTATAAAGCTTTAGAGAGTGCAGTCGTAATGCTAGGAGCTGTCGGAGGACCAAAGTGGGATAATGTTGAATTTTCAAAAAAACCGGAAAGGGCATTATTAAAACTTAGAAAAGAATTAAAATTATTTGCAAATCTCAGACCCGCGATATGTTTTAAACAATTAGTAGACGCTTCATCTTTAAAACCAGAAATTGTTTCAGGATTAGATATTATGATTGTTAGAGAACTTACGGGAGGAATATATTTTGGTGAGCCTAGAGGAATTAAACCAATTGAAAATGGTGAAAGAAAAGGAATTAATACTCATACTTATACGAGCAGTGAAATAATTAGAGTTGCTAAAATTGCTTTTGAATTAGCAAAAAAAAGATCAAACAAAGTTACGTCGTGTGAAAAATCAAATGTTATGGAAGCCGGACAACTTTGGAAAGAGGAAGTTCAAGCATTACATGAAAAAGAATATAAAGATGTAGAACTAAGTCATATGCTTGCAGATAATTGTGCTATGCAATTATTAAGAAATCCAAAACAGTTTGACGTAATTGTCACTGATAACTTATTTGGAGATATGCTCTCAGATCAAGCATCAATGCTTACAGGATCTTTAGGTCTTTTACCTTCAGCATCATTA
>JACWDK010000025.1 GCA_014654165.1 Pelagibacterales bacterium SAG-MED13 | reverse complement strand
CCAGTTTTTTTGAAAACACAATCAGATACAAATTTAATCAAATTCTTCATATCTTCAAATTTGGCATTACCTTTGTTTACAAAAAAATTACAGTGCTTCTCTGAAATTGACGCATCTCCAAATGATTTTTCAAGTGGTACGGAGTCTTTAATTAACTGCCATACCTTTTTATCAGTTTGGTTGATTGGGTTTTTAAAAGTACTTCCACTAGTTTTTATTCTTGTAGGTTGAGCTTGTTCTTTTTTTTCCACTAATTTTTGAACTTCGCTCTTTATTAGAGCTTTATCTTTTCTGTATCCCTTAAAGGATGCGCTCAAAAATATGAGATCGTCTGATAATCCACTCTCTCTATATTTAAAATCTATATCTTTAGCTGGAATAGTTAAAATATTACCTGATTTATCTACCGCTTGAATAGAAATGAGTATATCTTTAAATTCTCTACCAAAGCATCCTGCATTCATTTTAATGCCACCACCAACCGTCCCTGGAATACATGATAAAAATTCAAAGCCCCCCAAACCATTATTAATGGCGAATTCTGATAGCGATTTGTCACTAACAGCACTACCTGCAATTATTATTTCCTCTGATAATAACGAAATATTATTAAAGTTATTTAATAATCTAATTACAACACCATCATAATCATTGTCTGTAATTAATGTGTTTGAGCCCCCTCCTAAAATAAAAATCTTTTCTTTATTATTTATCTTTTTTAAAAACTTAATTAATTCTTTTAAATTTTTCGCTTTATAATAAATCTTTGTTTTGCCGCCAATATTAAACCAATTCTTTTTCTTCAAATCATAATTTAATTTAAGATTTTCACTAAATTCTGATGATAATTCCTTTAAATAATCACTCATTACAAAAATTTTGGCATCTCTCTCATCCACGATGAAATGGAACCCGCCCCCATACCTATTACTATTTTATCCCCGTAAATATTATGTTTTATATATTTTGCTAATTGATATTTGTCATTCACTAAAAATAGTTCAACTTTGGATTTTTTTATTATTTCTTTTGCAAAATTATAATAACTAAAACCTAATTTGATTTTTTCACCTGCAGTATATATTGGAAAAAGAATTACTTTGTCTGCATCTTTAAATGCAGAGGCAAATTCTGACTTTAAATCTTTCAATCTTGATATCCTATGTGGTTGAAAAATACATATTTTTTCGTAATTTGAATAAACTTTTTTTACTCCATCAAGAACTTCTTTAATTTCAGTTGGATGATGAGCATAATCATCAAAAAAATCAACTTTGTTAAAGGTAAAAATTTTATTAAATCTTCTTTGAACACCTTTAAAGTTTTTAAGTCCTTTTTTTATATTTGAAATACTTAAGCCAACATTAAGTGCTACTGCAGTTGCAGCTACTGAATTTTTAATATTATGTGAGCCTAATAATGGAATTTTTATTTTTTTAATTATTATAATTTTCTTATTTGGCAATCTAATTTTTAAATCATACTCAGAGTATTCTCTAAATTGTTTTATATTTTTAACGCTATAGTTAGATTTGTTGTCTATACCGTAAGTATAAAAATTTTTATTCTTTAATTTTTTTAATAAGTTTTTATTATTTTTATTATCTAAACAAATAAATGATTTTCCAAACGATGGAACTTTGTTAACAAAATTTATAAAATATTTATTTAATTTATCAATGGAACCATAATAGTCCATGTGTTCTCTATCAATATTTGTTATGATTGCATACGTTGGAGGAGTATGAACAAAACTACCGTCTGACTCATCGGCTTCTAATATTGACCATTCACTTTTACCAAGTTTCGCAGAATTATTTATAGAATTGATTACACCTCCATTAATGATAGTTGGATCTATTTTTGTTTCTTGAAAAATAGAAGCAATTAAAGATGTGGTAGTAGTCTTGCCATGAGAGCCCACAACAACAATATTTTTTGTTAAAGACACAATATTTGCTAACATTTCGCCTCTTTTATAAATAGGCAACTGTTTCTTTATTGCTTCTAATATTTCCGGATTATTTTTTTTTATAGCTGAAGATATAACCAATATTGTTGCCTTATTTATATTTTGTTTTTGATGTCCTATTAAAACCTTTATTTTTTTCTTTTTTAAGCCTTTCAATATTTTTATTAATAGAGATATCGCTACCTTGGACTCTAAAACCTTTGCCTTTCATTATTAAAGCTAAACCACTCATACCAATACCACCAATACCAATAAAATGTATTAACTCAGTTTTTGCTAATTTAATTTTCATTTAAAATTGATAATAAATTTTGATTAACATTAATCCATGTATTTTGATAATTTAAATTTTTTAAATTCTTTTTTTTAACCAAATATTCCTCTTTATTTTTAATTATCTTGAGCAAAAGGTCTTCAAAATTTTGTTTGTCAAAATTTTTTTGATTTACAATCCAACAAGAGTTTTGATCCTCATAAAATTTTGCATTTTCATATTGATGGTTGTCCATAGATGATGGAAGGGGGATAGATATAAATGGGACATTTAATAATGATAATTCTGCTAAACTTGAAGCACCCCCTCTTGTAATACATAAATCAGTTTTAATTAGAAGTTTATTGAGATCTTGTTCAAACACAAAAACGTGGTGTTCAATTTTATTTTCTTTATAAAAATTTATAAGAAAATTTTGATTACTTTCACTTGTTTGGTGAATAATTTTTATTTTTATGCTTTTTGAAACTTTAGCTAAAATTTGATGTAGTAAATTATCAAATATTTTGGCGCCCTGACTACCTCCTATAATTGTAATAGTATATAATCTTTTTTCTTCAATATTCATTAATCCTTCATAATATTTTTTTCTTACCAAAGGTTTAAGAATTCTTAACTTGTTTTCAAATTTTTTAGGAAAATCAATAATTTTTTTCGAGTAACAAATAAAAATTTTTGAAAATTTTAAAAAAAATTTATTTGCTCTACCCATAACCATGTTTGGTTCAATTAAATAAATTTTTATATCCAATAATTTTGCAGCAAAACATAATGGTAAAGACATATATCCACCAGTTGAAATTAAAATCGATATTTTTTCTTTTTTTAAAACACTTAAAGATTTTATTATTAATAAAAAAACTTTAAAAATTACAAAAGGAAAGAAAATAGAAATTTTTAGTTTTGGAGTATCAATAATAATAGGTTTATACTTTTCTGTTTCAAAATATTTTAAACCTCTTTGATCACTTGAAATAAACATATCGTACTCAGTTTTTAAATGATCGTAAATTGTCAAAGCTGGTAATACATGTCCACCTGATCCACCTGTAGAAATCAAAATTTTTTTTTTCATTAATTAATTTATTTTTCTTTTAGTCAAATTTAATATAATGCCTGCTAATATAGATGTGCTTATAATCGACGAGCCTCCATAACTTAAGAAAGGTAAAGTCATACCAGTAGTTGGGAATAATCTAATATTTACCCCAATATGAATTGTTGCTTGCATCAATATTAAACTTATTGAACCAATTAATATTAACTTAGTTTTATCATCTGTTTCAAAACTAATTTTTTTAAAGACCATATAAATGAAAATTAAAAACAATAATAATATTAACATTATGGCCACCACTCCAAATTCTTCCGAAATTACAGAGATGATATAGTCCGTATGCGCCTCAGGCACTCTGTTTTTAAGTATTCCTTCTCCAATTCCTTTACCAAAAAAACCTCCGCTAGTAATAGAATCTATCGCTTTGTCAGATTGGAAATTGTGAGTTCCAGTTTCCCTATCAAAGAAGGAGAGAATACGTCCCTGTATGTAGTCAAACTTAGGTACGTATATTATTAAGTATGTTAGCAAAATTATTGCTAAGCAGAAAAATGCTAAAAGAATAAATATATTAATCCCTGATGTAAAAATTAAAACAGACCAAGAGAAAACTACTAATAAAGTTTGCCCTATATCTGGCTGAACTATTAGTAAAAGAGATATAATCGAGATAGTTAATGTCGTTAATATGTATTTAATCGTTAAATTAATTTTTTCAGTACAAAGAATGGTAGCTAAAAATACTATTAAAAATGGCTTAAGAACTTCTATAGGTTGAAACCTTGGTAAAAAAAATAGATCTATCCATCTCTTAGAGCCCTTGACCTCAACACCTAAAATTGGAACTAATACTAATGAAATTAAAGATACAAAAAAAAGTACTATTGAATATTTGATTAATTGTTCTTTCTTAAAAGAAGAAAATACAAAAACAATAAAAATACCAAGCACAACATATACTAAGTGTTTAAAAAAAAAAGAAGTAACTATTTGTATCTAATTTATCAGAGGCTATTAAAGAAGTAGAGACTAATGAAAAGAATAGACCAATAATAAATAATAAACTAATTATAAAAAAAATAGATTTATCAATGTTTTTCCACCACTGATAATAAAATTTATAAAGAAAACTATCACTTCTCATTTAAATATTTTTTTATTATTTGATTGAAATATAGACCTCTATCCTCAAAATTTTTAAAATTATCAAATGATGCTCCAGCTGGGCTGAATAAAATTATATTTTTTTCTCTTTTATTATTTTTTATCTCTAAAAATATTTGATTTAGTGTATCCTTTATATTTTTAAACTTTTTAATTGTTAATTTATTCTTAAGATTTTTAATAAATTGTATTTGATGTTTACCAAATATATAGCCCTTGAAATTTTTACATTGAGATTTAGTAAGATTAAACTTATCTCTTTGTTTTGGTATACCACACAAGATCCAGTAAACATTTTTAAGGTTTTTAAGAAGATTCTCTGATGAAGCTAAGCTAGTAGATTTTGAATCGTTAATTATAGTTAAATAATTATTAACAAAAATTATTTGTTGACGATATTTAAGCCCTTTAAATTTATTTATTGTTTTTAATATTTTTTCTTCATTTAGTTTTAAAATTTTGCATATTTTTAAAATAAAAATTAAATTTTCTCTATTACCAGACGATATGAAATACTTATTTCTAATGTTTTTAAAAATTGGAGGCTGAAGCGAAGTATCTATTTTAATAATTTTTTGTTTATAATTTTTACTCCTCAATTTTTTGATAATAACAGCATCGTTCCTTTTTACAAAAGCTACAGATTTTGTAGATTGTGCATCTAGTAATCTAAATTTAGCTTCAATGTAATTCTTAAAACTTTTGTGTCTTTCAATGTGATCGGGTGTGATATTCAGAATTACTGAATATTTTGATTTAAAAATTTTACTATATTCAAGCTGATAAGAAGATGCTTCAATTACAAAAAAAGTTTTTTTTGTAATT
>JACWDK010000024.1 GCA_014654165.1 Pelagibacterales bacterium SAG-MED13 | reverse complement strand
TTTAATATTACTCCTTATGGAACGGAAACTATGCACTTACTAAGAGCTGAAAAAGGTTTCATAATAGTCGGTCAAGACACCGATGCAACTATGACACCAATAGACTTACAAATGGATTGGATAGTTAGTAAGAAAAAATATGATTTTATTGGTAAAAGATCATTATATAGATCAGACACAATTAAAGATGACAGAAAACAATTAGTTGGTTTAATAACAGACAACCCTAATGAAATATTAGAAGAGGGAGCCCAAATAGTTGCTGACATAAATAAATCTCCTATTGAGATGTTGGGCCATGTTACTTCAAGTTACTATAGTCCTAATCTTAAAAAATCTATTGCACTTGGAGTTATTAGAGGTGGAAAAAATATGATGGGTAAAAAATTAATTATACCAATGGAAAATAAAACAATTAATGTAACTGTTGCTGATCCTGTGTTTTTAGATAAGGAGAATAAAAGATTAAATGCTTAATCATAACCAAGCACTACCAGAATATAAATCATTTCAAGATCTTAAAATTAGTGAAGTCACACCCATTACCAAACTAATTATAAGAGGAAAAAAAAGAGAGTTTTTTTCTGCTATAGGTAAATCTTTAGATATTCTTTTACCTGTGGAGAGTAATACCTCTACACAAAGTGAAAAACTCTCAGCTTTATGGTTAAGTCCAGATGAATGGTTGATTTTTTCTAATGAAATTACTGGTGATAATTCAAATTATAATGAACCAGAGATATTATTAATCAAAAATATATCTAATTTAAACCTAGGTGCTGTCACAAATGTCACAGATCAATTTGTGATGATTAATCTTAAGGGAGATAAAACATACAGACTATTTCAAAGCGGATCACCTTTTAATTTTAATGATTTTCAGAACAAAAAAGGTGCGGTAACTCAGACAATAATAGCAAAAATAGACGTAATAATACATAATCAGGACAAAAATAATGTGAATTTGTTTGTCAGAAGATCCTTCTCCGAACATTTATTTTCTTGGATGAATGATGCTGCGTCAAGATTATAGTCACAATTATTTTTTAAATCAGCTATTTATTAGAATGAAAAAAATATTATTACTTGTGCTTTTAGCACTTTTGCCCTTTTCCGTTAACGCAGAGTCAAACCTAAATAAAATTCTAGCTTCAGGTGAACTTAAAGTTGGTACAACTGGTGATTGGGATCCAATGACTGTTAAAGACCCCGCAACAAATAAATACAAAGGTTTCGACATTGATGTAATGAATGAACTTGCAAAAGATATGGGTGTTAAAATTAAGTTTGTTCCAGCAGAATGGAAGACGATAGTTTCAGGAATTACTTCATCAAGATATGATATTTCTACAAGTGTAACCAAAACTCCTAAAAGAGCTGAAGTTGCAGGATTTACTGATACTTATTATAAATACGGTACAGTCCCACTTGTACTTAAAAAGAATTTAAAGAAGTTCCCTACATGGGACTCACTGAATAATGAAAAAGTAACAATAGCAACTACACTTGGAACATCTCAAGAAGAAAAGGCTAAAGAATTTTTTCCTAAATCAAAATTAAATTCTGTTGAAGCTCCAGCAAGAGATTTTCAAGAAGTATTGGCTGGAAGAGCAGATGGAAACATAACAAGCTCAACAGAAGCAAATAAACTGGTAATAACTTACCCACAACTAGCAATAGTTCCAGACGGTGAAAAAAATCCAGCCTTTTTAGCTATGATGGTTCCAAAAGGTGATGACGAATGGATAAAATACGTCAATAGCTGGATCAAAAAGAAAAAATCGTCAGGATTTTTTACCAAACTCTTAGCAAAATATAATTTAAAAAGTCTATAATCAATTAGATATTAGTTTTTAATTCTTTATAACTTTAAAAGTGAGAAATTTATTTCTTTTACTTTTAATTATACCTTTCTCCTCTTGTAGTGGAAAAGAATTGGGATGGTTTATACTGTCTCCAAATAATATAGAGGGTTTAACTAATCTTAAATTTCTAATTAGTGGTTTTACAACTACAATTTACATTTCTGTAGTATCTATTCTTATATCAATGATTATAGGATTTATTGTTGCTGTCCCCTCTTTAGCAAAAAGTAAATATCTGACTTATCTTAATATTGGATATGTTGAAATTGTCAGAGCAGTACCACTTCTTGTTTTAATTTTATGGATTTATTATGGTTTACCAATAATGACAGGAATAAGTTTTAGTCCATTTGTATCTGGTATTATTGCTTTATCAATAAGTGAGAGTGCATTTCAGGCTGAAATTTTTAGAGCTGGAATAAATTCAATTAAAAAATCTCAATGGGAGGCTGGTAGTTCATTAGGACTAAGTTTTTTTAGGAAATTACGTTTAGTAATTCTTCCTCAGGCAATTAAAAATATTTTACCTGCTATTGGTAATCAATTTGTTTATGTTTTAAAAATGTCCTCTCTTGTATCTATAATTGGTATAGGGGACTTAACTAGGAAAGCAAATGAACTAGTTGTTACAACTTATAGACCACTAGAAATTTATACGTTTTTAATTCTTGAATATTTAGTTTTAATATTAATTGTCTCTTATTTTGTAAGAAAATTAGAAAAAAAATTGAATAAAGATTAATTTTTTTTTCTATAATCCCAAGGAAACTCAAAATTCATAGACCACATACCTAGATTATTAACTCTTGCATAATCCTCATCTTTAATAAATTTTTTAGAATATTTTCTATATGCAAATGCATAACCTTTTTTTACTAGATAGCTAGACAAACTAAGATCATTTATAAAACATTCTGCAAGAGTTCTTTTATATTGATCTTTACCTTTTTCGATACAGTTCACTTTTTGATCAGCAATCTTATCAATTAATAATTTTTTAGCCATTATCCCACAATAAATGATTTTATCATTTTTCTTACAAGTTTGTTTAAGTTCAGGAGTATCAATTCCAGAAAATCTAATTTTTTTTCCGTTTAAATGAATAGTATCACCATCAATTATCTTGATGTCGTAGGATTTGACATCATTATAAGTTAAGAAAAAAAATATTAGACAGATGCTAATAACTAAAAAGAGTTTTGTTTTGTTTAAAAACATTATTTAAAAAGTATCCAATAAATATTAAAAGTGCAATTCCCATTACCCAATTGGTAGCCATTATAGTATAAAAAATATCCGCGTAGTCCCCTCCTCTAATATTTATTACATACCATAAGCTTAAAAAAGGAAATGCAGTCAATCTTAATATACTTAGATAAAGACTATAAAGAGGTTTTTTAACTGCTTGAAATACAGCTGTTGTAATAAAGAATACTGGATATATTGGTCCAATCAAAGCTGCAACTTTTAAATAAATAGCTCCATGTTTTACAGCTTCTTGATTATCGGTAAACAAGGACACAAAAAACTCAGCTCCAAAAAATAATATTATTCCAGCGACAACCATAAAAGAGCACCCAAAAAATAATGCCTTTTTGTATAGTTCTCTAATTCTATTAAAAGCTTTTGCACCAAAGTTTTGTCCACCAATTGAAAGAACTGCTGTATTTAATCCAATAACTGGAAGTAAAAAAACTTGCTCTACTCTTAAAGCTGCTCCATATCCTGCTGTAGCCAGATCTCCAAATTTTCCTATAAAATATAGAATATTAAAAATTCCAACTCCAATGAACAACATGCTGAACATAACTGGTACGGATTGTCTTGTTAAAGGATTTAAATATTCAAACTTAGGAATAAAACATACTAATTTTAAGTACTCTCTAATTTTACAATTGTTAACTTTATAAGCTAAATAGATTGTTCCAATCAATTGAGAGATTACTGTTGCTATAGCAAGTCCGGCAATACCAAAAGCAGGAACAATTCCATAACCCCAAATAAAAAGAGGGTTTAAAAAAATATTTAAGAAAAAACTGAATATTAATACATTTCTATAACTTTTTGTGTCACCTTGTGCATTTAATGTTCCATTTAAAGAAATTTGTATCAATACAATAAAAGTTCCATAAAAAATGATATCTAAATATTCTCTTGTAAGTGCTATACCAGTAGTATCAGATCCCATAACCCCAAGAAGAAAGTTAGAAGCATTTAAACCAAAAATTGTCACTAATAATGAAATTACTAAAGCAAAAATTAAAGATTGAGCTATATACATAGAAGCCACTCTTTCTTTTTTTTCACCTATAGAGTTACCAATCATCGCATTAGTAGCAGCACCTATGCCAACACCAACAGCAATTATAGTAAAGTAAATTGGAAATGATTTAGCTATTGCACTTATCGCCTCTGCTGAAATTTTTCCTGCAAACCACGTGTCTACTAAATTATAAAAAGTTTGAAAAAGAGATCCAACACTAGCTGGTATTGTAACTTTACGCAGTAAAAACCATATGGGATCTTTAGTAAGCTTGTATGAAGTTGACAAAAATATCCTTATTTAAATTCTTTTTGAAAAATATATTTTTTTCCAGATTGTTTTGCTTTGTATACCTGACTTTGTCTCATTCTAAAACGTGATTTTTGTACTTCAGTTAAATTCTTATAACAATTTGGACAAGAAACACCTTCCTCATACTTTTTAGATGTTTTGTCTTTTGGAGAAATGGGCATTCTACATCCACTACAGACAGAGTATGTGCCTAGCTTTAAACCATGTTTGAGACTGATTCTGTTATCGAAAACGAAACATTCTCCTTTCCATAGGCTATCTTTTCTCTTAACTTTATTTAGATAATTTAGAATACCACCATTAAGTTGATATATATTTTTAAAACCCTTTTTCTTCAAATATACTGAAGTTTTTTCGCAACGTATTCCACCGGTGCAAAACATTGCTACAGGTTTATCCTTTTTTAGTTTATTTAGGTATCTAGGAAAATCTCTAAAATTATCTACATTTGGATTTACTGATCTTTTGAATGTGCCAACTTTGTACTCAAAGGATTTTCTTGTATCAATTATATGGGTATTTTTATTCTTAATCAGTTTATTCCATTCTTTAGGATTTAAATGTCTATTAATATTTCTCTCTTTAGAATTCAGAGTCAAATTCATTGGAACAGTTTCTTTTTTAATTTTTATTTTAGGTTTATGGAATGGCTGAAATTTAGATTTTGAGATATTATAATTGTCAAAAAGTTTAATTGAAAATAAAGATTTAAGTTTTTTAATTACTTTTTCAATATCTTTAGCATGACCAGA
This sequence comes from Pelagibacterales bacterium SAG-MED13, assembly GCA_014654165.1. GTDB lineage: Bacteria > Pseudomonadota > Alphaproteobacteria > Pelagibacterales > Pelagibacteraceae > Pelagibacter. The sequence continues at coordinate 667 of JACWDK010000024.1, read as the reverse complement.
TATGGTTCCATTTAATCCTTCTTTAGCAACAATTATGGTACCTTTTATATTGTTTGTTATAAGAAATTTTTGTAAGAGATTTTTATTTTTTTTTAAAGATTTTATCTTAATAAATTTATAAAAACCAAAAACCTTAAACATCATAAAACTCTACAGACAGTCATTCCATCACCTAATGGAATAATAACTTGTTCTACCCTTTTGTCATTTGATACAAATTCATTAAATTCTCTTATATTTAAAGTAAATTTATCATTTTTTTTTTCATCAGCTACTTCACCATGCCATAAAACATTGTCAATTATGATTAGACCACCTTGATTAATTAATCCTAAAGATTTTTCATAGTAATGTTTATAATTCATTTTATCAGCATCAATAAAAATCATATCAAATTTTTTATTCTTCAACTCTTCTAAAGTTTCAAGAGCAGGTTTAATTATTGTTTCAATCTTATGTTCCTGTCTCGCCTTTTTAAAAAAACTTAATGCTATTTTATTAGTTTCATCATTTTTATCTAATGCAACTAATTTACCATCTTCTGGTAAAGCGAGAGAGATAGTAAGTGCACTTAGTCCTGTAAAGGTTCCAATTTCAAGAACATTTTTAATATTTAAAATTTTGATTATTAAATGAAGAAAATGACATTGAGTAGGATCAATCTGCA
>JACWDK010000023.1 GCA_014654165.1 Pelagibacterales bacterium SAG-MED13 | reverse complement strand
AAGTTTTAGATGTAATGGTGAATTTAGCAAAACAAGGTATGACAATGATTGTTGTTACTCATGAAATGGGGTTTGCTAAAGAAGTTGCTGACCAAATGATATTCATGGATGAGGGCATGATTGTAGAAAAGGCTGATACAAAGGAATTTTTTGATAATCCAAAGAATGACCGAACTAAACTTTTTCTAAGTCAGATACTATAATCAAACGAAATATCAACAAATATTTGTTAATTAAAGCAATAAGAAATGCTTGACATATATTCTATATGAAGCTTTTTCCCATCAAAATAAAAAAAAATATAGTTGCAGTATTTATCAAAAACTAGTTGAATAAGTTTTTTAATAAAATTAAGAGGGGTCTTAATGGAAGATAATTTTAACAAACACTTAGGTAATAAGCTTAAGCTTAGAAGATTAGCCTTAGGTTTAACGCAAACTAAAGTAGCAAAAGCAATTAATGTTACATTTCAACAAATTCAAAAATACGAAAAAGGAACAAACGGTGTAAGTTCAATAAGATTACTACAGCTATCTAATTATCTTAAAGTTCCTATTAACTATTTTTTTGAAGATTTTTCAGAATACCTTGTGAATTTAGAAAAATCAAAAGAAGGACATATGAATGTAAACTATAACTTTTTGATTAAATTATATTCAGAACTTAATGTAGATCAAAAACTAAAGTTTAATAAATCATTGCAGGTTTCAAATAATAGTATTTCTAAGGTCGTTTAATTTTGGCTCCTCGGGCAGGACTCGAACCTGCGACCAATTGATTAACAGTCAACTGCTCTACCAACTGAGCTACCGAGGAATGTAAAAAGCTCAACTTACTTTTTTTTCATATTAAAACAAGATTTTTTTTGGAGGCAACGCCCGGAATCGAACCGGGATACAAGGATTTGCAATCCTCTGCGTAACCATTCCGCCACGTTGCCATCTTTTACAAGATAGTTACTAGGAGTTTTATATAAAATTTTTGTAATTAGTCTATTAAATAACGTTCTAATTTGATTATTGTTAATTTAGATTATTAAATTATAAACTACGTAATCCATGAATAGTGATAAATATATACATTCAGAAGTAGAAGATAAAATTTATTCTTATTGGGAAAAAAATGAATTATTCAAGCCTAAAAAAAATTCAAAGAAATTTTCAATTGTTATTCCACCACCTAATGTAACAGGAAGTTTACATATGGGTCATGCACTTAATAATTCAATTCAAGATCTTTTGGTTCGTTATTATCGAATGAATAATTATGAAACTTTGTGGCAACCAGGAACTGATCATGCAGGAATAGCCACTCAAGCTCTTGTTGAAAAAAAACTTGAAAAAGACAATTTAAATAAAAATGATTTAGGTAGAGAAAAATTTATTGAAAAAGTGTGGGAATGGAAAAATCAATATGGGGATATTATTATTAATCAGCTTAAAAAGCTCGGGTGCTCATGTGATTGGTCTAGAAACGCTTTTACAATGGATGAAAATCTATCAAAATCAGTAGTAAAAGTTTTTGTTGAATTGCATAAAAAAAAATTAATCTATAAAGCAGAAAAATTGGTCAATTGGGACACAGTATTAAAAACAGCAATATCTGATCTAGAGGTTGATCAAAGGGAGATGAACTCAAAGATCTACTATATTAGATACCCAATAGATAAATCATCTGATTTTATAACTATTGCAACTACAAGACCTGAAACAATGCTTGGTGATACAGCTATTGCTGTTAATCCAAAAGATAAAAGATTTAAAAAATATGTGGGCAAAATTGTCACTATCCCAATTGTAGGTAGAAAAATAAAAATTATAAAAGATAATTACGCAGATCCAGAACAAGGAACTGGTGCATTAAAGATTACCCCAGCTCATGACTTTAATGATTATGATGTCGGACAAAGAAATAAGCTAGAAATTATTAATGTGTTCACTGAGGATGGAAAAATTAATAATAATGCTCCTAAGGATTATGTTGGATTAGACAGATTTGAAGCACGTAAAAAAATTTTAAACGAATTAAAAGAAAAAGATTTTTTTGTTAAAGAAGAAAATATTAAAAATAAAGTACCATATGGGGATAGATCAAATTCAGTTATCGAACCTTTTTTAACAGAACAATGGTTTGTAAATGCAAAAAAATTATCTGTTAAAGCTAAGCAAATAGTTAAATCAAAAAAAACTGGACCACCTGATATAAAGAAAAAAATAAAAAGGAATGCAATAAAAGGATAAATTACAACATAATAAAGAGTTAAGTATTTTCTGAATCTGTCAGTTGCAAAATACCCTACAGATCCAAGTAAAGCTAAAGCAATAAATGATAAATTTATTCTCCATTGTTCTCCATTTGGATACATTCCATACATAAATCTTCTTATCCAAACTTTTATATAAGTCCAACAAGCACCTGTACCTGTGCAAACATCTTTAGAGTCACCAGCAAAACTAGCATCAATAACAAACCAACTTAATATAGGTGGAATTGATTTTAGAATTATAAATATAATTAGTAGAGATAATATTGCGTTAAAATTATTAGTGTTAACGTGCTTATTCAATAGATCTAATTGCCTAATACCACTTAATTCAATTCTTATAAAATACAAACCAATAAAACCAAGAATTAATGGTAATAAAAAACTCAAAAAACCTGGTAAAAAACCTGTTAAATTTAAACTAAAAAAAGAGTTTAAAAGAACATCCAAGACACTAACAAAAAACAAAAAAGAACCTAAATACAAAAAAGTATAAAGATTAGGTTTATCTGGTTTTAAAAAATTTATTTTAGACACTATTTTTCCTGTATTGCTATTTTATTATTGTACCAATTCATGAATAAGGAAATTGCAATACTTAATGATAAGTAAGTAAACATTGTAATTGATACTATTTCAATAGCTTTACCAGTTTGCATTAGAGCAGTTCCAGCAAAAACTAATACTAAATCAGGATAAGCTATTGCAGCAGCTAAGGAAGAATTCTTTGTAAGATTTAAATACTGGTTTGTTGTAGGTGGAATTATTATTCTTAAAGCTTGGGGCATTACTACTAGTTTAAGCACTTGATTTTGTGTAAGCCCAATAGATGCGGCCGCTTCTTTTTGGCCTTTATTAACACCTTGAATTCCAGCTCTTACACATTCGGCTATAAAAGTTGCAGTATATAAAGATAAAGATAATGCTAAAGCAATTAACTCTGGTGGTAAACTCACACCACCTTCGTAAATAAATGATGTAGCAGCTAATTGTTTTAAAACAGGAACTTCGAATGATAATCTTACACCACCAATTAAAAAACTTAAAAGAGGTAAGATAAAAATTAAACCAATCGATATTAATAAAACTGGTATTTGCTTACCTTGAGTTTCTTGGACTTTTTTGGCATGAGTTCGAATTACTATTATAGCGATTATTGCTGCTACTAATGAGTAAAAAAAAATATTAAAATTTTGCCAAATGAAAGCTGGAACAAAGTATCCTTTGATAGTTAAAAAAGTAACCCCGAGTAAAGGTTCAGCGTCTTGCGGTAGTGGTAAAGCTCTTAATGCAGCAAAATACCAAAAAAAAATCTGTAATAATAATGGGATATTCCTAAAAAACTCCACATAAAAAGCTGCAAATTTATTAATTAAAAAATTAGGGGACAATCTCGCTATACCAACTAATACTCCAAGTATAGTTGCAAGAATAATTCCAATAACAGAAACAAGTATAGTATTTAATAAACCAACTAAATAAGCTCTAAAATATGAATGTGAACCATCATACTCTATTAAGGAAAATTGTACATCAAATGAAGATTCTTGCGATAAAAATCCATAACCAAAATCAATACCTCTATTCTCCATATTAACTTGTGCATTATAAGTAAAAAAACCAAAGACTAGAACAACAGCTATAACTGTCATTAGTTGTGGACCTATATCTTTAAGTTTAAAATTCACAGTGTAGATAATATAAGAGTTTAAAAAAAAAGGGCTAGATAAATCTAGCCCTTTTTAACTAATTTATTACTTAAATTATCTTGATGGTGGAACGTATAAAATACCACCTTTAGTCCATAATTCATTTGGACCTCTGTCTGGTAAAATACCAGTGTCAGCTATATTTCTCTTATAGCTTTCACCATAGTTTCCAACTTGTTTGATAATTCTTAAGTTCCACTCGTTATCTAAACCAAATGCTGCACCCATTTCACCTTCAGCACCAACAAGTCTTTTGATTTGTGGGTTATCTGAAGTTTTCATTGAGTCTGCATTAGCCGAAGTAATACCGTATTCTTCTGCTTCGATCATAGTGTTCAAAGACCATCTAACGATATCTTCCCATACTGAGTCACCTTGTCTTACAACTGGTCCTAAAGGTTCTTTAGAAATAGTTTCTGGTAGAACAATGTGTTCATCAGGGTTTTTCATTTTAGTTCTTTGAGCAGCTAAACCAGATTTATCAGTAGTGTATGTATCACATCTACCAGCATCATAAGCAGCTACAACTTCGTCAGCTTTTTCAAAAGCAACTGGTTCATAAGAAATTCCTCTAGAATTAAAGAAGTCTCTCATGTTTAACTCTGTTGTTGTACCAATGTTTGTACAAGCAGAGATACCATTTTTGAATTGACTAGTCGAAGTAATACCTGAACTTTTTCTTACCATGAAACCTTGACCATCGTAAAAGTTTACACCTACGAAAGATCGTTCACAGGTAAAAAACCACCAGAAGAAATTAATGTGAATGCTAAATTTAAAGAGTCGAATGTTCTTACATTAAAAATATTTAATATGATAAATATAACAAGAGTTAAAACTGAATATAATAAAAAAACTTTTATTGACTGTTTTAAAATTTCTGAACTATTAAAAGAAATAAAGTTTGTTAATGTTTTTTTAAAACTATCATCATAAATATCAATTAAAAAAACAATTGAAAACAAAAAATAAAGTCCTCCTATCCATTGTATTGAAGAACGCCAAAGTATTAAACTTTGATCTATATTTTTTATATTTTCAAATACAGTAAATCCTGTTGATGTAAATCCAGAAATAGACTCAAAAAAAGAATTCAAAAAAGTTATATTATATATACTGAAATAAAACGGTATTGATAAAACTATAGGTAATAAGATATAGCCCAAAAATACAGTTAAAATTTTATCAAATATTGAAGGTTTTTTTTGGTTAAACTTAAATGTATAAAACGCTACTGATAAAATTGAAGATGTTATCAAACTTAAATAATAGGTATCTAAATTTAAATATAAATTTAGATAATAAGAATAGATGATATTGAAAAATGAAAGAATAGAGATTAATCCAAAAAAGAAACTTAAAAATTTAATCTGTAACTTAAACATTTAATTAAACTGAACTGAGTCTGAATAAATTTTCAATGACTGATATAAAATCTTTTTTAACCAGAAAAACAACTTGGTCATCTTTTTGAAAAACAAAATTTGATCTTGGAATGATAACTTTTTTATCTCTTAATACAGCACCAATTTTTATCTCATCAGGCAAATTAGAATTCTTTAATTCTTTGTTAATTAATTCTGATGTTTCAATAATTTCTGCTTCTATTACCTCATACTCACCATTCAAAATTGTATAAGCATTTTCGATTGTGCCCTTGTGGACATGTTTTAGAATACTAGAAACTGTATTCATACGAGGATCAATAAAATCATCAATATTTAAGGAAGATTGTAGAAGAGAATAATTTGGTTTATTAATTAATGCCATTGTTCTTTTATCATCTATTTTTTTTTGGTCTTTAGTAAACTTCTCTACTAAAACACTTACCATCAAATTATCTTCATCATCATTAGTCAAAGCTAATACGGTTTCTGCCTCATCTAAATTTGCTTCGTTTAAAACTTCTTCATCTAAACCATCACCATTAATTACAATAGTATCATTTAATTCATTGGCTAAATATTCGGCACGTTCTTTATTTTTTTCTACAATTTTAACTCTTAGTGAGTCTAAAGTATCTTCTATATTTTTTGCTAAATTATAACCAATATTACCACCTCCAATGATTAATACCTTTTTTGAAATTTTCTCCTCATGACCAAAAGCTAATAGTGTCTCGGCCATTTGCTGATAATAGAATAAGACTATTAGAAATATTGATCCAGGATAATTGTAAACTGATAGATATACCACTCAATGAATTAACTAAAAAATTTCCTTCTCTCGAAGCAA
>JACWDK010000022.1 GCA_014654165.1 Pelagibacterales bacterium SAG-MED13 | reverse complement strand
ATGCGATTAATGCTATAAAAGTAATGGAAGTAAGGGGTGCACCCCTAATAGGTGCTACAGCAGCCTATGGATTGGTTTTAGCTATTTTTGAAAATAATGATCAATCGTTTCTAAAGAAATCTGCAGAAAATTTAATAAGTTCAAGACCTACAGCAATTAACCTTAAGTGGGCCGTAGATAGAATGATGAATAAATTATCAGGAGTTAATAGTGATAAAATTTTAGAAATAGCTCTAAATGAGGCAAAAGAAATTTGTGAAGAAGATATAAATTTTTGTAAAAATATTGGATTAAATGGTTTAAAAATAATTGAGGAAATTTATAAGAAAAAAAAAGATACAGTTAATATTTTAACTCATTGTAATGCTGGTTGGCTAGCTACAATAAATTGGGGTACAGCAACCTCTCCAATTTATCATGCACATAAAAAAGGTATTCCAGTTCATGTTTGGGCTGATGAAACGAGACCCAGAAATCAAGGAGCCAACTTAACTTCATATGAATTAAATGAAGAAGGGATTAGAAATACAATTATTGCAGATAATACAGGTGGAATTTTAATGCAAAGAGGTGAGGTCGATATGTGTATTGTTGGAACAGATAGAACTTTATCTAATGGAGATGTTTGCAACAAAGTTGGAACTTATCTTAAAGCATTGGCAGCTCATGATAATAATATTCCTTTTTACGTAGCCCTTCCAAGTTCAACAATTGACTGGAATATTAAAGATCATAAAGATATTCCAATCGAAGAAAGAAATTTTAACGAATTATCACATATGGAAGGTATTGATGAGGAAGGAAATATAAAAAAAATACAAATATATCCAAAAAAAAGTAAAGCTATGAACTTAGCTTTTGATATAACTCCTGCAAAATATGTAACTGGACTTATTACTGAAAAAGGTATTTGTAATGCGTCAACTGAAGGATTGAAAAGGTTATTTAAATGAAAAATTTAGATCAAAGAAATAAAATTATTGAGTATTCTTTGAAACTAAATTCCACAAATCTTTCACCTCTTAGATCAGGCAATATTTCTTTGAGAGGAAAAGAAAATGATAAAGAAGGATACCTAATTACTCCCTCAGGAAAAAAATATGAGACATTAAAACCTGAGGATATTATTTTTATGGGTTTAAATGAAGACGCAGAGAATATCGACTTAACCATCAAACCTTCATCTGAATGGAGATTTCATAGAGACATTTATATTAATAAAAAAGAGGCTCAAGCTATTGTTCATGCTCACTCTCCACACGCAACAGCTGTATCTTCACATGGAAAACCTATTCCACCATTTCATTACATGATTGCTCTTGCAGGAGGAGATGACATTAAATGCGCAGAATACGCTACTTTTGGAACAGAAGAGTTATCTAGGAATGTTATAAAAGCTTTAAAAAATAGAAGCGCTTGTTTAATGTCTAATCACGGCCAGGTTGCCTTTGGAAAAAATTTAGAGGACACTTTTGAACTTGCTCAAGAGGTAGAAAATATTTGTCATCAATACACTATTGCTCTAAGGTTAGGACAACCTAAGATTCTTTCATTTGAAGAAATGAAAAAAGTTTTAGATAAGGCGAAAAGCTATAAAAAAGGGTAAGATGATTAAAGTTGGGGAGCATATTACTTTAGATATAATAGGTACTACTAAGGAGTACGACCCTTCAGTCTATGAAAAAGTTATTAACAATATTGCCAAAGCTGCAAATGTTACTATCTTAAATATTTCAAAATATAAATTTGAACCCCAAGGATTTACAATTTTAGCTTTACTTGCAGAAAGTCACATGAGCTTTCACACTTTTCCTGAAAAAGGGATCATAAGTTTTGATTTTTTCACATGTGGAAAAATTAGTCCATCTGTAGCAATTGATATTGTTAAAAAAGAATTTGAACATAAGAGAATTGTTAAAAAAAAATTTAATAGAGATACTCGATCTCTTTATCATGATATTTATAGTTCAGCAGGATTACAAAAATCCTATGTGGTAAATGAAGTTATAGTAGACTTTAAATCAAAAATCGGCCAACACATTGAAATTTTAGATCTAGAACAATTTGGAAAGTCTTTATTTATTGATGGAGAAATACAAGTAGCAGCTACTGATGAACATCTTTATAGTTCAACATTTGTTGGAGCAAGTTTAAATTTAAATAATAATAATGATAGAGCTGCTATAATTGGTGGTGGTGATGGGGGTGTTGCTAGGGAATGTATTTCTAAAAAATTTAATTTTATTGATTGGTATGAACTTGATTCAGAAGTAGTTGAAATATGCAATAAACATTTGGGAAATATTGGAAATAAGGCTACAGAAAAAAATTCTGTAAAATGTGTTTGGGGTGATGCTTTTGAAAGTATTAAAACTGTAAGTGATGATACTTATGATCATATATTTGTAGATTTAAATGATGATCAGTTTTGTATTGATTTAGCATCAAAAAATATGGATTCATTAGTGAGAATTTTAAAACCAAAAGGTGTAATTACAGCTCAGGTTGGAAGTCAAGACAAAAAACCTCTTCAAGTTGAAAATTGGTTAAATGTTTTTCATCATCATTTTGGAAATACTAAATTATCTAGAGTTTACATACCAAGTTTTGATTGCTCTTGGAATTTCTCTTCCTCAATCAATCATTAATTTTTCTTTTTAATTTCAAAAAATTGTGAAATAATATTTATTTAAATTAAAGGAGAAAATAATGAATATATTAAAAAAGACTATTTTTTCAGTTCTTGCTTCTTTATTAATTATTGGGAATGTTTATGCTTCTGATAAAATAAAAATAGGAACTGAGGGAGCTTATCCTCCATGGAATTCAAAAGATGCTTCAGGTAAATTAATTGGATTTGAAGTTGAATTAGCCTGGTCATTATGCAGATATATGGGTAAACAATGTACAATCGTAGAACAAGATTGGGATGGAATGATCCCAGCATTAATTATGAGAAAATTTGATGCAATAATGGCAGGAATGTCCATCACTGAGGAAAGAAAAAAAGCAATTAGTTTTTCTCAAGGTTATGCAGATGAGGTTGCATCATTAGCAGTCATGAAAGGTTCAGATTTAGAAGGTATGGACACACCAGAGGGAATAAATCTTACCCTAGGTGGTTCAAGTGTAAATAAAGCTCTTAAAACATTAACAGGAGCTCTTGCAGGAAAGACAGTTTGTACTCAAACAGCTACAATTCACCAAAACTTTTTAGAGTCCGGAGATGTAGGAAAAATTAATCTTAGAACTTACAAAACTCAAGACGAGGTAAACTTAGATTTAACATCTGGAAGATGTGATGTTGCATTAGCTGCAGCAGTTGCATTTACAGATTATGCTGAAAAATCTGGAAAGCCCGTTGTACTGGTCGGTCCTACTTTTTCAGGAGGAGCTTTTGGTAATGGTGTTGGAGTTGGTATTAGACAAGATGATACTGAACTTTTAAAAGCATTTAATAAAGCTATTAATCAAGCTAGAAAAAACGGAGATATTAGTAGAATTGCTACTAAGTGGTTTGGTTTTGACGCTTCTATGTAATTAAATTTTAGATTTGGCGACTATAATGTATAGTCGCCAGTCTGTATGGAACTTCTAGCATTTGGAGATACTGGTTGGGGTGATGAGTTATTTTATGCGACCCTAATGACAATAGCTGTTTCAATAACAGCAATGTTTATAGGTTTTCTTTTTGCATTAATCTTTACTCCATTAAAATTATCTAAAAATAAGTTTTTAAATTTTATAGCTAATTCTTACACAACCATCATTAGAGGTGTTCCAGAGTTATTAGTAATTTACCTTTTCTTTTTTGGTGGAACCGGCGCAGTTATGTTTGTTGCATCAATATTTGGTTATAATGAATATATTGAAATAAATGCATTTATTACCGGTGCTTTTGCAATTGGGATAATCTCTGGTGCTTATTCAACAGAAGTTTTTAGAGGAGCAATACAATCAATCGACAAAGGCCAGTTCGAAGCTGCCAATGTATTAGGTCTCAATAAATTTGGAAAGTTTTTTAAAATTATTTTACCTCAAACATTAAGATTGGCTATTCCAAATCTAAGTAATGTTTGGCAAATAACACTCAAAGATACTTCATTAATCTCAGTTACAGGTTTAGTTGAAATAATGAGACAATCCTATATTGCTGCTGGTTCAACAAGAGATCCATTGTTCTTCTATTCATTTGCTGCAGTTTTATATTTATTACTTACGTTTGTGAGTATGAAATTAATCAACAGATTAGAAGTTAAATATAGTAGGGGGTACTAATGGATCTTGAATTAATGATTAATAGTTTCCCAAAGTTACTTAATGCTGCTGTAATAACTTTAAAACTCCTTACAGTTTCTTTAATTATAGGATTGTTCATTGGATTGTTTTTTGCAATTTTAAGATTAAATAAAAATACCATTATCAATAAATTTGCTTATGGATATTCATATATTTTTAGAGGCACACCTCTTTTAGTACAAATATTCATTATTTATTTTGGCTTAGGTCAGATTGAATATTTAAGATCGACAATTTTATGGGTAATTTTGAAAGAACCATATTGGTGTGCGATAATTGCTTTTGCCCTAAACACGGGTGCTTATACTTCAGAGATTTTAAGATCAGCATTTCAAACAATAAAACCTGGAATAATAGAGGCAGGTAAAAGTTTAGGTATCTCAAATAAAGTAATCTTTTATAAGATTCAAATACCTATTGCTATCAGACAATCTTTACCAGCTTACGGAAATGAAATTATTTTAATGATGAAAGGAACCTCTTTAGCAAGTACAGTCACAATTATGGACCTAACGGGTGTTGCAAAATATATAATTTCAACAACATTTAAACCAATTGAGGTGTTCATAGTTGCTGGTGGGATTTATCTATTTATGACTTTTATTATTCATAACTTAATCAAATTTTTAGAGAAAAAATATAGTTTTAATTAAAGTACTACCAAATCTAACTTTTGTTTACCGAGTCTTTCATTACCATTTTCTGTAACTAAATAAGTTTCACCTAGATTCATTGCTAACTGGTGTTCAGAGTCCATTAATATCATATGCATAAAAAATATATTTCCAGGCTGAATTACATAAGGATTATTAGTGTAAAGCATTGGCCAATCCATCCAGTTTGGAGAAAAAGTATTTCCCAATGAATAACCACATGCGTTCATTCGAGCTTTTTTAAAACCAAGATCATCAAATGTTTTTGCATGAATATCAAAAACTTCTCCAATTTTATTCCCAGGTTTTAATTTACTTTCACAATTTTTAAGAGCTTCAACGCATGCCTCATGCATTTTATGATGTTTAGGATTTGCTTTACCGATAGGAATAGTTCTAAACATTGCAGAATGGTAATGTCTATAAGTACCAGCCCATTCAATAGTTAATTGATCTTGTTTGTCTAAAATTTGTTTTTCAGCTTGATAACGACAAAGCAGTGCATTTTTACCAGAACCAATTATAAATTCATTTGCAGGATAATCTCCACCACCTTCGAATATAACTCTGTTCATTTCTGCTAATATCTTAGACTCACCTACACCAGCTTTTGCATGCTTCCATACTTCGTCTAAGGCTTTATCCGCAAGCTCTGCAGCTTTTTTAACATAAACAATTTCTTCTTTAGATTTTACTACTCTTAATTTTGTTATTAGATCTGATTTATCTTCAAGAGAACAATAATTTTCTAAAGATTTGTTTAATCGAAGAGCATTACGACCAGTTAAACCATAAGCTTCATATTCAATTCCTAATTTTTTTCCTTTAAGATCTAACTCATCCAAAATAACTTTAAGATCATCAGTAGGATTTGATCCATCCTTATCAACCCAAATTCTAATATCTTCTATGTTGGATGTATTTTGAGCCTGTCTTAAATCAGGCGCTCTTGTAAGCAGTATTATATTTCCACTTTTATCTAAAACCAATGTCTGAAAAAAAACATAACCAAAGGTATCGTATCCAGTTAACCAATACATGGACTCTTGTCTAAACATCAAAAGAGCATCAAGATTTTGTTCTTGCATAGAATTTAAAACTTTACTTTTTCTGCTTGAAAATTCCTCTTTTGAAAAATGAAGCGCCATTGGAATTATTTAGTAACTAGTATATTCTTTTATCTCTTTTATGATTGAACCAGTGTGATTATTAATCTCTAATTTTATTTTTGCTCTATCATCATTAAGAAAATGAACGTCTCTTGAAAGTTTAATAAATTTTTCACCAAAATCTTTTTCTTTTTCACATTGTCTTTTATCATCCTCAATAACCCATAGTTTAGAATTTATTTCTTTTAATGACTGATAAAGATCATTCAGTTTATCATCAGATTTTACATTCTTTTCTAACTGATTTTTTAGGATAGAGAGTTCGTTGTTAATAAATTTTAGTTTTTTTGAATCTTTAATCTTTCCTTGTTTGATTTCTAAAATTGAAATTTTATCTAAAAGTTCACCTATGGAGACTTCTATTATAATTTTATTCATAAAATTTAATACTGTGCTATCTTGTTATAAATATGTCTAATATTTTAATTATTAAACACGGATCATTAGGAGATATATCTCAAGCAAGTGGTGCAATTCAAGACATATCTGAAAATCATAAAAATGATCGAATTTATTTACTAACTACAAAAGCTTATTTAGAAGTTTTCAAAAAAAATCCATTTATTCATGAAGTAATTCTAGATAAAAGGTTACCAAGATATAATCTTATATACTTATATTTCTTAATGAGAGAACTTAAAAAACATAGTTTTTCAAAAGTTTTCGATCTTCAAAATTCTTCAAGAACAAATTTTTATAAAAATATTCTTTTTCCTAAAGCACAAAAAGAAACATGGTCTAGCTCAATTACAACTTTGCCAGAAGTAATAGATAAAAAGGAATTTGATAAACATTCTGTTTTAGACAGATTTAATCACCAACTGCAAACTTCTGGATTAAAAACATCTAATACAATAAATCCAGATTTCAGTTGGGCGGGTTCAGAAATCGGTGAAATTAAAAATTATTTTAAATTAGATAAATTTATTTTGTTATTTCCTTTTTGCTCACCACATCTAGATGTAAAGAAATGGCCATATTACAATGATCTTATAAAACTTATTTTAAATAAATTTGGTAATGAATATAAAGTTGTGACTGCTCCTGGTCCAACTGAAATAAATGATGCCAAGAAAATTAACGCTTTGGCCATATTAAACAATGGAAAGGCACTTAATATTTCTCAACTAACCCGTTTAATTAAAGAGAGTTCTTTTGTAGTAGCAAATGACACGGGACCAGCTCATATAGCTGCTCATGTGGGAGCCAAAGGTTTAACTTTATTTGGAAAACATACAACAGCTTACAAAGTTAGTATTGAAAGAGAAAATTTTAAAGCAATTGAAGTCACAGATCTCAATAATTTAAGTGCAGAGAAAGTTTTTGAAAGATTAAATAATTCTTTAAATTAATTAAGAATTTTTTTGTATTCTTCTAAAGTTTTATTCCATTGAAATTTTGAAACGTGTTCTTTGGCATTTTTTCCAAGTTCAATATATTTTTTATTTTCAATCATTGAATTTAATGATGAATAAATCTCATCTAGATTGTTACCATCACAAATTAATCCTGTTTTATCATGATCTATGGCATCTGATGCACCACCATCTTTTCCTCCAAGTGAGGGAATTCCATATTGTGCAGCTTCTACATAAGCTATCCCAAAACCTTCAACAGATGTTTTGTGAATTATTGAAGGCATAACAAATATATTTGATTTTGCTATTAAAGCATTTTTAAGATCGTTACTAATATCTTTGAAAAACATTACTTGAGAACCTAAATCAAGTTCTTGAACTAATTTTTTTAAATTTTCTTCTTCATCACCATATCCAATACAAATGTAGACTATATCAGGATATTGTTGTTTTAAATTTCTTACAGCCATTATGACTTTTTCATGATTTTTTCTTTTATCAAATCTTGATACAGTAATAAGACGAGGAGTCTTTATTTTAAGTAAACTCTCAACTTTTTCTAATGATTTTTTATTTAATTCCTCGACAATTCCAATACCAGGATTAATCACGATAACTTTATCCTTATTAACACCGTTATTTATCGCCAAATTTTTTGTATACTCTGAATTAGCTATCACTTTCTCAACATTGTTGAGAACGTTAACTACTCTTTTGTTTAAAGAACTCCCTTTAGGATGATTAATTTCTTTACCGTGTATCAAGCAAAATTTCTTTTTGTCTGTTTTAATCAACTCTAAACTTTTCCAGTGATCAGCGATAATTCCTTGAATTTTATTTTCTTTTATAAATTCATTAATTAACTGAGCCTTTCTTATTTTTCTTAAGAATTTAATTCCACCAACCCGTTCTATTGAAAAATTTTCTTTATTATCAAATTCTTTATGATTCTCATGATAGTCTGCAAAAACCTTAATCATAAAGTTTTTAGACATCTCTTTTGTTAAGCCCCACATTAAACTTTGCATACCACCTAACTCAGGTGGGAAGGCTCTAGTTATAATTAGATACATTAATTATTGTTTCCACTTAATACCACAGCCAGCGCTGGGTATTTGACTTTCAGGTCCTTTTCCAGTCTCAGCTATTTGTTTCATAGCCTTGAATAAATCACTCTCTCCACTTCTAACCGGAACTAAGTTTTTAAGTTCTCTTAATCTACCCCTATACTGAAGCTCTAAATCTTTATTGTATCCAAAAAAGTCTGGCGTACATACTGCATCATATGTTCTAGCAATTTCTTGAGTTTCATCATTTAAGTAAGGAAAACTAAATTGATTTTTTTTCGCAAATTCAATCATATTATCAAAAGAGTCTTCTGGATAATTTTCAGCATCATTTGCACATATAGCTACTGAATTAATCCCAATTTTTTTTAATTCATTACAATCTTCAACAATATCTTTGGTAACTGCTTTCACATAAGGACAATGATTACAAATAAACATAATCAAGGTTCCGTTTTCACCTTTAACATCATTTAAAGATAATATTTTATTATCAGTAGATTTTAATTCAAAGTTGTGAGCTTTTTGACCGAAATCACATATTGGAGTTTGTATTGGCATAATGTAATAATATATAAATTATGTTTTACGATTTAAAAGATAAAAAACCAAAAAACTCTGGCGAAAATTGGGTAGCCCCAAATGCAACCGTAATAGGCGATGTTACCTTAGAAAAAAACTCAAGTATTTGGTTTAATGCAACCTTAAGAGGAGATATAGAAAATATTCATATTGGTGAGGGATCCAATGTTCAAGATGGAAGTGTGTTACACACAGACCCAGGTTATCCTATTAAAGTTGGAAAAGATGTAACAGTTGGTCATATGGTTATGCTTCATGGATGCACGATAGGGGACAATAGTTTAATTGGAATTGGTGCAGTGATTCTAAACAATGCTAAGATTGGAAAAAATTGTATCATTGGAGCAAAAGCTTTAATAACAGAAAATAAAGAAATACCAGATAACTCATTAGTAATAGGTTCGCCAGGAAAAGTTGTTAGAGAAGTTACTAAAGAAGAGAAAAAAGCAGTGTTTGAAAACACAAAACATTATCAGGATAATTGGAAAAAATATTCTAAATCAATTTTTTAATCTAATTTCTGCCATTATTAATGTTTATATTAATAATTGTTAAAGTTCTTTAACGTAAAACTTCAGCAACACATAAGCTATGAAACAATTAAAACTAGGTTTTAATGAGATAAATCTTTTAGGAGATTCTGATGTTGCAGAAGTTATAGATGAGGGCAAGTTTAAGCATAAAACTATAAATCATAAATGGTCAGATACTTTAAGTGATGATGGTAAAAAAATAATTTATCACGAATATACTTATGATACTGATCAATGTATGGATTTTGAAAATTGGGTTCATATTAATAAAAAAGGATTAGATAAAGCAGCATTTAAATGGTTTTGCATGTATTTAAAAGCAATCGAGAGAAAAGATAGATTAGAAAAGTTTAAAAGACTTTTAAATGATGTGAAGATACCATTTGAAGAAGGTGACTGGCAAACTATTGATAAAGATTGTGAAAGAAATAAATTAAATTAAGGAACTAACCAAGTATTTTTGTTATTTTCTAAATCAAACTTTGCTCTTCGATGTCCTTTTGCTGCGAGATAAAGCCATTCAATAGATTTAATGTTACATTTAATAACTGTGAAATTTTTATAACCTTTTTCACTTTGCTCCATTGTGTAATCAAAATCTTCTAATTTAGATATCATTCCAGATGTTGGATTTTCTGATGCAGTTCCTGGTGGACTATCGGTTAAATAACAACGTCTGCTTATATGTTGAGTTTTTTTCCATGACTCTTCAGTTGTTGAATTTTGATTATTAACTTCACATTCAACTTTAACTCTCAACTGTATCTTTTCCTCTTTATCGTAGAAAACTAAAGAAGCATTCTTATTTTTTTTAAGAATATCAACCTTAGGAGATCTTAAATCAGTGTGAAATTGTAATAGATTATTTTCTCTATCAGATTTACGTAAAACAACAATCCTACCTTCAACTTCATCTTGATGAGCACAAATGAAAACAGGAATTCTAAACTGTGAACCTCTATTAGTTATTGCATCATCTAGCATAGACCAATACTTGTTCTGAATTTCTTCGAAATTTTCATAGTATGCTGGCTGCATACGAGTCTACTTTCTAAATCTTTTGATTAAGCTAGATGTATCCCAACGATTTCCACCCATACCCTGAACTTCACCATAATACTTATCGACTAATTCAGTTACAGGTAATAGTGAACCATTATTTTTAGCTTCTTCCATTGCAATCTTAAGATCTTTTCTCATCCAATCTACCGCAAAACCAAAATCAAACTTATCATCAATCATTGTTTTATATCTATTTTCCATTTGCCATGATTGAGCAGCACCTTTTGAAATTACTTCAATAACATCTTCCATATTTAGTCCAGCTTTCATTCCAAAATTAATAGCTTCAGATAAACCCTGAACTAATCCAGCAATACAAATTTGGTTAACCATTTTGGCTAGCTGTCCATTACCTGGACCACCTAGTAATTTCATTTTTTTACTGTAACAATCTATTTTATCTTTTGCTTTGTCAAAGTCAGCTTGATCTCCGCCAAGCATAACAGTAAGAGCACCATTTTCTGCGCCAGCTTGTCCACCTGACACAGGTGCATCTAATGAACCAAAACCATTTTTTTTTGCATAATCATAAATTTCTCTTGCAATTGTTGCGGACGCAGTAGTGTTATCAATATAGATTGCACCCTTTTTAATTGTTTTAAATACACCGTTGTCTCCAAAAGTTACTTCTCTTAAATCATTGTCATTTCCTACACATGTAAAAATGTATTCAGCATCTTTTGCAGCCTCAGCTGGAGTATCAGCTATTTTACCTTTGTATTCTTTAATCCATTTTTCAGCTTTGGATTTTGTTCGATTAAAAACAGTTACATTATGTCCGCCTTTTGATATATAACCAGCCATTGGATAACCCATGACACCAAGACCTATGAAAGCGACATTACAACTCATAATTTTTTAATATGTTTAAAAGCTTAAGTTTAAAAGTAATTATATTTGGATTTATATTTACATTTTTTTCTAGTTTTGGACAGAGTTTTTTTCTTGGTCTTTTTAATTCTAGTATAAGAGATGCATTATCTATCACCCAGGGACAATTTGGATCAATTTATGCCTCAGCTACTTTATTAAGTAGTTTTCTTTTAATTTGGGTAGGAAAAAAAATTGATGATATCAATATTTTTAAATTTGCATTTTTTGTAACTTTATTACTTTCTTTTTCATGTTTTTTCTTTTCAAAAATTTCATCTATTACTTTTTTATTTGTCTCAATATTTTTAATGAGATTTTCAGGACAAGGAATGATGTCTCATACAGCCACCACAACTATCTCAAGATATTTTACAAAGTCTAGAGGAAAAGCTCTAAGTACATGTTGGTTTGGTCTTTCTACAGCTGAATTTATTTTACCAGTTTTAATAGTTTATTCATTAACAATAGTAACTTGGCAAAATTTATGGATCTCAATTTCTATATTAATCTTAATTTTATTGCCTATTTCATCGTTTGTTTTAATAAAAAATCTTAACCTAGACTCAAGAGAAGAAATAAAGGATGAAAAGGTTCATAAAAAAGATATTAAACAATGGAAAAGAACTGAAGTTTTAAAAGATTATAGATTTTATATCGTTTGCCTAAATATGCTAGCTATGCCTTGGATTGCAACTGGAGTATTTGTTTATCAGTCATTTATTACAGAGTCTAAAGGATGGGGGACATTTGTAATTGCACAATCTTTTATGGTGTATTCAATTTTATCAGTTATTACCTTATTGATTTCAGGTTTTTTAATTGACAAATTTACTAGTAGGAAATTACTTATTTTTATGAATTTTCCTTTATTATTATCTGCTTTAGTCTTAATTTTTTTTAAATCACCTTTTTCTGCATTTATATTTCTTGGTTTAGTTGGTATTTCTAATGGACTTGCAAACGTATTAGGCTCTTCGACGTGGGCAGAGATATACGGAGTAAAATATATTGGTTCTTTAAAAGCTTTAACTACAGCTCTAATGGTGTTTTCCACAGCTTTTGGAACAGCACTGTTTGGAGTATTGATTGATAAAGGTTATTCTATAGAGCAAATTGGCTTAGTGTCATTTACCTATATTTTTTTTTCAATAATTCTTCTTATTTTTGTAAGAAATAAGCTAAATCCACATTATATATAAAAATCTCCTTGATTTTTTTAACTTCACTGTATAGATACTGCGCATGGCGAGAGTTACTGTAGAAGACTGTATAGATAAAGTAGATAGTCCTTATGAATTAGTATTAGTTGCAAAAGAGAGAGCAACCCAATTAAATTCAGGAATAGAACCCACAATAGATAGAGATAATGATAAAAACACAGTAATATCATTAAGAGAAATTGCAGAGGAAAATATCAAAGTAGACGAATTAACTGAAAGCGCTGTTTACAAATTAAGAAAACATGTGGAACAAGTTGATGATGGAGCAGAAGATGATGAAGATATTGGCGATGACTTTGAAAGTTTATACAAAGGACAAATCTCAAAAAGCGGTGCACCAATCCTACCATCTAAAAGGGCAAGAAAAACTCCGGAAAAGATCCAAGTATCTAAAGACGACTTAGCTGAACTATCTCAAACAGCTAAACCAGATGTTGACAATTCTGTAAGTGAAGAAAATATTAATGAACAAGGTGAAGTTTCCTTAGATGATGTCGCAGAATCTGAAGATCAAGCAATTCAAGAAAACACAGAAGATTCGGATACTTCAAACTCTTAGCCAAAATTAAACTTTTTATCTTATTGGATTATCACTAACTATTAGTTGTTCTTTAATTTTTTCTCTTAGGTAAATATATACTCCTGCACTAATAATTACAGTTGCCCCAAATAAAGTTCTTATTGATGGAATATTGTCAAATAACATATATCCAATTAATATCGCCCATATTATCAAAGAGTATTCAAATAATGAAACCACCGAGGGTGAAGCAATACTGTAAGCATTTAAGATAAAGTAGAATGCTAAAACGCTTATGAGTCCCATAGAAATTATGTATGGCCAAGCATACGATGGATTCGTAAACCATTCTCTGAAAATGAATTGTAAAGTTGGATCACTAAAAGTATTAAATTGCCCTTTTCCTGTGAAAATAAAAAACAAAATACTTATTATTATTGCTCCAATATAGAGATGCAACATTTGTGTATAAACATTATCTTTGTCAGATGTTAATTTTGTAATTGTCATAGATATTGCATAGCAGAATGCACAAGCTATGGGTGCTAATTTCATATAGTTAAAATTACTAAAATCGGGATTTAAAACAATATAAACTCCTATAAATCCAGTAATGATTGCAGACCATCTTCTAATACCTATTTTTTCTTTTAAGAAAATTATTGCTAAAATAGAAACAAAGAATGGACAACAAAAAAATAATGCGTTTGCTGTAGCAAGTGTCATATATGTTAAGGAAATATAAAAAAAACTAAATCCAAAAAAGAAACAAATAACTCTAATAGTCGTTAATAAAGGATAATGTGTTTTTAAATTAATTTTTTTTTTTGAAATTAAAAGATAACTCACTAATAGAATTATAGCCGCAACAGTTCTACCAAAATATAGTTCATATAGAGCAGCTA
>JACWDK010000021.1 GCA_014654165.1 Pelagibacterales bacterium SAG-MED13 | reverse complement strand
CCAGTTTCAATAAATGACTCGATTAACTTTAATCTTTTGATGGCTCTTTCCTCATTAACTTTTGATTTTGTCTCTTTAATATAGTTAACAAGATTTTTTCTCTCTAATTCTAAATCCAAATTTTTTAACATTTCAAGAACAGCTTCAGCACCTATCCCAGCTGTAAAGGCTTCCTCACCAAATTCATCTTGATATTTTGCTAATTCTTCCTCATTTAACAGTTGATTTTTTTTTAATCCTGTTAGACCTGGTTCTACTACAATGAAATTCTCAAAATATAAAACTCTCTCTATTTCTTTGAGTTTCATATCTACTGTTAAAGCAATTCTACTTGGTAATGATTTTAAGAACCAAATATGAGCAACTGGTGTAGCTAAATTAATATGCCCCATTCTCTCTCTTCTGACATTGGATTTAGTAACCTCAACACCACATTTTTCACAAATAATACCTCTAAATTTCATACGCTTATATTTTCCACATAAGCATTCATAATCTTTTATAGGTCCAAATATTCTTGCACAAAAAAGTCCATCTTTTTCAGGTCTAAATGTACGATAGTTAATTGTTTCAGGTTTTTTTATTTCTCCATATGTCCAAGATTTAATTTTCTCAGGGCTAGCTAATGAAATTTTAATACTATTAAAATTTTGAGCTTCTGATATTTCACTATTTTTAAAAAGGTCTGTTAATTCTTTTTTCATAATTAATTAAGCTCCACATTTAATGCTAATGATTTTATTTCTTTGACTAAAACGTTGAAAGATTCTGGAATTCCTGACTCAAAATTTTCTTCACCTTTGACAATAGTTTCATAAACCTTTACTCTTCCAGCAACGTCATCGGATTTAACAGTCAGAATTTCTTGCAAAGTATATGAGGCCCCATATGCTTCTAGTGCCCAAACTTCCATTTCACCAAATCTTTGACCACCCAATTGAGCTTTTCCACCTAAAGGTTGTTGTGTTACTAAACTATATGGACCCGTTGATCTTGCATGAATTTTATCTTCAACCAAGTGATGTAATTTTAGCATATAAATAATCCCTACAGTAACTGGTCTATCAAACTGTTCTCCTGTTCTACCATCCCATAAATAGGTTTGGCCAGAGCCGGGTAAATTAGCAAGTTCTAGCATGTTAGTTACATCTTTTTCTTTTGCACCATCAAAAACTGGAGTTGAAATAGCAATACCAGTTTGTAAATTTTCGCATAGATCTTTAAATTCTGTTTTATTTAGTTTATCTACTTTTTCATTATAAATTTCTTCACCATAAACAGATTTCAGAAATTTCGAAATTTTATCAGTTTTTTCAATTATTTTATTATTTTCATTAACTAAATTTTTGACTTGTTCACCAAATTCTTTACATGCCCATCCCAGATGGGTTTCTAAAATTTGCCCAACATTCATTCTACTAGGAACACCAAGAGGATTTAATACTATATCAACTGGTCTTCCATCTTCTCTGTAAGGCATATCTTCAACTGGTACAATTTTACTTACAACACCTTTATTACCATGTCTTCCAGACATTTTATCTCCTGGTCTCAATCTTCTTTTGATTGCAACAAAGACTTTTACCATTTTCATTACACTAGGTAATAAATCATCTCCACTTCTAATTTTTAAAACTTTGTCTTCAAATCTTTCGGTAATATCTTGTTTAGCTTTACTATGTTGATCTTTTAATTTTTCTAATGAAGCTTCGCTATTTGTATTTCCAACATTAATTTTGAATACGTCATTAATGCCTAATCTATTAATGACATCAAAATCAAGCTTTGTTCCAATCTCTACATCTTTAATTTTTTTAGTTAATGAAGCCCCAGACAAAATCTGAGCTGCTCTTTGTTTAATACTTCTCTCTAGAATTTCTTCCTCTACAATTTTATCTTGTTGAACTTGGTCTATTTCAGCTCTTTCAATAGTTATAGATCTTTCATCTTTTTCTATTCCGTGTCTATTAAAAACTTTGACATCTACTACAGTTCCACTGCTACCTCTTGACATTCTTAATGAAGTATCTGTTACGTCTATAGCTTTTTCACCAAATATAGATCTTAATAATTTTTCCTCAGGACCTGAGGCTGAGTCTCCTTTGGGAGTTACCTTTCCAACTAATATATCTCCAGCATTAACTTCTGCGCCAATATATACAATTCCTGACTCGTCTAAATTTTTAAGTGCTTCTTCGTTAACATTTGGAATATCTCTAGTAATTTCCTCCTCACCTAATTTTGTGTCACGAGCCATTATTTCATATTCAACTATATGGACCGAGGTAAATACATCGTCAGTTACACATCTTTCAGATATCAAAATAGAATCTTCAAAATTATATCCTTGCCAAGGCATGAAAGCTACAGTCACATTTTTTCCAAGGGCCAGTTCTCCTAATCTAGTAGAAGGACCGTCAGCAATAATATCACCTGATTTAACTTTATCACCTACTCTAACTAAAGGTCTTTGATTGATACAGGTATTTTGGTTTGATCTTTTAAACTTTTGTAAGTTATATATGTCGACACTGGATTTTGTAAAATCTGTTTCTTCTGTAACTTTAATTACAATTCTTTTACCATCAATTTTATCAACTATACCATCTCTTTTTGCAACAATCGTAACTCCAGAATCTAAAGCTACATCACTTTCTATTCCAGTTCCTACCAATGGTGACTCAGGTTTTAAAAGTGGAACTGCTTGCCTCATCATATTTGATCCCATTAATGCTCTGTTAGCATCATCATTTTCTAAAAATGGAATTAATGATGCTGCAACTGAAACTAATTGTTTTGGTGAAACGTCTATATAATCAATTGACTCAGGTTTTGATAAAAGAAAATTTAAATTCTCTCTACATGAAACAAGTTCTTCTATAATTTTATTATTTTTATCAAGTTTAGTGTTGGCTTGTGCAATTGTAAATTTAGTTTCCTCCATCGCTGATAAATACTCTACTTTGTCCTGAACTATTCCATCCTTTACTCTTTTATAGGGACTTTCAATAAATCCGTATTTATTAATTTTTGCATAAGTTGATAAGCTATTAATTAATCCAATATTTGGACCTTCAGGAGTTTCGATCGGACATATTCTTCCATAATGTGTTGGGTGAACATCTCGAACTTCAAATCCTGCTCTTTCTCTTGTTAAACCACCAGGACCAAGAGCTGAAACTCTCCTTTTGTGAGTAATTTCTGATAATGGATTTGTTTGGTCCATAAACTGAGATAACTGTGAACTTGCAAAAAAATCTTTCAAAGAAACTGTTAAAGGTTTGGCATTAATTAAATCTTGTGGCATAGCTGACTCAACATCTAATGTTGTCATTTTCTCTTTAATAGCTCTTTCCATTCTATAAACACCAATACGAGCTTGATTTTCAACTAATTCACCTACGGATCTAACTCTTCTATTTCCTAAATGATCAATATCATCAACTTCATCTTTTCCGTCTCGAAGATCTAACATTTTATGGATTATAGCAACAATATCATCATTTCTTAAAATTGTTATCTTGTCTGAACATTCAAGATTTAGTCTTGAGTTCATTTTAACTCTACCTACGTCTGATAAATCATATCTATCAGAACTAAAGAATAAATTATTAAAAATTTGAGTAGCAATTTCTATTGTTGGTGGTTCTCCTGGTCTTAGCATTTTATAAATTTCAGTTATTGCATCATCTTTATTATTGTTCTTATCATTTAAAATAGTAGTTAATAAATATGCACCCTTATTTATTGTATTTGTAATAGAAATCTCCATTGTATGAATTTTTGCATCTAAAATTTGCTGAATAATTGTATCATTTAACTCTGTACCAATTTTAAATTCACCTCCCTCTTCTTCGCTCGTTTTTATATCAGCATGTAAAAACTTACCAAATAGCGACTCTCTGGAAACTAAAATATCTTTTAAACCATCGTTTGCTAAATTCTTTGCATTTAGAAAGTTAACTTTATCTCCTAATTTAATAACAACTTTTCCTGTTTTTGCATCTATTACTTCTTCAGAAAAGTTTTTTGCCTTGTAATTTTCTGGGTTAAATTTTGTTTTCCATTTTTGAGAACTAGAGTCATAAACATATTTTTCACTATCATAAAACTCATTAACTATTTCAGTTTTAGAAAAACCAAGAGCAAGCAAAAGTTAATGAGGAAAGAGCCATCAAAAGATTAAAGTTAATCGAGTCATTTATTGAAACTGGTCAAAAACCTGAATGGATGATTATGACTGTAGTCCCAGTAATTCCTCCAGAATTAAGACCTCTAGTTCCATTAGATGGTGGTAGATTTGCTACGTCTGATTTAAATGATCTATATAGAAGAGTAATAAATAGAAATAATCGTTTAAAAAGATTAATGGATCTTAAAGCACCAGACATCATTGTTAGAAATGAAAAGAGGATGCTCCAAGAGTCAGTTGATGCATTATTTGACAACGGAAGACGAGGAAGAGTAATTACAGGCACTGGAAAGAGACCATTAAAATCATTAGCTGAAATGCTTAAAGGTAAGCAGGGAAGATTTAGACAAAACCTTTTAGGGAAAAGAGTCGACTACTCTGGAAGATCTGTAATTGTTGTTGGACCTGATCTTAAATTACATGAATGTGGTTTGCCAAAAAAAATGGCCCTGGAATTATTTAAACCATTTTTATATGCAAGACTTAATAAATTAGGATTAGCTTCAACTATTAAACAAGCAAAAAAATTAGTTGAAAAAGAAACTAATGCTGTATGGGATGCACTAGAATTAATTGTAAGAGAGCACCCAGTATTATTAAACAGAGCACCAACACTTCATAGACTTGGAGTACAAGCATTTGAGCCAAAATTAATTGAAGGCGATGCAATTGAATTACATCCATTAACTTGTGCAGCTTTTAATGCTGACTTTGATGGAGACCAAATGGCAGTTCACGTTCCTTTAAGCTTAGAGGCACAATTAGAAGCAAGAATCTTGATGTTATCTACAAACAATATTCTATCACCATCAAATGGTAAACCAATAATTGTTCCAAGTCAGGATATGATTTTAGGAATTTATTATTTATCACAAGAACCTTTTACTGACAAACCATCAGGATATTTCTTAGATGCTGATCAAATTGAATTTGCACTATCTTCAGGTCAAATAAAAGTACACAGTACTATCATTTCTAGATTTGAAACTGTTGATGAAAAGGGAAATAAGAAATTTGAAAAATACACTTCAACAGCAGGAAGATTTTTATTGGCAAATTTATTGCCTAAAGATCATAATATAAAATTTTCATTAATTGATAGATCACTTCCTAAAAAGATAGTTTCAGAAATTATAGATATAGTTTTTAGATTTTGTGGTCAAAAGAAAACTGTTATATTCTGTGATAAACTTAAAGATCTTGGGTTTAAACACGCATTTAAAGCAGGTATTTCTTTTGGTAAAGATGATTTAGTTATACCTAAAAACAAAACTCAACTCATAGATGATACTAAAAGATTAATTGCTGACTATGAAACACAATATGCTGAAGGTTTGATAACAAGAGGTGAAAAATACAATAAAGTTGTTGATGCCTGGTCTAAATGTACAGATAAAGTTGCAGGAGAAATGATGAAGGGTATTTCAGCGACAGAAAAAACTTCTGATGGACTTAAGATTAATTCAGTATTTATGATGGCTGATAGTGGAGCTAGAGGATCTGCTGCACAGATGAAGCAATTAGCAGGTATGAGAGGCTTGATTGCAAAACCCTCTGGTGAAATTATTGAAAGTCCAATTACTTCAAATTTCAAAGAAGGGTTAACAGCACTTGAATATTTCAATTCTACTCACGGAGCTAGAAAAGGATTAGCTGATACAGCACTTAAGACTGCAAGTTCAGGATATTTAACAAGAAGACTTTGCGATGTTGCTCAGGACTTAACTGTAACTAAAAAAGAATGTGATTGTAAAAATCCAGGATTTATTGAACTTTCTGAAATACTAGAGGGTGGTAATGTTGTAGTAAGTTTATCGGAAAGAGCCTTAGGAAGAATTACATTTGATGATGTAAAAAATCCACTTACAGGTGACATTGTTATTAAAAAATCAACAATGATAGATGAAGCTGGTTGTGATAAAATAGATGCAGCAGGAGTAAAATCAATTAAAGTTTACTCTGTAATGACTTGCGGAAGTAAAGAAGGTGTTTGTGCAACTTCTTACGGAAGAGATTTATCAAGAGGTAAAATGGTACATGTTGGTGAAGCAATCGGAATGATTTCAGCACAATCAATTGGAGAACCAGGTACTCAATTAACAATGAGAACGTTCCACGTTGGTGGTACAGCTTCAGTAAAACAAGATTCTCAAATAGTCAGTAAAAGTGAGGGTACTTTAAAGATATTAAATTCAAATATTTTAGAAGATTCAAAGAAAAATTTAATTGTTATGGGTAGAAATACTCAGCTGTCCATTGAAGATGATAATGGAGTACAAATAGCAGTATACAAAGTAGCATATGGTTCAAAAGTATTTTTCAAAAATGGGGATAAAGTTAAAGCAAATACAAAAATTTGTGAATGGGATCCGTATACAACACCTGTTATCGCTGAGAAAAGTGGTATTGCCGGTTTTGTAGACTTAATAGACGGTGTTTCAATTCAAGAAACAACTGATGATGCAACTGGTATATCATCAAAATCAGTTGTTGATTGGAGGTCGCAATCTAAAAGTTCAGATTTAAAACCAAGAATAACACTTAGAGATGAAAAGGGTAATGTAATTAAAAAAGCTGATGATAATGAAGCAAGGTATTATTTAGTACCTGATTCAATTTTATCAGTTAAAGATGGTCAAAAAATTTCTGCAGGAGATGTAATTGCTAGATTACCTAAAGAAACCACAAAGACTAAAGATATTACTGGAGGCTTACCAAGAGTTGCAGAATTATTTGAGGCTAGAAAAGCTAAAGATAGCGCAATAATTGCCGAGAATGATGGTCAAGTAGTATTTGGAAAAGAAGTAAGAGGAAAACAAAGAGTTTCTATTGTCCCTGAAGATGGAAATGAACCTTCAAATTATTTAATTCCTAAAGGTAAACATATTAATTTTAACCAAGGTGAAAGAATTAAAAAAGGAGAATACTTATTAGACGGTCAACCATTACCTCATGATATATTACGTATTTTAGGTATAAAAGAATTAACAGAGTATTTTGTTAATCAAGTTCAAGAAGTATATAGGCTCCAAGGTGTAATTATTAATGATAAACATATTGAAACTATCTTGAGACAAATGCTTAAAAAAGTCGAAGTTAAATCGACAGGAGACTCAAATTATCTACCAGGTGAAATAATCGACAGAATTAAGTTTGATATTGTAAATGAAAAGCTTAAAGCTGAAGGAAAAACTCCTGCAGTAGGAGAAAGAGTATTAATGGGTATTACTAAAGCTTCGCTTCAAACGGAGTCATTTATTTCGGCAGCATCATTTCAAGAAACAACAAGAGTACTTACAGATGCAGCAATTAAAGGTAAAGTTGATCCATTAAATGGACTTAAAGAAAATGTTATTGTTGGTAGACTTGTACCAGCTGGAACTGGAAATATTAAGAATAAATGGAATAAAAAAGCTTTAGAAGATGATAATAAATTTTTATCAGACCAAGAAAAAATAGAACCATCAGAAACTCAAGCAAATCAGTAGAAAAAAGCGCTCTAATTCAGACTTTTAGTTTGACAAAGCCAAATTAATTAGTATTTTGGCGATATTTTTGGTTGGAATGTAGTACTAATCATAGGTACTAAACGCTGCCATGAATAACCTGTCAGTTATTTCATCAAAAATACATTAATTATAAAATTTAAATTATGCCAACTATTAATCAGTTGTTAAAAAAAAAGAGAGTAAAACAAATTAAAAGGAACAAGGTTCCTGCTTTACAAAAACAGCCTTTGAAAAGAGGAGTTTGTGTAAAGGTTTATACCACTACTCCAAAAAAACCTAATTCTGCTTTAAGAAAAGTTGCAAGAGTAAGATTGTCAAATGGTTTTGAAGTTACAGCATATATTCCAGGAGAGGGTCACAACTTACAAGAACACTCAGTTGTTTTAATTAGAGGTGGAAGAGTTAAAGATTTACCTGGCGTTAGATATCACATTTTAAGAGGAAATTTAGATACACAAGGTGTAGCAAACAGAAAAAAAAGAAGATCATTATATGGAACTAAAAAAGGTAAATAATAATGTCTAGAAAAAAAACTCAACCAAAAAAAAATGTTGTTCCTGACCCAAAATTTAATTCAACAATTATTCCAAAATTAATTAATAACATAATGTATGATGGTAAAAGAGGAGTTGCGGCTAAAATTGTATATGATGCCATAGATAAAATTAAGACTAAATCTAAAGATGAACCAATTAATATTTTTAATGAAGCAATTAACAATATTAAACCTACTGTTGAAGTTAGATCAAGAAGAGTAGGTGGTGCTACATACCAAGTTCCTGTTGAGGTTAAAAGTAAACGAGCCCAAGCATTAGCAATTAGATGGTTAGTTGAGTCTGCTAGAAAAAGAAAAGACAAACATATGTCAGATAAAATTTTTAACGAACTTTATGATGCATACGAAAAAAAAGGAGCAGCAGTTAAAAAAAGAGAGGATGTACACAAAATGGCAGAGTCGAATAAGGCTTTTGCACATTTTAGGTGGTAATTAATTATGGCCAGGACTCATACTTTAGATAAATATAGAAATATTGGGATTATGGCACATATTGATGCCGGCAAAACTACTACCACAGAAAGAGTTCTATACTACACTGGAAAAAGTCATAAAATTGGTGAAGTACATGATGGTGCTGCAACAATGGATTGGATGGAACAAGAACAGGAAAGAGGTATAACTATTACTTCAGCAGCTACTACTTGTTTTTGGCAAGATCACAGAATTAATATTATTGATACTCCTGGTCACGTAGATTTTACTATTGAAGTGGAAAGATCCTTAAAAGTATTAGATGGTGCAGTAGCGGTATTTGATGGAGTTGCAGGTGTTGAACCTCAATCAGAGACAGTATGGAGACAAGCTGACAAATACAAAGTTCCAAGAATATGTTTTGTAAATAAACTTGATAGAACTGGTGCGGATTTCTTTAGATGTGTTGATATGATAAGAGATAGATTAGGTGCAAAACCTTTAGTCATCCAAGTTCCAATTGGAATCGAAGCTTCTTTAACAGGTGTTGTAGACTTAGTAAAAATGAAAGCTCAAGTTTGGAAAAATGAGGCTTTAGGAGCGGAGTGGGAATACAAAGATATTCCAGATGATTTAAAAGAAATATCACAAAAGTATAGAACAGAACTAGTAGAAACAGCTGTAGAGCAAGATGAAAAATTATTGGAAGCTTATCTAAACGGTGATGAAATAAAAGAAGAAGATTTAATTAGATGTATAAGAAAAGGCACATTAAATTTCAGTTTTGTGCCAATATTAACTGGATCGGCATTTAAAAACAAAGGTGTTCAGCCATTGTTAGATGCTGTAATCAATTATTTACCAAGCCCTATAGATATAGGGTCCATAAAAGGAACCAAACCAAGTTCAGAAGATGAAATTGAGATGAAATTTGAAGACTCAGCTGGCTTTTCAGCTTTGGCTTTTAAAGTCGCTAACGATCCATTTGTTGGATCATTGACATTTATAAGAATTTATTCAGGAACTATTAAAACTGGTACTGGCATTTATAATTCATCGAAAGAAAAAGAAGAGAGAGTTGGTAGAATGCTTTTAATGCACGCAAATTCAAGAGAAGATATAAAAGAGGCAAATGCTGGAGATATAGTAGCTCTAGCTGGTTTAAAATATACTATAACTGGACATACATTATGTGATGAAGAAAAACCTGTATTATTAGAACCAATGGAATTCCCTGATCCGGTAATAGAAATTGCTGTAGAACCTAAAACTAAGGCAGATCAAGAAAAAATGGGTGAAGCTCTCGGAAGATTAGCAAAAGAAGATCCTTCATTTAGAGTAACATCAGATGAAGAGTCTGGACAAACAATTATAAAAGGAATGGGTGAGCTTCATTTAGATATTATTGTTGACAGAATGAAAAGAGAATTCAAAGTTGAGGCGAACGTAGGCGCACCTCAAGTTGCTTATAGAGAAACTTTGGAAAATGCATCTGAAGTTGAATATACTCATAAAAAACAAAGTGGTGGAGCTGGGCAATTTGCTAAAGTTAAGTTATTAGTTGAACCACAAGAACCTGGTGCTGGAAGATCTGTTGAAAGTAAAATTAAAGGCGGTGCTATTCCTAAGGAGTTTATACCTGGTGTTGAAAAAGGAATAGAAACAGTTTCTGATGGTGGAATACTAGCTGGATTTCCAATGATAGATTATAAAGTGACAATATTAGATGGCCTTCATCATGATGTGGATTCAAGTGTTCTTGCTTTCGAACTTGCGAGCAGGGCTTGTTTTAAAGAGGCATGTACCAAAGGTACCTTAAAATTACTTGAACCAGTGATGCGAGTTGAAGTAGTAACTCCAGAGGATTATATGGGTGATGTGATTGGAGATTTGAATAGTAGAAGAGGTCAAATAAGTACTCAAGAGCAAAGAGGAAATGCAACAGTTATTACAGCAATGGTTCCTTTAGCTAATATGTTTGGATACATAAACAATTTAAGATCAATGTCACAAGGTAGAGCACAATATTCAATGTTTTTTGATCACTATTCTAAAGTTCCTCAAAATGTACAGGATGAAGTAACTAAAAAGATTGCAGGTTAATTATGGAGAAACAAAATATAAGAATTAAACTTAGGGCATATGATAATAAAATTTTAGATGCTTCTACTGAAGAAATAGTTAATACAGTAAAAAGAACTGGAGCAACTATCAAAGGGCCCATACCTCTTCCAACTAAAATAGAAAGATATACAGTTTTAAGATCACCTCATATAGATAAAAAAAGTAGAGAACAATTTGAGACAAGAACACATAAAAGATTGATTGATATAGTAGAGCCTACACCACAAACTGTTGAAGCTTTAATGAAATTAGACTTAGCATCTGGTGTTGATGTGGAGATAAAAATATAATTATGAATGAAATAGCTTTAATTGGTAAGAAAATTGGTATGACTAGAGAATTTTATAAAACAGGTCAGTTAGTACCCGTAACTGTATTAAAAATGGAAAAAGCTAGAGTTATTCATGTCATTGAAGAAGAAAAAAGAGGATATAAAGCAGTCCAACTAGGTTATGGAAAAATAAAAAATTCAAAAATAACAAAGTCTATGAAGGGTTATTTTGCAAAAAAAAATACAGAAGCTAAGAAAAAACTCAAAGAATACAAAATTTCGAAAACTGAAAACTATAAAGAGGGAAATGAGTTTGGACTTGAGATTTTTAAAGATGTTAGGTTTGTAGACACAAAATCAAGAACTATTGGTAAAGGGTTTGCTGGAGCTATGAAGAGACATAATTTTGGAGGATTAAGAGCTACACATGGTGTTTCTGTTTCACATAGATCACACGGTTCAACTGGGCAAAGACAAGATCCTGGTAAAGTTTTTAAAGGAAAAAAAATGGCTGGTCATATGGGTGATAAATTAAGAACAATGCAAAATATCGAAATTATTAAAACAGATTTGGAAAATGAATTACTTTACCTAAAAGGATCTATACCTGGTTCAAAAAATTCAGAAATTCTAGTTAAACAATCAGTAAAAAATATAAATAAATTGACTATTATTGAAAAAATTCAAAAAGCAGAACAGGCAAAAAAAACACCAGATAAAAAGAAAAAATAATGAAAATTGATAAATTAAATCTTGATGGTAAAAAAAGCTCTATTGAAGTTTTGGATAAAATTTTTTCAGCAAAAATAAATAATAAACTGGTTAGTAATGTTTTATACAAAACAAACGCTAATTATAAAGGTCGACATGCTAAAACTAAACAACAAAATGAAGTAGCAGGACCAACCTCAAAAATTTATGCTCAAAAAGGAACTGGTAATGCAAGACACGCAAGTAGAAAAGCTCCAATCTTTGTCGGTGGTGGTGTAGCCCATGGTCCCAAAGGTGAATTATCGTATAAAAAAAGAAAACTTAATAAAAGTGAAAAAAAACAAAGTATTGCATCAATAATTAGTGAAAAAACTCAAAATAAAAATCTTTTAATTTTTAGTGATTTTGTAAAAGAAATTAAGAAAACTAAGGAAATGAACATAATAGTTAAAAAGTTTGATATGACAAATTCATTAATTGTTTTAGATAAAGTATCTAAAGAAAAAATTGAAAAATCAATTAGAAATATCCCCAATATCAAAGTAACAGATGTAAATCATTTTAGTGCATTTGATATGGTAAAATTTACTAAGGTCGTATTTACAGAAAGTTCTGTCAAGGAAATTGAAAAGAGGTATGCGTAGTGGATAAAATACATCTTTACGATAAAATTCTATCTCCTTTGTTGACAGAAAAATCAACCAATCTGTCTGAGCAAAATAAAATAATTTTTAAAGTTCATAAGAATGCCAACAAAAAAAATCTTAAAAATAATATAGAAAAAATATTTAAAGTTAATGTGACTAAAATAAATATAATTAATAAACAAAATAGAAAAAAATTAACTAGAGGAAAGAAGGTTAAAGTCTCTGGTTTTAAAAAAGCAATAATAACTCTTAAAAAAGGGCAGAGTATTGATCTAACTACTGGAATTTAAATTATGGCATTAAAAACTTTTAAACCTTATACAAAATCAACAAGAGGAACTATTCTTGTCGATAGAACAGGACTTTGGAAGGGAAAACCTTTTAAATCTTTAGTTTCACCTAAAAATGCCATGAAAGGCAGAAATAACAATGGTCATATTACTTCTATTAATAGAGCAGGTGGTCATAAAAAAATGTATAGACATGTCGATTTTTATAGAAAAAAATTTGATATGCCGGCATCCGTAGAAAGATTAGAGTATGATCCAAATAGATCTTGCTACATAATGTTGGTCAAGTTTGAAGACAATACATATTCTTATTATTTAGCACCTCAAAAAATTAATATTGGAGATAAAATTGTAAATGGGGAAAAAAAAGAGATTAAAGTAGGAAACTGTATGCCACTTCAAGATATTCCTGTTGGAATAGATATTCACAATGTTGAAATCCAACCTGGGGGTGGAGGTAAAATTGCAAGATCTGCTGGTACCTCTGTGACAATAAGTGGATTAGATGGAAATTATAGCTTAATAAAATTAGCATCAGGTGAGGTCAGAAAAATAGACTCAAGATCATTAGCAACTATTGGGGTACTAAGTAACCCTGATCAAAAAAATATTAAGATTGGTAAAGCTGGTAGATCGAGGTGGCTAGGTAGAAGACCGCATACTAGAGGTGTTGTTAAAAACCCAGTTGATCACCCACATGGCGGAGGAGAAGGAAAAACTGCGGGTGGAAGACATCCAGTATCACCAAAAGGTCAATCAGCTAAGGGGTTAAAAACAAGAGATAATAAGAGAACAGATAAATTTATAATTAAGAGAAGAAATAAAAGAAAGGATACAAAATAATGGCTAGAGCGGTTTGGAAAGGTCCTTTTGTTGAAGAAAGTTTAATGAAAAAAGTGGATAAATATAAAACTGATGCAAAAAAAATACCTATAAAAACTTGGTCAAGAAAATCAACAATACTTCCAGATTTTGTTGGGGTAAGTTTTTTAATTTATAATGGTAAAAAGTTTATTCCTATTACTGTATCTGAAGATATGGTTGGACATAAACTAGGTGAGTTTGCCCCAACCAGAAGTTTTTTTGGACATACTCCAGCAGACAAGAAAGCAAAACCAGCAGAGGCAGCACCTAAGAAATAATTATGAGCAAAAAAAAGAAAATTGATAATAAAAAAGATAAAACTGTTAGATCAATAAATAACAATATTAGATCTAGTGTTAGAAAATTAAATCCAATTCTCAAAGGAATTGTGGGGAAGAAAGTAGATATTGCAATAAGAGACTTACAGTTTTCAGAAAAAAGAATAACTAAAGATATCAGAAAAACTATTAATTCTGCAGTGGCAAATGCAGAAAACAATTTTCAGTATGATATTGATAAATTAATTGTTAAAGAAGCTTATTGTGGAAAAAAAATAATAATGAAAAGGTTTAGACCAAGGGCTAAAGGAAGAGCTGCTCCGATATTGAAACCATATTCAAGCGTAACAATAATTTTATCAGAAATAAACAAAATGGAGAGTCATGGGACAAAAAGTTAATCCTGTAGGTTTTAGATTGGGTGTTAATAGAGGATGGGACTCTGTTTGGTATGCCAAAAAAAAGGATTTTGGAAACTATCTCATAGAAGATTTTAAAATTAGAGAATATGTAAAAAAAAATGTAGTTAACTCAGGTGTTTCTAAAGTTATGATAGAAAGAACTTCAAACAAGTGTTTTGTAACAATTTATACATCTAGACCAGGTTTTGTAATT